>DASSFS010000120.1:0-6035 GCA_035694165.1 Solirubrobacterales bacterium | reverse complement strand
CGTTCGCCAGGCCTCCGAGATCGAGCTCGCCGGACTCGACCTGATCTGTCTGGCGATTCCCTCGAAATCGCTGCCGCAGGCCGTCGGGGCGATCGCTGACCGGGTCAGCGGCCGTTCCTCGGTCCTGCTCCTGACCAAGGGCCTGATCGCTCCCCAGGGGCAGCTGCCGGCCGAATACGTCGGCGAACGCGTGCGGGCCCGCGCAATCGCCTGCCTCGGCGGCCCCGCCCACGCCCGCGAGGCCGTCTCCGGTTCCGCCGCGCTGGTGCTCGGCTCCGCCGACGTCGACCTCAGGGTTCAGCTCGGCGAGGTCTTCGACCACGCCGGCCTGGTCTGCGAGCGGTCCGGCGACGTCACCGGCGTCGAGATGGCCGGGGCCGCCAAGAACGCCGCCGCCCTGGCCGCCGCCGCCGCCGAGCCGCACGGGCTCAACGCTGCCGGCATCGCTGTGGCCGAGATCTGGCGCGAGTGCATCGAGTACGCGATCGATCGCGGGGCGGAGCTGGAGACCTTTTCCGGCCTCGCCGGGGTCGGCGACCTGACGGCGACGATGATGGCGCCGGCCGGACGCAACCGCCGCGCCGGCGAGCTGCTCGGCACCGGGACCCCGGCGGAGCAGATCCAGGAAAAAATCGGTCAGGCATCGGAGGGCCTGGACACGACGCCGCTTCTCGCCCAGGCGATCGACAATGCCGGCGGGCCGGCGGAGGCGCTGAACGGCCTCGCCGCCCTGATCCGGGGCGAGATCGACGCCGAGGCTTGGGTGGCCGGCCTGCGCCGGGTTGAGCGCTCGAGGCGGGCGGCATGATGCGACTAGGCTTGGCCGGTGAGCGGCCCCGAGGAGAACGTCGAGCCCGGCGACCTTGGGCCGGCGGCGAAGGCGGAGCTGGACCGCGCCTTCGAGGACTTCTACCGGGCCCACCTGCGCGACGTCTATTCCTACGCCTACTACAAGGTGGGCAACCACCACGACGCCGAGGACCTCACCGAGCAGGCCTTCCTGCAGGCCTACCGGCACTTCGACCGGGCGCGGCGCGAGTCCGCCGGGCGGCCGCTGCGGCCCTGGGTGATCCGGATCGCCCACAACCTTGCCTCGAACTACTACCGGGACCGTTCCCGCCGGCCGCAGACGCCGCTCGACAGCGCCGACCCGATCGCCTCGCGCCACGACACGGTCGCGATCGCCGAGGGACGCGAGGAGCTGCGCCAGGTGATGGCCAATCTCGAGCATCTCTCCGACGATCGGCGCGAGGCGCTGATCATGCGCTTCGCCCTCGGGATGGACAACCGCGAGATTGCCCGCGCCCTCGGTCGCTCCGACGGCGCCACCAAGGTTCTGATCCATCGCGCGATCAAGCAGTTGCAGGAGGAGATGAGCGATGAGCCCGACGAGTGAGGGATTGAGCGGCGCCAGCTGGGACGTCGAGCAACTGCTGGCCGACGCACTGCGGCCGATCGAGCCGCCCGAGCGCCTCTCCGGCCGCCTCGAGGACACGCTGTCTGCCGTGACTCAGGCCGCTGCCGAGGAGCTCTCCGACTGGGCCGAGGAACTTTCTGAGAGTGAGCTGCGGGCGCTGCGCGACCCGCGCAACTGGGTGCGTCCGGTGGTCGCGGTCGGTGCCGGCGGCGTCGCCACCGGCGCCCTGGTCCTGCTGGAGCTGCGTCGCCGCAGCAAGCACAAGAGCGAGAGCGGCCTAAAGGCCCTTTCCGGCGGCTTGCGCTCGCGGCTCTGAGGTTCCGAGAGCCGCGGCAAGGCCGAGCAGGCCGACCGTGAGATGCAGCCAGCCGTCGCTGTCGAAGGCGAAGACGGCCAGGCCGACGTAGACCAGGCCGAGGCCAAGCGCGTAGGCGCGCGCGGCGGCGCCGGCAGCCAGCAGCCCGAGGGCACCGCTCGCCACGTGCAGGAAGTTGAGCCAGGAGAGGTCCTCGGCGAAGCCCGCCAGGCCAAATACGAAGAGGAAGGCACCGGCGAGCGTCGCGTACAGCCGGGCTGGGCTGGGAGGCTCCATCGGCGGCGATTGTAGGCTGCTCATCCCGATGGCCGAGACTTGTTACCGCCACCCCGACCGCGAGACCGGTGTCGCCTGCTCGTCCTGCGGCCGGCCGATCTGCCCCGACTGCATGACCCCGACCCCGGTTGGGATGCGCTGCCCTGAGTGCGCGCGGCAGCGGACCAAAGTCGTCCGCGGCACCGGGGGGAACGCAACCGGGTTCTGGCAGTCGCCGGCGACCTACGTCCTGATCGGGCTCAACGTGATTGCGTACCTGATTGAGATTGCGGCTGGAACCGGGGGATTGAACAACCCCAGCGGCAGGATCGTCGTCGACTTCGGACTCTTCGGGCCGTCCGTCGCCGAAGGCGAGTGGTACCGGATGGTGACGAGCGGGTTCCTGCACGCCAGCCTGATCCACATCGGCTTCAACATGCTGCTGCTGTTCTTTCTCGGACGGCTGCTGGAGCCGGCGCTCGGCACCCCGCGGTTCGTCGCGATCTATTTCGCCTCGCTCCTCGCCGGCTCCTTTGGCGCCCTTCTGCTGGATCCCAACGCCCTCACCGTGGGGGCGTCGGGGGCGGTCTTTGGCCTGATCGGCGCCGCCTTCGTCATCGCTCGCGGGCGCGGCATGAACGCCCTGGCGGGCGAGCTCGGCTTCCTCATCGTGATCAATCTGGCCTTTACCTTCGGCGCCTCCAACATCAGTATCGGCGGTCACCTTGGCGGCCTCGTCGGCGGCGGCATCTGCGCTGCGGCGATCGTCGCCGGCGAGCGCGGGATGCTCGGGCCAAGGAGGCAGGCGGCCGAGTTCGCGGTGATCGCGGCGGTCGCCGCGATCTCCTTGTTCGCAGGCGTGGCTGTCGCCTGAGAGCTCAGTCGCCGGAGGCAGGTCGCGAGACCGGTGCCGAGAGCGACACGAACAGGGTGTTGCCGGGCGGGTCGATCAAATCCGGGTGCAGCAGGTGGGCGAGCATCTCGGCCCCGTCGACGAGTTGCGGCCCAGGCTCCGAGAAGGCGGGCGCCGTATCGACGGCGAGGATCCGGTCGGCTCCGAGCGCCTGGATTCGCTCCCAGTGCTCCATCGCCTGCGCTTTGGCATCGACGAGGGAGCAATCCAGCATCACGATTACGACGTCGGCGTTGAGGCTCTCGAGCTCTCCCCAGCCGACGTCGGGTGGGTTCAGGCCAGGGTCGCCGGCGACGTCGACGCCGCCGGCGATCGAGATCATCTCCGGGATCCAGAAGCCCCCGACCCGCGGCGGGTCGAGTCGCTCGAGAGCGATCACGCGCGGACTGCCGGCGCCGGAGACCGCGGCCCGCACCGTCGCCAGGCGCCCCTCGAGTTCTCCGCGCAGCTCATGAGCATGCTCTTCCATGCCTGTCGCCTCGCCCAGGCGGACGACCTCTTCCAGCATCTCGCTGAGCGTTGCAACGCGCACTATTTGCTCAATATCGCATCTATCGAAAGTCCTGCGTGGACGGCCAGCTATATTGCGTTCGCCGAATGGCCGACGACGTCCCAGCCCGAAGTACCGGGCCGCATAGCCGATGAGTGTCGTTCTGCTCGTCCTCCTCTTGCTGTTGATTGCGATCAACGGCTTCTTCGTTGCGGCCGAGTTCGCGTTGGTCCGCAGCCGTCGCGGCAAAATCGAACAGCTCGCCGCCGAAGGTGAAGCCGGCGCCGAGGCGGTCGTCGAGCAGCTCGACAAGATTGACGAATCGCTCTCCGCCTGCCAGATCGGGATCACGATGGCCTCGATCGGCATCGGCTTCCTCGGCGAGCCGGCGCTCGCGGAGCTGATCGAGCCGGTCTTCGGCAGCCTCTCGCATGGCGTCGCGGCCGGACTCTCGCTGGCAATTGCATTCACCCTGGTCACGGCGATCCACATCAGCATCGGCGAGCAGGTGCCGAAGATGTTGGCGATCGCCAACGCGGAGAGCACGGCCCGCCGGGTCTCGCGACCGCTCAACTGGTTCCGCGTCGGCACGGCGCCGGTGACGATGGCGCTGAGCTGGTTCTCCAATGCCGTCGTGCGCATCTTCGGGGTCAACCCGAGCGACCTCGAACAGCACCACACCGCCGAGGACCTGAAGCAGATCATCGACAGCTCGCGGATCGGCGGGCATCTCGATCCCGGCGAGGCGGGCATGCTCGGCGGCGTCTTCCACCTGCACGAGCAGGAGGCGCGCGAGGTGATGACGCCGATCCCGACCGTGGTCACCGTCAACGCCTCGGAGACGGTCGAGGCGGCGCTGCGCCGTTGCGTCACCTCCGGCCATACGCGCCTGGTCGTGATCGAGGACGACAACCCCGATCGGGTCAAGGGCATCATCCACAACAACAGCCTCGCCCGGCTCTACATGAGCGACGGTCCCGCTGCCTCGATCGAGCCACTGATCCGCGACGCCCTGATCGTCCCCGAGACGCGCCCGCTGGACGACCTTCTGCACGACCTGCAGGTGCAGCGCACCTCAATCGCGGTCGTCGTCGACGAGTATGGGCGCACGGTCGGAATCGTCACCGTCGAGGACATCCTCGAGGAGGTGGTGGGGGAGATCGAGGACGAGACCGACCCGCGCGCGGCGGCGCTGCGGCAGCTCAGCAACGGCGACTGGTTCGTCCGCGGCCATGTCTCGCTCGGCGATCTGGCCGACGCCGGGATCGAGCTGCCGGTCGACAGCGACGCCTACAACTCGGTCGGCGGTTACGTCTTCAGCGAGCTCGGCCGGCTGCCGAAGCGGGGCGACTCGATCAAGGCCAACGGCTACACGATTCGGGTCGAGGCGGTTCGCGAGAACCGCATCGAGGCGGTCCGGATCAGCGGTTCCGTCCGTCCGCCTGCCTAATTTCTCCGGGCAACCCGCGATTCGCCGAACGTTGGAGGTACCGCATGTGGGTTGTACGCCTGACCGACAAGCAGCTCGAGGTCCTGAGGGCGCTGCTGCGCTCCGAGGAACATCTTGGCCCGGCGCTCAAAGGTTCGATCGAGGCCCTCGACCTTGCCCGTTGGGACGAGCTCCCCGACGCCGAGCTCCCCTGGGAGGAGATCGAGGTCCTGGCCCGCCGCCAGAACATCTCTGAGGCCGACGTTATTTGGGATCTGAGCGGCAAACGCGGGGCCGTGGGCTGAGTTCATCGGAAACCTTGGGAGGGTGGGGAGAGAATTCCTCTCCCAGTCCTTATAGATCCCATGACCGCAGTCGCAGCTCCCGCCTTTACCTTTAGTACACTAGGTAAAGGCATGCCCAAACTTTCCAGCAAGAATCAGCTCACGATCCCGATCGCGGTGCTGCGCGAGGCGGGCATCGAGCCGGGCGACGCGGTCAGGGTCCGGGCGGCGTCCAGGGGCCGGATCGAGGTGGATCGGATCGACGATCTGATCACTGAGTTCGCCGGATCCCTTCCGCCCGGGACCTACCCACCCGGATACCTCGATGCATTGCGTGACGAGTGGGAGCGCTAGCGCTTGACGCCAGTGTCGCGATCGGTTTTCTAGAGCCGACCGACGCTCACCACGACCGCGCCGTATCGGAACTGCGCAGGCGCAGCGATGCGCAGCTGATCATGGCAGCGAGCGCGTACAGCGAGACCTTGGTCCGTCCGCTGGCATTAGGGCTCGGCGATCGCGTCGAGGCATTTGTCGACGGCCTGCGGATCGAGATCGTGCCAGCCGACCGCGAGATCGCGCGGACGGCCGCCCAGCTGCGGGCGGCAAATGGGGGCCTGCGACTGCCCGACGCCCTGGTCGTCGCGACGGCGCAGCTCCGCGATGCGGAGCTGCTGACCTTCGACGAGCGCCTGCGTCAGCTGTAGTCGTAGAAGCCGGCGCCGCTCTTGCGGCCCAGTTTTCCTTCGCCGACCATCTCGACCATCAGCCCCGGCGGCTTGCTCGCCGCCTCGCCGTTTTCGGCGAAGAGGGCGTTGCCGATCGCCTCGGAGACGTCGAGGCCGACGAAGTCGAGCAGGGCCAGCGGGCCCATCGGGTGGCCGGCGCCGAGCTTCATGCAGGTGTCGACCTCGCCCGCCTCCATCCCGGTCCG
>DASSFS010000119.1:0-37655 GCA_035694165.1 Solirubrobacterales bacterium | reverse complement strand
GTTCACCGAGCAGTTCTCGGTCCTGGAGCTGGCCAAGCTCGTCAAGCACGCCGGCGAGCACCTCGGCTACTCGGTCGAGATCCAGCACTGCGAGAACCCGCGGGTGGAGAAGGAAGAGCACTACTACAACGCGGTCCACACCAAGCTGCTCGACCTCGGCCTGGAGCCGACCCTGCTGGGCGAGGAGCTGGTCGAGTCGATGATCCACATCATCGAGCGCTACAAGGGGAACACGATCGAGGCCTCGATCGACCCGCGGACCCGCTGGAACCCGGCGAAATCGCCTGCAGGCCGCGCCTAGCTCCGCTGGTACCATCGCCAGTCCGATGAGAGCCGCGGACACGCTGATGGAATCCCTCAAGGCCGAGGGCGTCAAAGACGTCTTCGGGATCCCCGGTGGGGCCAACCTGCCCACCTACGACGCGCTCGTCGACGCCGACTTCCGCCACGTCCAGGTCCGCCACGAGCAGGGCGGCGGCCACGCGGCCGAGGGATACGCCAAGGCCTCGGGCCGGGTCGGGGTCGCCTTCGCGACCTCCGGGCCGGGCGCGACGAACCTGGTCACGGCGATCGCCGACGCGATGATGGACTCGGTCCCGACCGTCTTCATCACCGGCCAGGTCCGCACCGAACTGATCGGCACCGACGGCTTCCAGGAGGCCGACATCCTCGGCGCCACCCTGCCCTTCGTCAAGCACTCCTTCCAGGTCACCGACGCGCGCCAGATCCCCGAGTACGTGCACGAGGCCTTCCACGTCGCCTCGACCGGGCGCCCCGGCCCCGTCCTGCTCGACATTCCGCAGGACCTCTCGCGGGCCGACATCGACTACCAGCCGCGCACCGAGCCGGTCGAGCTGCCCGGCTACAGGCCCTCGACCGACGGCAACATCAAACAGATCCGGATCGCCGCGAAAGCGCTCGCCAACGCGCGCCGGCCAATCTTCTACAGCGGCGGCGGCGTCATCAACGGCAACGCCTCCGAGGAGCTGCGCGAGCTGGCCGCCTCCGACCGCTTCCCGGTCACCTCGACCCTGATGGGCCTCGGCGGTTACCCCGCTTCGGGCGAGAACTGGCTGGGGATGCTGGGCATGCACGGCACCGTTACCGCCAACTGGGCGATGGACAAAGCCGACCTGATCGTTGCCATCGGCGCCCGCTTCGACGACCGCATCACCGGCAAACTGGCCGAGTTCGCGCCGCACGCCAAGGTCATCCACATCGACATCGACCCGGCCGAGATCTCCAAGAACGTCGGCGCCCACATCCCGATCGTCGGCGACGTCAAGCTGGTGCTGCCGAAACTGACCCGTGAGTACCGGGCGCTGCAGACCGACACCACCCGGCTCGACGCCTGGTGGAACCAGCTGCGCGGCTGGCAGCAGGAGCACCCGCTGTATTACGAGCCCGGCAAGGATGGGGAGATCAAGCCCCAGTTCATGGTCGAGGCGATGCACCGGGCGACCCAGGGCGACGCGATCCTCACCTCGGACGTCGGCCAGCACCAGATGTGGGCGGCGCAGTACTACGGCTTCGACAAACCGCGCCGCTGGATCAACTCCGGCGGACTCGGGACGATGGGCTTCGGGCTGCCGGCGGCGGTCGGCGCCAAGGTCGCCTGCCCGGACGAGGCGGTCGTCTGCCTCGCCGGCGACGGCAGCCTAATCATGAACGTGCAGGAGCTGGCGACCTGCGTGACCAACGAGATCCCGGTCAAGGTCTTCCTCATGAACAACGGCTACATGGGCATGGTCCGCCAGTGGCAGGAGCTGTTCTGGGACCGTCGCTACAGCTCGGTCGAAATGGGCGCCAGCCCTGACTGGGTGAAGTTGGCCGAGGCGTTCGGCGCGACCGGTCTGCGCTGCGAGGACTCCGCCGACCTCGAGGAGACGATGGTCAAGGCGCTGGAGACCGACGGCCCGGTCCTGCTCGACGTTCGCGTCGCCCAGGAGGAGAACTGCTACCCGATGATCCCGCCGGGCGAAGCCGCCCGCGACATGGTCGAGGCGCCGAGGGCGGTGCGCTGATGGAGGCCGGGACTCCGCAAGCCGTCAAACTCGAGGACCTGCATCTGCCGGGTCAGCTGAGCGGCCGCAAGCACATCCTCTCGATCCTGGTCGAGAACAAGCCGGGTGTGCTGGCGCGCGTCGCCGGGCTCTTCTCCCGCCGCGGCTTCAACATCGACACCCTCGCGGTCGGCCCCACCGACGACCCCAGCATCTCCCGGGTCACCCTCACTCTCGACGGCGCGGTGCACCCGATCGACCAGGTGACGAAGCAGCTGCACAAGCTGATCAACGTGCTGAAGATCCGCGACATGGAACCGGAGGAGACGGTGGCGCGCGAGATGGCGCTGTTCAAGGTCTCCTCGGCGGTCGAGAACCGGGCCGAGATCATCCAGTTCGCGGAGATCTTCCGGGCCAAAATCGTCGACGTCGCGCGCCGCACGATGACGATCGAGGTGACCGGATCCGCCGACAAGATCGAGGCCTTCGAGCGCATGGTCCGCCCGCACGGGCTGGTCGAAATGGTGCGGACGGGCGAGATCGCAATCGGCCGCGGCGGAGACTGAAAATGACGGCCCCAGACGCCGACAGGCGGCGTCCTCAGTCGCCTAAATAGCGGTGCTATTCAGGCTCCCTGCGTCCTTGCCTGCCGACCTCTGGGACTCGTCATTTCCTAGCCTCCGACCGGCGGTCGATCGCGCTCTCGCCCGTGGAAAACGGACTCTCGTGAGCGTCACGCGGGAGGTGGATATCGCCGATCCGTGCGCCGCCGTCTTCGCCTCGCGGTTGGCATCGGATCGCTGGTTCTGCTGGGAACAACCCGACCGCGACTTTGCGCTGGCCGGGCTGGGAGTGGCTCACGAGGCGGCTTCGCGCGGCGCCGCGCGCTTCGCCGACGTCGCCGAGGAGTGCCTGCGAACAGGCGGGGAAGCGGTGGCCGACGAGCCGCCGGGGCTGCCGGCGGGGGCCGGCCCGGTCTGGCTCGGCGGTTTCGCCTTCGCCGACGACGGCGGCTCCTCCTCGACCTGGTCCTCGCTTTCGCCGGGTTCCCTGGTCTTGCCGGAGCTCTCGCTCTGTCGCAACGGCGAGCGATCGTTTCTCACCCTCAGCACCGTCGTACAGCCCGGCGATGACGTCGAGGAGCGCGGGGCTGCCCTGAGCGCTCGGCTCGCGGGACTGCGCGAAGAGGCGTCGCTGCCGATGCTCGACCCGCACCCGACCTCGCAGGCGGAGATCCGCAGTGCCCGGCCGCCGCGGGCCTTCGAAGAGGCGGTGGCGGCGGCGACCGAGCGGATCGAGGCCGGCGAGATGAGCAAGGTGGTGCTGGGGCGCGAGGTCGTGGTCAGCGCCGCTGCTGCCCATGATCCAGCCGCCCTGTTCGGTGCCATGCGGGAGCAGTTCCCATCCTGCTTCTGCTTCTGCTGCGGCACCCCCGAGGCGGCCTTCATCGGTGCCAGCCCGGAGCTGCTGGTGCGCCGCTCCGGAGCCAGCGTCTCCACTGTCGCGCTCGCCGGCTCGACCCGGCGCAGCTCCGACCCGGCGGTCGACGACCACCTCGGAGAGCAGCTGCTGCGCAGCGACAAGAACCGTCGTGAGCAGCGCATCGTCGCCGAGCGGATCGTCCGCGCCCTGCGCCCGCACGCGGTCTGGGTCGAGGCGGCGGCGGAACCGGAGATCGTCAAGGTCGCGAACATCCAGCACCTGGCGACGCCGGTAATCGCTCAGCTCACGGAGCCACATTCGGCGATCGAGCTGGCCGGGATGCTGCACCCGACCCCCGCCGTCGGTGGCGAGCCCTGGCCCGAGGCGGCGATGGCGATCGCCGACCTGGAGAAGATGGATCGGGGTTGGTACGCCGGTCCGGTCGGCTGGATGGACGCGACCGAGGACGGCGAGTTCTGCGTCGCCCTCCGCAGCGCCGTTCTTCGCGACCGCGAGGCCCACCTCTTCGCCGGCGTCGGCGTCGTCGCCGGATCGGACCCCGCGGCCGAGCTGGCCGAGACCGAGGTCAAGCTGGAAGCCCTATTGCCACTGCTGGCGGAGTGAGCGCGAGCGTGGGCGAGGCATCGGGAGACTCTCGCCGTCGCAACAGCGGGGAGGCTCAGTTGAGGGTCTCCCGATGCCTCGCGATCGCCGGTCTGGGCCTGGCAGTAGCGGCACTTGCGCCGGGGAAAGTGGTTGCAGAGGCTCCTGTCGGGCCGCGGCTGGCGAGCGTCACTTTGCGCGAGACCAAAGCCTCTGAACGGGACGAAAACGCGGCCGCGCCGATCATGGCCCTGCAGACTTTTGGCCCCGACGGGCAGCGGCCGCAAACGCTGCTCAGCGGCGCGCTGGAGGAAGGCGGCCGGCGGGTCCCGGTGCCGTTCGAGGGGCCGAACTGGTCGGGCGATGGCGCCCTGCTCGCCTTCGCCGGCAGTGCCGGCCGCAGCCGCCGGATCTACCTGGTCGCCGCTGACGGCAGCGGTCTACGCGTCGTGCCCGGGACCAGGAACGCCACCAGCCCGATCCTCTCGCCGGACGGCCGCACGCTTGCCTTCTCGCGTTCGCGCTACAAGGTCCACTTCAACATCCGCCACCCGGAGCGCTCGCGCGAATACTCCGCCACGACGGCCTGGGTCGTCGACCTCGCCGGCGGCAAGCCGCGCCCGCTGACCCGCTGGCGCAACGGGCTGCACAACGAACCCTCCTCGTTCTCGCCGGATGGCTCCACCCTGGCGCTGACCAAGCAGGACGACAACCTCGACGGACCGCGGGTGGTGCTGGCGCCGGTCGACGGCAGCGCTGCGACCGAGCTGGTGCAGTTGGCCGAGGAAGCGGCGATCTCTCCCGACGGCTCGCGCCTCGCCTTCATCGGCTACAAGGACCTCGACGTCGTCCAGGCCGAAGAGGACCGCGACTACACGGCGGGCGAGCTTTACGCGATGAACATCGACGGCACCGGCCTGCGCCGCCTCACCCGCAGCGACGACATCCTCGAGTCGGCGCCGAGCTGGGATCCCTCCGGGCAGCGGCTCGCCTACGTGCAGTTCCGCGCTGACACCTCGTTCGTCCCCGGCCTCGGCCTGCTCTTCCCGGTCGGCAACTCGGTGATGCAGATCAACCCTGACGGTAGCTGCCGCCGCAAGCTCCTCTCGCTGGAGAAAGTCGCCTTCTACGGCGTCGCCTGGCAGTCCGGCCCCGGCCGCGAGGCCGGCCCAATCGCCTGCTGAGCTCAGGCGATTGCCGCGCCGACGGCGGCAGCGAGGCTCCGGTGCAGAGCCACGCTGGCCTGGCGGTCGACCTTGACCTCGATCAGGCCGGTGCCGGCGCCAAGGGCGGCCGATAAGTCGGCAAGAGATTCGAGCTCGCGATGGGGGAGGTCGAAGAGGGCGGCGGCCTTGGCGGCGTCGACGCCGCGTGGGGTGCCCAGCAGGGCCTCGAACTCCTCGCCGGCCAGGGCCTGCTCCTGGGGGAGGAAGTGGAAGATGCCGCCGCCGTCGTTGTCGATGACGACGATCCGGACCGGGGTCGAGACGTCGCGCAGGGCGGCGAGGCCGCCGATGTCGTGCAGCAGGCCGAGATCGCCGCTGAGGATCGTGGTCGGGCGGCCGCTGGCGTGGGCGGCGCCGATGCCGGAAGAGATCAACCCGTCGATGCCGTTGGCGCCGCGGTTGCAGAGGAACAGAGCGTCGGCGGCACCGGCCCCGAGGAAGGCCTCCTGGTCGCGGATCGGCATGCTCGAAGCGGTGTAGACGAGGTCGCCATCTCGGTGCGCCTCGCCGATCGCTCGGTGCAGGGCGGGCTCGGTGATCGCATCGGCGCCATCCAGCTCGGCGGCGAGGGCGGCCTGGGCCGCCTGCTCGGCCGCTATCCACTGCTCGGGGGCGCCGCGCGGTTCCTTCTCCAGTCGCGTCGCCCAGCCCGCCGCCAGCTCGGTCGGATCGGCCCGCAGGATTGCCGCCGCCCGGTTGCTGGGCTCGTTCCAGCCGCCGTGGGGATCGATCACGATTTCGCTGGCGCCGCTTGCCGCCAGCCAGGTCCGCAGCGGCTTGCTGGTCGGCATCTCGCCGAAGCGGAGGACGAAGTCCGGGACGACGGAGCGCGCGAAGCGCTCGTCGCGCAGCAGCAGGTCGTAGCTGGCGATGACCTGGGAGCGGTCATGGCGCCCGCAGCGCAGCTGCGAGGTCGGCTCGGCCAGGATCGGGAAGCCGGAGACGCGGGCGAGGTGCGCGAGCGGCTCACGCAGCTCCGGATCGAGCTGGCGGCCGGCGACGATGACGCCGGCGATCGCGTCGCCGATGTGTCCCGCGACCTCCTCCAGCAGGAAGGCCGAGGGCTCGAGGTCGATCCGCGTCACCGCCGTCAGCGGCCGCCCGTCGCGACCCTCCAGCGCCAGCGCCTCGGTCGCGGTCACCGCTCCCTTTACCGGCACCGGCGCCAGCGGCTCGCGCCAGGGGAGGTTGAGGTGGACCGGGCCGGGTCGCGACTCGCCTCGTGCCGCCGCCAGCGCCCGGCAGGCGACGGAGCGGTAGTGGAGCAGGCCGTCGTCGTCGGCGGCGTGGGTGCCGACTTCGCAGAACCAGCGCACCGAGGAGCCGAAGAGCTTGATCTGGTCGATCGTCTGCCCGGCGCCGATCCCGCGCAGCTCCGGCGGTCGGTCGGCACTCAGCACCACCAGCGGCAGCCCCGATTCATCGGCCTCGCAGATCGCCGGGTGATAGTTGGCGACCGCGGTGCCCGAGGTGCAGAGCAGCGCCACCGGATTGCCGCTCGCCTGCGCCGCCCCGAGCGCGAAGAAGGCGGCGGAGCGCTCGTCGATGATCACCGTCACCTCGATCCCGGGCTGGCGCCAGAGCGCCACCGCCAGCGGGGTCGAGCGGGAGCCGGGGGAGACGACAGCGTGGCGCAGCCCGCCACGCGCCAGCTCCTCGACGAAGGCCGAGGCGAGGGCGGTGTTGGCGTTGGTCGTGTCCACGCGGCGGGGCGACTTTGTCACCTGGGGAGTTACAAAAGCGCCCCGCAGGCTAAAGCCGATGCAGGTCGAGCGCCCGCTCGTCGATCTCGACGCCGAGCCCCGGGCCAGCGGGGGGGTGGAGCATGCCGTCGCGCAACTCGCACTCGGATGTCGCGACCGTCGCCGCAAATAGCCGCTGGGTCGCAAGGCCGTGGGCGAGGCCGACGCCCTCGCCAGGCGCGTTAGCGCGCAGCGTCTGCGCCACCTGCGCCGCCGCCGCGATCCCGACCGGACCGTCGAGCGCGCTGGACAGGTAGGAGGGGAGTACCTCGGCGATCGCGATCGCTTCCTCGGGCCCGCCCACCTTCGACAGCTTCACCCCGGCAAGCGCGCAGGCGCCGAGCTCGACCGCGCGCTCGGCGTCGGCCCGGCTCTCGACGCACTCGTCACCGGCAAGCGGGATCGAGGTCGCCGCTGCGACCTCGGCTGCTTCCTCCAACGTCGCCACCGGTTGCTCTGCCAGCTCGACGTCGAGCTCCTCCAGCTCGGCCAGTGTCCGCTTCGCGGTGGCTACGTCCCAGGCGGTGTTCGCATCGACCCGGAGCCGCGCCTCGGGCCCAACTGCTTCGCGCACCGCTCGGACCTGGCCGACGTCGTCGCCCACTCCGAGCTTCAGCTTGAAGGTCGTGAAGCCCTCGCTGGCCCAGCCCTGGGCGTCGTCGGCGACCGCCTGTGGCTCCCCCGCGACCAGCGTCGCGTTGCAGCGCACCGGCTCGGCCGGCGCCGAGGTGGAGCGGCCCTCCGCAGCGGCGCGCCGGCCCCGCAGGTCCATCAGCGCCGTCAGCGCCGCGCAGCGCGCCGGAGGGGAGAGGTTGGCGATACCGCCGCTCAGCCCCGCCTCGTCCAGCTCTGAGAGCTCACTCAGCAGTTCCAGCTCGCCAACCACCCGCGCCAGGGTCGCGCCGCCGCGCAGGGACAGCGGCACCGCCTCCCCCAGCCCGGTCAGACCGTCGGCCGAGCGCAGCCGCAGCAGCACCATCTCGCGCTGATCGAGCTGGCCGCGCGCAGTCACGTAGGGCGCGCGAAAGGGCAGCGCGTAGGGGATGACCTCGACGGAGGCGATTCGCACGCCTCACAGCTTCCCACCTCGGGCGATGAGAACGCAGTTGTTCCCGCATAGCGGGAACAACTGCGTCTAAGTCAACTGGAAATCAGCAGCCCGGCCGAGACCAGGACGCTGTATGCGGCGAGGACGACGCCGGTCGCGGCGAGGGCGCTGTTGAGTGCCGGCCCGTCGCTGCGGTTGCTCATCGTCCGCATCGGGCCGATCGCCAGCGGCAGCGCCAACAGTCCGATCAGCGGCAGCGCGCTCGCCTCGCCCGCGATCAGCGAGATCGGCAGCAAGACGAAGGCGCCGAGGATCAGCAGCCGGTAGAGCACCACCGCGTTGTGGCGGCCCATGCGCACGGCCAGCGTCATCTTTTCCGCCCGCCGGTCGGTCTCGAGATCGCGGACGTTGTTGACGACGAGGATCGCCGTGGCGAGGAAGCCGATCGAGATCGACAGCCCCAGCGGCAGCGCGTCGAGCTGCTCGACCTGGACGTAGTAGGAGCCGTTGACGGCAACCAGGCCGAAGAAGAGGAAGACGAAGACCTCGCCGAGGCCGGCGTAGCCGTAGGGGCGCGGTCCACCCGTGTAGAGGATCCCGGCGGCGATCGAGACGGCGCCGACCAGCAGGATCACGAGCCCGGCGACGGTTGCGAGGTAGATGCCGCAGGCGATCGCCACGGCGAAGGCGATCCAGGTCGCGGTCATCACCCGCTGCGGCGTCACCAGCCCGGCGGAGGTGACGCGAACCGGGCCGAGTCGATCGGCCGTGTCGGCGCCGCGCTTGGCGTCGGAGTAGTCGTTGGCGAGATTGGTCCCGATCTGGATGAAGATCGAACCGACCAGGGCCGCTACGAATGCCCCCCAGCGCGGCAGGTGCCCAAGCCACTGCACCGCTGCCGCCGTCCCCACCAAGACCGGAGCGACCGCGGCGGGGAGCGTCCTCGGCCTCGCGGCCATCAGCCAGATCCTCATGGCCGGCGCGGGAACTTGGAGAAGTCGGGCTGGCGCTTCTGTTTGAACGCCTCGCGGCCCTCACGCGCCTCATCGCTGCCGTAAAAGAGGAGGTTGGCGTCGTGGGCGAGCTGCTGGATCCCGGCGTAGCCGTCCTCGTGGGCGTTGAAGCTGGACTTGACCAGGCGCAATGCGAAGGGTGAGAGCGCGAGCATCTCGCGGCACCAGGCGACCGTCTCCCGCTCCAGCTGCTCGAGCGGGACAACGGTGTTGACCAGTCCCATCTCGCGCGCCTCCTCGGCGTCGTACTGGCGGCACAGCAGCCAGAACTCCTTCGCCTTCTTGGTCCCGACCAGGTCGCGCAGGAGGGAGGCGCCGTAGCCGCCGTCCCAGGAGCCGACTCGCGGCCCGGTCTGGCCGAAGCAGGCGTTGTCGGCGGCGATCGTCAGGTCGCAGCAGAGGTGGAGGATGTGGCCGCCCCCGATCGCGTAGCCGGCAACCATCGCCAGCACCGGCTTCGGCAGTCGCCGCATCTGCACCTGCAGGTCGGTGACGTGGAAGCGACCGAGGCTTGCACCCTCCGCTACGTAGCCCGTATCGCCACGCACCGTCTGGTCGCCACCGGAGCAGAACGCCCGCTCGCCCTCGCCGGTGAGGATGATCACGCCGATCTCGGTGTCCTCGCGGGCCAGCTCGAGCGCGGCGGAGACCTCGACCAGCGTTTGCGGCCGGAAAGCGTTGAGGACATCGGGCCGATCGATCGTGATCTTGGCGATCCCGTCGCCGGTCTCGTAGCGGATGTCTTCATAGCTGCCGGCGGCGGTCCACTCGATCGGTGAGTAGAGATCCTGCTCGGACAGAGCGTCCTTGTGGCGTTTGGGCATGATGGGCACGATATCCCGCCGATGAAACTCGACGACTGGCTGGCCCAGAGATCGCAGAGCTGTCCCGACCGCACCGCCCTGGTGGCGGACGGCGCCGAGATGACCTACGCCGAGCTGGAGGCGGAGGCGACCTGGGTTGCCCGCCGTCTCGCCGCCCACGGCGTTCGCCGCGGCTCCACCGCCGCCCTGACCATGCACCCCCGCCGCGAGCAGGTTGTCCTCGCCCATGCGCTGATGAAGGTCGGCGCCAAGCTGCTGCCGCTGAGCCCACGGCTGACGCTGGAGGAGCGAGGAGCGATCGTCGCCGCCGAGGAGCCGATCGTCGATCTCGACGATGCCGGTGAGCTGACCCAGACCGAGGCCGATATGCCGCTGCTGGGGGAGCACGACATGGACGAGGTCTGCGCCCGGGTCCTGACCAGCGGCAGCACCGGCGCTCCGCACCCGGTCGGCCTCACCTACGGCAACTTTCTCTGGAGCGCCGTCGGCTCCGCCTTCAACATCGGCGTTGAGCCGGAGGACCGCTGGCTCTGCTGCCTGCCGCTGAGCCACATCTCCGGCCTCGGGATCATCATGCGCTCGGTCATCTACGGAACCACCGCGGTCGTGCACGACGGTTTCGACGTCGACCGCGCCGCGGCGGCGTTGGAAGGCGACGGGATCACCGTCGTCTCCGTGGTGGCGACGATGCTGACCCGGCTGCTCGAGGCGGGTGCGGACCTCTCCGGACCACGGGCGATCCTGGTCGGCGGCGGCCCCGTCCCCGAGGAGCCGCTGGAAGAAGCGACCGCCAAGGGGGCCACGGTCGTGCAGACCTACGGCTTGACCGAGACCTGCTCGCAGGTGACGACGCTGGCCCCGGCCGAGGCCCGTCGCAAGCTCGGCTCCGCCGGGCGGCCGCTGCTGACCACCCACCTCCGCATCCTGGACGGCGAGATCCTCGTCCAAGGCCCGACCGTAGCCCCCGGCCGCGCCGACGCCGACGGCTGGCTGCACACCGGCGATCTCGGCCACATCGACGAGGAGGGGTTCCTCTACGTCAAGGACCGGATCGACGACATGATCGTCAGCGGCGGCGAGAACATCGTCCCGGCGGAGGTCGAGGAGGTGTTGCTGCGCCACCCCGAGGTCGCCGACGCCGCGGTCGTTGGCCGCGAGGACCCGGAGTGGCAGCAGGCCGTGACCGCGGTCGTGGTCCTCGAGAGCGGCTCGACGACGACGCCCGACGAGCTGCGCCACTACTGCGCCGAGTCGCTGGCCGGGTTCAAGGTGCCGAAGCGGGTCGAGCTCGCGGCGGCGCTGCCACGCACGCCCTCGGGCAAGCTGATGAGGCGAGCGCTCCGATAGCCTCCGGCGCCATGCGCACTGACGACATTTTCTACGACAAAGACGCCGACCTCGGCAAGCTCGACGGCAAGACCGTCGCGATCCTCGGTTACGGCTCACAGGGGCACGCTCACGCCCTCAACCTCAAGGACTCGGGAGTCGACGTGGTCGTCGGCCTGCGTCCCGACTCCTCCAGCCGGGTCAAGGCGGAAGCCGCCGGGCTCGAGGTGCTCGACATCACCGAAGCCGCCAGCCGCGGCGACCTGGTGATGATCCTGCTGCCGGACGAGAAACAGGCGGACGTCTGGCGCGAGGAGATCGTCGACGGGATCGCCCCCGGCAACCTGCTGCTCTTCGCCCACGGCTTCGCGATCCACTTCGGCCAGATCGAGCCGCCGCCCGGCGTCGACGTCGGCATGATCGCGCCCAAGGGCCCCGGCCACCTGGTCCGCCGCCAGTACGAGGAAGGCAACGGCGTCCCCTGCCTGATGGCGGTCCACCAGGACGCCAGCGGCAATGCCCACGACCTCGTCCTCGCCTATGCCTCCGGGATCGGCGGCGGCCGCGCCGCGGTGATCGAGACGACCTTCAAAGACGAGTGCGAGACCGACCTCTTTGGCGAGCAGGCCGTCCTCTGCGGCGGCGCTTCAGAGCTGGTCCAGGCTGGGTTCGAGACCCTGGTCGAGGCCGGCTACGACCCCCGCCTTGCCTACTTCGAGTGCCTGCACGAGCTGAAGCTAATTGCCGACCTGATGTACGAGAAGGGCATCCAGGGGATGCACTACTCGATCTCCAACACCGCCGAGTACGGCGACCTCACCCGCGGTAAGCGCGTGATCACCGACGAGACCAAGGCGGCGATGAAGCAGATCCTCGGCGAGATCCAGTCCGGCGAGTTCGCCCGCGAGTTCATCGCCGAGACCAAGGCCGGCAACGAGAACTTCGACCGCATGCGCGGGGAGCTGAAGGACGCCGAGATCGAGGACGTCGGCAAAGACTTGCGGACCATGATGCCCTGGATCGACCAGGGCTTCAGCGACACGAAATAGCGGTGTTGGTGGGGGAGGGACGGATGCCCCTCTCCCTGAGGCCGTTGCGCAGCTGGGCCGTTTCCGCGATTCGAGACCCTGGTCCGTGAGCCTCATGGAGAGGGGCATCCGTCCCTCCGAACCACACGGGCGCCGGGTTCCTGAAGCTCGGAGCGGAAGGTCACGACGCTCAGCTCCACGCAGGAGAGGTGCGGCTGAGCCGTCTACCGCTACGTGTTGGGCAGGGAGCAGGGTGCCCCTCTCCCGGAGGCTCCCGGACAAGCGCCTGAGCCCTGGCACCGGCTCAGCTGCGCAACGGCCTCCGGGAGAGGGGCACCCTGCTCCCCCAACCACAAGCCCCACGGGACGGCTCAGCGGTGCGTCTCGCCGGCGCCTAGTTTGCCGTCGCGCCCGACGTAGCCGTCTTTGCCGCCGACGACGACGTAGACGGCGTCTTCTGAGTCGCTGAGGTTGCGCACCTTGCGGTGGGTGGCGGCGTCGACCCAGGCCAGGCCGCCGGGGCTCAGGCGCTGGGTTGAGCCGTCGCCGAAGGTGAACTCGACTTCGCCGCTGTGGAGGAAGTAGAGCTCCTCCTGCTCGTCGTGGTAGTGGCTGCCGGTCTCATAGGACGGCGGCAGCACGATCGCGTTGACGCCGAAGGCGGTCACCCCGAGCTCCTTGCGGATCTTGCGGAACCCGGGACCGTCGCCGAGGTCGGCGAGGTTGGCGACCGCGTAGCCCTCTCCTTTTGCCACTGACTCGCTCATCACGTTCTCCTAGACCGCGGGCGCCGCGGGCGGTTGAGGGGCAGATGGGGGCGGAGGCGCGCCGACCTTCGCTCGCTCGAGTCCTACCGGCGGGTAGTCGTCGGTGAGGATCGCGATGTAGCCCAGGACCCGGGCGTGGAAGCCGTTGACGAAGGTCAGCATGTTGTTGATCCCCTCTGGCAGGTAGCCCCGGAAGACGATCGTCAGCCAGGCCACGAAGGCGGCGGCCAGCTGGACGTAGGAGGTGCCGTAAGAGAGCACCAGAAGCACCGGCAGGGCAAGGATCCAGCGGAAGAGCGCCTTCAGCCGGCTCTGACGCTCGGCCGCAGGCGCGATGTTGATGCGGATCGGGTAGCTCGGATCGTCGCTGAGGCTGAACGGGGGCCAGACGTCGGTCTGCAGGTAGATCCAGGCGGAGGTGCGGACCGAGAAGCGAACCACGCCGGCGTTGAACTCGTAGAGCCACTGCGGGTAGCGGCCGAGGATGATGATCGCCACCCAGGCGATGAGGTGCGTGAAGAGGAAGAGGATCCCCCAGAAGATCGCGACGATGAACCACGGGATCGCCAGGATCAACCGGAAGAACGTCGTCCAGCGGTTCGGTTCCGGGTTGAAATCCGCTTCGTAGCTGATCGGATACATGGATCTCCCTCGATCTTGGACGGGACTGGCGGACAGCGTTGCGAGCCTACCCGCGCCCCCGGCGCGAGTCCACCCGCGGCGGTCAATAACCTGTCGGCCCCGATGGCCCCGCAGAGCACTGACACGATTCAGATCCCAGCCGAGCTGAAGCCGGCCGACGGCCGCTTCGGCTGTGGACCGTCGAAGGTGCGCCCCGAGGCCCTCGCTGCGCTCGCCGAGCGCTCCGATCTGATGGGCACCTCGCACCGCCAGGCGCCGGTGCGCGATCTGGTCCGCCGCGTACGCAGCGGCCTCGGTGAGCTCTTCTCGCTTCCCGACGGATACGAGGTGGCGCTCGGCAACGGCGGCACGACCGCCTTCTGGGACGCCGCCGCAGCCTGGATCGTGCGTGACCGCGCGCTCCACCTCGTCTACGGCGAGTTCTCCGGCAAGTTCGCCAAGGCGACTGCTGGGGCGCCATTCCTGGCCGATCCGATCCTGGTCGAGGCCGAGCCCGGCGACGCGCCGGCCCCGACCGCCGATCCCGCCGCCGACGTCCTCGCCTGGGCCCACAACGAGACCTCGACCGGCGTGATGGTCCCGGTCAAGCGCCCAGACAGCGCCGGCGACTCGCTGGTTCTGATCGACGCCACCTCGGGCGCCGGCGGCCTGCCGGTCGACATCGCCGACACCGACGCGTACTACTTCGCTCCGCAAAAGGCCTTCGGAGCCGACGGCGGCCTCTGGCTGGCGCTGCTGAGCCCGGCCGCGCTCGCCCGCATCGAGGAGCTCGATGGCGCCGATGGCCGCTGGCAGCCGGAATTCCTCTCCCTGCAGACGGCGCTCGACAACTCGCGCAAGGAGCAGACCTACAACACGCCGGCCCTGGCGACCCTGCTGCTGCTCGCCGACCAGATCGAGTGGATGCTCGGCAACGGCGGCCTCGATTGGTGCGTCGAGCGGACCTCCGACTCCTCCGGTCGCCTCTACGGTTGGGCCGAAGCGAGCGAGGTCGCCACCCCCTTTGTTGCCGATCCCGCCAAGCGCTCGCTCGTGGTCGGCACGATCGACTTCGCCGATTCGGTCGACGCGGCCGCCCTCGCCGCCGCCCTGCGCGCCAACGGCATCGTCGACGTCGAGCCGTACCGCAAGCTCGGCCGCAACCAATTGCGAGTGGGGATGTTCCCCGCGGTCGAGCCCGATGACGTCGAGGCCCTGACCGCCTGCATCGACTGGGTGCTCGAGAACGTGGAGGGAGTGGCGAAATGAAGGTCCTGGTGAAGGAGAAGATCGCCGACACCGGGGTCGACCTGCTGCGCGCCAACTTCGACGTCGAGCTCGGCCTCGAGATGTCCGACGATGAGCTGCGCAGCCGGATCGGCGAGTTCGACGCGATCCTGATCCGCTCGGCGACGAAGATGACCGCCGAGCTGATCGATCTGGCCGGCAACCTGAAAGTGATCGGGCGCGCCGGCACCGGCGTCGACAACGTCGACATCCCGGCCGCGACCCGGCGCGGGGTGATCGTCGCCAATGCGCCCGAGTCGAACTCGGTGGCCGCCGCCGAGCACACGCTCGCCCTCGCCCTCGCCCTCTTCCGCAACGTGCCGCGGGCAGACCAGTCGCTGGTCGAAGGGCGCTGGGACCGGTCCAAGTTCAAGGGCGCCGAGCTCTACGGCAAGACGCTGGGGGTGATCGGCTTCGGCCGCATCGGCCAGCTCGTCGCCAAACGAGCGCAGAGCTTCGAGATGGAGGTCGTCGCCTTCGACAAGTTCGTCTCCGCCGAGCGCTTCCGCGAGCTCGGGGTCGACGGCGTCGAGGATCTCGCCGAGCTGCTCAGCCGCTCCGACCTGGTCACCCTGCACGTGCCGAAGACGCCGGAGACGATCGGCCTGATCGGGACCGAGACGATCGCCCAGATGAAGGATGGCGCCCGCGTCGTCAACTGCGCCCGCGGCGAGCTGATCGACCTCGACGCGCTGCTCGCCGGCCTCGAGTCGGGCAAGCTGGCCGGTGCCGCGCTCGACGTCTTCCCCTCCGAGCCCTTCACCGAGCACCCGCTCTTCGCCCGCGGTGACGTAGTTGTCACGCCCCACCTCGGAGCCTCCACCGCCGAGGCTCAGGACCGGGCCGGGGTCGTCACCGCCGAGCAGGTGACCGCGGCGCTCAGCGGCGGCGTCGTCACCAACGCCGTCAACATCGCCGCGGTCCGGCCCGAGGCAATGGAAGCGCTGGCCCCGTTCGTGCCGCTCTGCGAAAAGCTCGGCCGCCTCGCGCAGGGTCTCGGCGACGGCTCGGTCGATCGCGTCACCGCCGAGTTCCGCGGCCGTATCGCCTCGCATGACACCCGGCTGCTCGGCATCGCCGTCCTCGCCGGCATCCTCGCCGGCAACACCGAGGAGCCGGTCAACCTCGTCAACGCGCCGCAGATGGCCGAGGAGCGGGGGATCGAGCTGATCGAGACCAAGGACGCCAGCACCGAGGACTTCACCGAGCTGGTCACCGTCCGGGTCGGCTCTGGCGACCAGGAGGTCGAGGTCGCCGGGACCAGCGTCGGCCCTCGCAACGAGCCCTACCTGGTCTCGGTCTGGGGTGAGGGCTTCTACCTGCCTTTCGCCGAGCACCTCTCCGTCTTCCGCTACGCCGACCAGCCGGGAATGATCGGCCGGGTCGGAACGATGTTCGGCGAAGAGGGAGTCAACATCGTCTCCGCTGCGGTCGGCGCCGAGCAGGACGGACAGCGGGCGGTAATGGCGCTGACCACCGATGCCCCGGTGCGGGCCGAGACGATCGAGAAGATTCTCGGTCTCGAAGGCTTCGCAATCGGCCGCTCCGTCGACCTATAAGGTTTCCTTATGCGGTCGGTCGTATTGACGGGGACTGGGGGTCCCGAGGTTCTCCAGGTGCAGGACCGGCCGGACCCTGCCGTCGGGCCCGGTCAGATCCGCGTCGCCGTTCGCGCTGCCGGGATCAACTTCGCCGACACGCTCGCGAGGGTCGGCCTCTATCCCGACGCGCCAAAGCCGCCCTGCGTGCTCGGCTACGAGGTCGCGGGAGAGGTCGAGAGCGTGGGGGAGGGCGTCGTTGACTTCAAGCTCGGCGACCGCGTCGTCGCTGGCACCCGCTTCGGCGGCCAGGCCGAGCTGATCAGCGTCGATGCCACCCAGGCGCTGCCCTTGCCCGACCACCTCAGCTTCGAGCAGGGCGCCGCCTTCCCGGTCAACTACGGCACCGCCTACGCGGCACTGATCCTGATGGGCAGCTTGCGCCAGGGCGACCGCGTCCTCATCCACGGCGCTGGTGGCGGCGTCGGCATCTCCGCGACTCAGATCGCTCGCAACGTCGGCGCCGAGATCTTCGGCACCGCTTCCCCTGAGAAGCACGAGGCGATCGTGGCCCACGGCGTGACCCACCCGATCGACTACCGCGGCAAGGATTTCGAGGCCGAGGTGATGCGGATAACCAACGGCGAGGGCGTCGACCTGATCATGGACGCGCTCGGCCCGACCAGCTTCCGCAAGGACTATCGCTTGCTGCGCTCGGGCGGGCGGCTGGTGATGTACGGGCTCTCAGAGAACTCGAACGGCGGCGTGCGCGACATCCCCGCGACCCTCAAGAGCCTGCTGAAGATGCCGCTGGCGACGATGCCCTGGTGGAAGAGCCTGATGATGATGAACGAGAACAAAGGCGTCATCGGGCTGAACATGCTGAGCTGGTGGGATCGCGAGGGCAACCTCGACCGCGTGACCGAGCCGTTGATGGCCGATCTCGAAGCGGGGCGACTGGAGCCGGTGGTGGCGGAGGCGTTTCCCTTTGATCGGGCCGGCGAAGCCCACGAATTCATCGCCCAGCGCCGCAACGTCGGCAAGGTCGTGTTGTTCCCATAGATGCGCCTGGGCGATTTGCGGCCGGAGCGATTCTGTGATGAAGAGGGCGATCCTGATGACGATGACCCTGGTGCTGGTGGCTGCGGCCACTGTCAGCGCCCGCGCCGCCGAACCGCCGACGACCGCGCAGGTGACCGTACTGCTGGCCGGTGATTCGGAGGCCAACTCGATTTCCATCTGGCTCAGTCCCGACGGCCTCAACTACGTGATCGACTCGGCGGCGGCGCTGGAAGTCGGGGGTGACGTCTGCACCCACCCCGAAGGGCAGCCGAACGAGCTGATTTGCGCGGCGGCCTCGATCGCGGGCTTCGAAGTCAACGCCGGCGCCGGTGAGGACGCCGTCATCGTCTCCCGAGCGATACCGGTTCCGGTCACCCTGCGCGGCGGCCCTGGTCACGACCGCCTCGTCGGCGGTGCCGATTCCGACAAGCTCCTCGGCGGTCCCGGCGACGACATGCTGGTCGGGCGCGCCGGCAAAGACTCGCTCCTCGGCGGCCCCGGCGAGGACCGCTTGGTCGGCGGCCCGGACTACGACGTGCTGCGGGGCGGCAGTGGCGAAGACCTTCTGCGTCCCGGCTCGGGCGACAACTACGTCATCCAGTAGGCGAGGCTAGGCGGGCTGCTCGGCTGCGCGCCGGCGCGCGAACAGATTGCCGCCGACGAACAGCAGCGCCACCACGAACCCGACCAGCGAGAGCGCGGCGTCGAGCCGGAAGCCAGCCTGGACGCCATCGACGAAGGGCGGGACTGCCCCGGAGAAGACGGTCGTCGTCAGCCCCAGCCCGATCGAGCCGCCGGCGATCTGGAACATGTAGACGATGCCGCCGGCGAGGCTGGTCTGCGATTCGTCGACCGAGGTGACGCCGGCGGTCGTCGCGGTCGGGTAGAAGCTGCCGATCCCCAGCCCAAGGACGATCATGCCGGGGACCAGGGAGGTGTACGTCGAGTCGGCGTCCACCTGCGAGAAGAGGAACGGCGCCAGGGTGATGCAGGCCGCGCCGAAGACAGCGAGCGTCTTGGCGCCGAGGCGGTTGTAGAGCGGCCCGGCGATGAAGGAGACGAGCGCGAAGACGCCGAGGAAGGGGAGGATTCCGACCCCGGCCTCGAGCGCCGAGTAGCCGAACTGTTTCTCCATGAACTGCGGCAGGTAGAGCAGCGAGGCGAAGAAGGTTGCCGACATGAAGAGAATCGCCACGCAGGAGGCGGTGAAGCTGCGGTTCCGCATCACCTCCCGGGGGACCAGCGCGTGCTGGCCCGCACGCCGCTCGATTGGCACGAAGGCGGCGATCAGTACCACCGCCAAGGCCAGCAGGCTGACCACTTTCGGATCTCCCCAGCCCCAGTCCGCCACCTGGTCGAGGGCGATCAGCAGCGAGACGAGACCGACCGAGAGCACGGCGATCCCGGCGTAGTCGATCCGCTGGTCCTCGGCTTTCGGCTCCTTGACGTGGACCAGGAAGTAGGTGACCGCGACAGCGAAGACCGAGATCGGGACGTTGAGGAAGAAGATCCAGCGCCAGCTGAGCGCGTCGGTGAGGACGCCGCCGATCAGCGGCCCCACGGCGTTGCCGAGTCCGGCCGCGCCAAGGATGATCCCGCCCGCCAGTCCCGCCTTTTCTTCCGGCAGGATCGCGAAGGTCATGCCGAGGATCGCCGGCCACATCAGCGCTCCGCCGATCCCCATCAGAGTGCGGCAGGCGATCAGCCAGGCCTCCGACTGCGCGGCGCCGCCGAGCGCCGACATCGAGGCGAAGATCGCGGTGCCGAGGAAGAAGGCGTTGCGCCGCCCGAACATGTCGGCGAGGCGGCCGCCGGTCACGATCATCACCCCGAAGGTCAGTGCATAGGCGTTCACCACCCACTGGATCGTGTTGATGTTGGTATCGAAGTCCTTCTCCATGGTGGGAAGGGCGACGTTGATTGCCGAAAAGTCGTTGGCGATCACCACCACGGCGATCCCCATCGCAAAGAGGGCCAGCCAGTTGGTGCG
Organism: Solirubrobacterales bacterium; assembly: GCA_035694165.1. Lineage (GTDB taxonomy): Bacteria > Actinomycetota > Thermoleophilia > Solirubrobacterales > 70-9 > VAYN01. The sequence continues at coordinate 18,155 of DASSFS010000119.1, read as the reverse complement.
TTGGGGGGAGGCCTCGATGCGCGGCAGCCTATGCAACACACACGATGCCGCGGGATTCTGCGCTACCCTGCACAGACGGATGACCTACCGGTCCCACAGCCTCGCGCTTCTCCTTCTCCTCCCCCCTCGGGGGGAATAGCGCTGGGCGGCGCGATAGCCGCGAGAGACAAGGTCATTCACAGCAAGCAGAGAAGGAGGAGGTCCGATGGGACCCGCATCTGACGCCAACCGCGTCCACATATTTGACACCACCCTGAGGGACGGCGAGCAGTCGCCCGGGATTTCGCTGAACACCGCCGAGAAGGTAGAGATCGCCCAGCAGCTCGCACGGCTGGGGGTCGACGTGATCGAGGCCGGCTTCCCGATCACCTCACCCGGCGACTTCGAGGCCGTCCAGAAAATCTCGCGGGTGGTCGAGGGGCCGGTGATCTGCGGACTGGCGCGTACTCACAAGGCGGACATCGATGCCGCCTGGGGGGCGGTGCGCGATGCCGGTCGTCCGCGCATCCACACCTTCATCTCGACCTCTGACATCCACATCGAGCACCAGCTGCAGACCGATCGGGAGGACGTCAAGGGGCAGGCCCGGGCGGCCGTCGCCCTGGCTCGTTCCTACTGCGAGGACGTCGAGTTCTCGCCGATGGACGCGACCCGCGCCGACACCGAGTTCACCGCCGAAGTCTGCGCGATCGCCGTCGAAGAGGGTGCGACCGTGGTCAACATCCCCGACACCGTCGGCTACACCACGCCGGAGGAGTACGCAGACTACTTCCGGCGCCTGTATGAGTTGGTCCCGGCGCTGCGTGGGGTGGAGATGTCGGTCCATTGCCACGACGATCTGGGCCTGGCCGTCGCCAACTCCTATGCCGGCGTTCTGGCCGGGGCTCGCCAGGTCGAGTGCGCGGTCAACGGGATCGGCGAGCGGGCCGGCAACTGCTCGCTGGAGGAGATCGCGATGCTGATCCGGGTTCGCGAGGACGCCCACGGCCTCAGGACCGCGATCAACAGCCGCGAGATCGCCCGCACCAGCCGCATGGTCTCCCGCCTGACCGGCTACGCGATCCAGCCCAACAAGGCGATCGTCGGCCGCAACGCCTTCGCCCACGAGTCCGGGATCCACCAGGACGGCGTGCTGAAGGAGCGCAGCACCTACGAGATCATGGACGCGACCGAAGTCGGCCTGGAGTCGAACTCGATCGTGCTGGGCAAGCACTCCGGCCGCCATGCGCTGAAAGACGCGCTGGAGCAACTGGGCTTCCAGGTCGAGGGCAACGCCCTGAACGCTGCGTTCAAGGCCTTCAAGGAGGTCGCGGATCGCAAGAAGCTGGTGACGGCGTTGGATCTGGAGGCGATCGTCTCCGACGAGATGCGCGAACGCTCCGACGCCCACGAGCTGGCCTGGTTCGAGGTCGAGGCGGGCTCCCGCAAGGAGCCGGTGGCCCGGGTCGCAGTGACCCTGCCGTCCGGTCAGGAGGCGACCGGGGAGTCGAGTGGCGATGGCCCGATCGACGCCATCTTCCGCGCGATCCAGGAGGCGACCGAGACCGATTGCGAGCTGGCCCAGTACACGGTGGAGGCCGTGACCGGCGGGGAGGACGCCCTCGGTGAGGTGACGGTGATGCTGCGCACCGCCGGCCGCCTGGCGACCGGCCAAGGCGTGGCCACCGACATCCTCGAGGCATCCGCCCGCGCCTACGTGCGAGCGCTGTCCAACGCCTTGGAAGGCGCCGCCACCCGCGAGGCCGAGGCGGCCACGGCGGAAGCCGCGATCGAGCGCACCCCGGGTCCGTAGCAAGACCCGCAGCCGTCCCGCCCCTTGGGGGGAGAACTTCCCGTGAGTCTGCACTTGTGTTCGCTATGCGGACACTGGAGCAGACTCACGGGAGGGCGGCCGGCGTCGGTGATGACGCGGCCATTGCGGATCAAGCGGATCGGCAGCATGGGGTGGTGGCGCGGCGGCAGCTGCTCGAACTTGGCCTGTCCTCCGCCGCAATCGGCCGCCGCCTACGCAAGGGGCGGCTGCATCAATTGCACCGCGGCGTCTACGCCGTGGGACATACGGTCGTCTCTCGGGAGGGGCGGTGGATGGCGGCGGTTCTCTTCTGTGGACCCGGTGCGGTGCTCAGCCACCGCTCGGCGGCCGCGCTGTGGGGAATTCGGCGGCCGTCGAGCGGCGCGATCGAGGTCACGACTCCGTCGAAAAGCCGGTCTCGCGGGCGGCATCCGCCGGCATTTCGCGCTCTTGCCTCCGGACGAGGTGACGATCGAGGATGGGATCCCGGTCACGACCGTGCCGCGGACGATCTTCGATCTCGCTGCGACCTCTTCAGCGGCCGAGGCAGAGAGTGCACTGCGAGAGTCGGAATACCTCCGCCTCCACGACCGCCTCTCGTTGCCCCACCTGCTCGACCGCTATCCGGGCCATCGCGGCGCCCGGGCGGTCAGGGATTGCCTCGCTCGGCGCCGTGAAACTCCAGGCCGCCAGCGCAGCTGGCTCGAGGAGCTTTTCCTGCCGTTCCTGCGTCGGCACCGCTTGCCGCTTCCCCATCTCAACGCCTGGGTCTCCGCGGGGGAAAGGTCCTACGAGGTCGACTGCTTCTGGCCCGATGCGAAAGCCGTTGTCGAACTTGACGGCTTCGCCGCGCACGGCACCCGGGCCGCATTCAGGGAGGACCGCGCCCGCGACCGTCGGCTCCGCGTCGCCGGCTACGGCGTGACCCGCATCGCACCCGAGCAACTCGAGGACGAACCCGAGGCGATCGCCGCCGACCTCCTTACGCTCCTATACAAGCGTCCGTGATAACGTACGCACCCGTGAACGCCACCGCCACGAAGCCCGAAGCCCACGAGAGCCCCTCCGCTCCCGTCGGCCCGCGCATCAAGGCCCTGCGCGATGCGATGGGTTTCTCGCTGCGCGACCTGGCCGAGCGCTCAGGGGTCAGCGCGCCGATGCTCTCCCAGGTCGAGCGCGGGGAGACCAGCCCGACGCTGGCGGTGGCGGAGAAGATCGCGGCCGGCCTCGAGCTGACCCTGTCGCAGCTGCTGCGCCTCGACGAGGGCCAGCACGTCGCCGTCAGCCGCGCCGGGGCAAGGCGCAGCTTCGCGCGCGGCGGCCACCGCTTCGAGGAGCTGACGCCGCCACTGCCCGGCCAGCGCGCCGACGTCTCCCTGCACACGCTGGAACCCGGCGCCGCGACCGGTGGCCGCGAGGACCCGCCGATGCACGAGCCGGGCAGTCGCGAGACCACGGTCGTCCTCGCCGGCACCCTGGCGCTGGTGGTCGACGGCACCCGGCACGAGTTGCGCGAGGGCGACAGCGTCACCTTCGACGCCGACCTGCCCCATCATTTCGAGAACGATGGCGAGGAGCCGACCAGGTTCATCGCCGTGATCGCCGCCGGCCTCAGGCGCGGCTAGAGGAGGACGAGATGCCTAAGAACATGTTCGAAAAGATCTGGGAGGCGCACGAGGTCTCCAACGACCTGATCTACATCGACCTGCACCTCGTCCACGAGGTCACCTCGCCTCAGGCCTTCGACGGGCTGCGCCTGGCCGGCCGCCCGGTTCGCCGCGCCGACAAAACCCTGGCCACCGCCGATCACAACGTGCCCACCGACGGCACCATGGCGGCCCGGTTGATCGCCGACGAGCTTTCCCGGGTCCAGGTCGAAACGCTGGAGCGCAACTGCGAGGAGTTCCGCATCCCGATCTACTCGCTGGGCTCCGAGCGGCAGGGGATCGTCCACGTGATCGGGCCCGAGCTGGGGGTGACCCAGCCCGGCATGACGATCGTCTGCGGCGACAGCCACACCTCCACCCATGGCGCCTTCGGGGCGCTGGCCTTCGGGATCGGCACTTCCGAGGTCGAGCACGTGCTGGCGACCCAGTGCCTGGTCCAGAAGCGGCCGAAGACGATGCGGATCTCCTACTCCGGCGAGCTCGGCTCCGGCGTCACCTCGAAGGACCTGATCCTGGCGACGATCGGCCGCCTCGGCACCGGCGGCATGGTCGGCCACGCGGTCGAGTACGCCGGGCCGGCGATCGAGTCGCTGGGGATGCCGGGCCGGATGACGATCTGCAACATGACGATCGAGGCCGGCGGCCGCGCCGGCATGATCGCCCCCGACGAGGCCACCTTCGAGTGGGTCCGTGGCCGCTCCGCCGCCCCGCAGGACTTCGAGGCCGCGGTCGAGCGCTGGCGCCAATTGCCGACCGACCCCGGGGCCAGCTTCGACACCGAGGTCGAGGTCGACGCCGCGGCGATCTCGCCGATGGTCACCTGGGGCACGACTCCGGGGATGGTCGTCGAGGTCACCGACACGGTTCCGGACCCGGCGACGATGGAGTCGCCCGCCGACCGCGAGTCGGCTGAACGCGCCCTCACTTACATGGGCCTGGCGGCCGGAACGCCAATGACCGAGGTGGCCCCGGAAAGGGTCTTCATCGGCTCCTGCACCAACTCGCGGATCGAGGACCTGCGCGAGGCGGCGGAGATCGTCGACGGCCGCAAGGTCGCGAGTTCGGTGCGGGCGATGGTCGTCCCCGGCTCCCAGCAGGTGAAGGCGACCGCCGAAGCCGAGGGCCTGCACGACGTCTTTCGCGCCGCCGGTTTCGAATGGCGCGAGGCCGGCTGCTCGATGTGCCTGGGGATGAACCCCGACATCCTGATGGAGGGCGAGCGCTGCGCCTCGACCTCCAACCGCAATTTCGAGGGACGCCAGGGCAAGGGTGGGCGCACCCACCTGGTCAGCCCGAAGATGGCCGCCGCGGCCGCCGTCGAGGGACACTTCGTCGACATCAGGGATTGGAGCTGAGGATGCGACCGATAGACGTGATTGAGGGCAAGATCTCGGTGTTGGACCGGGCCGACGTGGACACCGACCAGATCATCCCCAAGCAGTTCCTCAAGCGCGTGGAGAGAACCGGCTTCGGCGAGTTCCTCTTCTACGACTGGATCCGCGACGGCGAGATCGAGCTGGAGCCGAACCCGATCCTGGTCGCGGGCCGCAACTTCGGCTGCGGCTCCTCCCGCGAGCACGCCCCCTGGGCCCTGGAGGACTTCGGCTTCCAGGCGATCGTCGCGCCTTCCTTCGCCGACATCTTCTACTCGAACTGCACCAAGATCGGGCTGCTGCCGGCGATCCTCGACGAGGAGCACTGCCGCGCCGTCGCTGAGGCCGGGGAGGCGCGGATCGACGTCGACGACGAGACCATCACCTCCGCCGCCGGCGTCTTCGAGTTCGCAGTCGAGCCCGACGTCAAGCACCGGCTGCTGAACGGCCTCGACGACATCGGCATCACCCTGGAGAACGCCGGCGCGATCGACGCTTTCGAGTCAGGCCCCTCGGCATCACCGGGGCCGGTCACCACCGCGCTGTAGGCGACATGTCCGAGGCGATGAACACCGGGCCGCTTGAGTGGGACGCCGAGACCTACGACGCGATCTCCGACCCACAGTTCAGCTGGGGGATGGGGGTCCTCGAACGGCTCGAGCTGCGCGGGGATGAGACCGTGGTCGACGCTGGCTGTGGTTCCGGCCGGGTCACTGAAGAGCTGGCCAAGCGGCTGCCCGATGGCCGGGTGATCGCGGTCGACGGCTCCGAGGCGATGATCGCCAAAGCCAAGGAGCGGCTGGGAGAGCGGGCGACCTACGTCGTCTCCGACCTCTCCGAGTTGGCGCTGCCCGAGCCCGTCGACCTGATCTTCTCGACTGCGACCTTCCACTGGATCGTCGACCACGACCGCCTCTTCTCCAGCCTGCGTCAGAACCTGGTCCCGGGCGGCCGCCTGGTCGCCCAGTGCGGAGGAGAGGGGAACGTCGCCGAGCACGCCCGAGCGATCACCGCCGTCGCCTCGCGCCCCGAGTACGCGCCCCACTTCGACGGCATGGCGGCGATGTGGAACTTCGCCGCGCCGGAGCCGACCGAGGCGCGGCTGCGCGCTGCCGGCTTCTCCGATGCTCGCTGCTGGCTGGAGCCGAAGCCATACACCCCGGCTGAGCCGCTGCGGTTCACGATGACCGTGACCCTCGGGCCCCATCTGGCGTGCTTGCCGGAGCAACTGCGGCGGCCGTTCGCCGAAGCCGTGCTCGAGCTCTGCGAGCAGCCGCTGACGCTCGACTACGTGCGGCTCAACATCGAGGCCGTCGCCGGCTAACGCGTAGAGTCCCGCCGAGTGAGCCCCGCCCCGCGCATAGTCGTCCTCCCCGGAGACGGGATCGGCCCCGAAATCGTCGCCGCCGCGCGGCAGCTGCTGGAGGCGCTGGGCGAGTTCGAGTTCGACCAGAGGCTGATCGGCGGCGCCTCGATCGACGCCCACCGAACCGCCCTCACCGACGAGGTTCTCGATACCTGCCGGGCCGCCGACGCGGTCCTGCTCGGCGCGGTCGGCGGTCCCAAATGGGACACGACCGACCCCGACGCGCCCCGGCCGGAGCAGGGGCTGCTCGGGTTGCGCAAGGGGATGGGCCTCTACGCCAACCTGCGGCCAGTGCGGCCGAGCCCCGCCCTGGTCGGCTCCAGCCCACTGCGCGAGGAGCGGATCGCCGGCACCGACCTGCTCGTCGTCCGCGAGCTGACCGGCGGCATCTACTTCGGCGACAGCGGTCGCAATGGGGACGCCGCCCACGACACCTGCGAGTACACGGCCGGCGAGATCGAGCGGATCGCCCGCGCGGCCTTCGAGGCCGCCCGGCGCCGGTCCGAGAGCTCCGGCAGGAAGCCGCGGGTGACCTCGGTGGACAAGGCCAACGTGCTGGAGACCTCGCGACTCTGGCGTGAGGTCGTCACCGGCATCGCCCCGGACTACGCCGACGTCACCCTCGACCACCTGCTGGTCGACAACGCGGCGATGCAGCTGGTCTCGCGGCCGGCCGAGTTCGACGTGATCGTTACCGAGAACCTCTTCGGCGACATCCTCAGCGACGAGTCGGCGATGCTGACCGGCTCGCTGGGGATGCTCCCGTCCGCCAGCCTCGGCGCCGAGGGGGCGCCGGGCCTGTTCGAGCCGGTCCACGGCTCTGCCCCCGACATCGCCGGCAAGGGGATCGCCAACCCGCTCGCGACTTTCCTCTCGGTGGCGATGATGCTGCGCCACGCCTTCGGCCGCGCCGAGGACGCGGAGCGCATCGAGGCGGCGGTGGACGTCGTGCTCGAGAGCGGGCTGCGCACCCCGGACCTGGCGGCGGGGACCCTGGCAACTCCACCGATGCCAGATGTCCCCGCCGAGGTCGAGGTTGGAACCGCGGAGATGACTGACGCGGTTCTCGAGGCGCTCAGCGCCTGACTAGGGAGCGGCGGTTACCGCCCACTGCCCGAGGGCGTGGAAGGATTTTCCGGCCCCTCCTTCTTTCGCTTTCGCGACCAGCCCGAAACCGAGCCGGGTGTTGTTCTCCGCGACCAGGCCCGCCGCGCCTTCCTCGAGGTTTTCCGCCTGGGTGATGTAGACGCAGAGGTTGCCGTTGGTCGCCGCCGGCGTCTGACCACCGTTGCCGAGCCCGGCGCAGTTGGCGGTCGTCTGGCCCGGCTGCAGCACCGTCACCGCGGGCCCGTTCCCGCCCAGCGGGAACTGGTAGCTGACCGCGGATCGGGTCGTGTCGCCGGCGGTGGCCGCGACGGACCCGAGATCGAACACCCCGCGCAGCGTTTGACCGGTTTTCAGCGACACGATCGGCGCTTCATTGAGCTTGTTCGGCGTCACCGAGCCGTTGGCGAGGATCGGGTTGGTCACCGCGCCTGCAGCCAGTTTGTCCGTGGTCACGGCTTTGCTGGTCAGTTTGTTGGTCGTGATCACGCCGTTTTTGATCGAGGCGGCAATCACCGCACCGGCGCCGATCTTGGCACTGGTGATGGCGCCGTTGCCGATGTTCCCCGGCAGCACCGCGTTGGCGCCGAGCTTGCCGGCGATGACCGACTTCGGGGCCAGCTTGCCGCTGATCACCGCCGCTTTGCGGATCTTCGCGGCGGTCACGGAGCCACGCTTCAGCTGGTTGGGCCCGACGCTGTTTTTCGGCAGCCCGGCCGCGACCGCAGCGCCGCCGAGGGCGATGAACAGCGCCATCGTCGCAATCACGTTGGAGTAGCTGAGCTTCGGAAGAAATCTGGTTTTCATGGGGTTCCTACGCCTCCTTCTTTTGCTTTCAGGCGTCATTCGCGATTCCGCCCGCCAAGACCTGCGTTTGATCGGGCATACTTCTGCAACATGGAGCAGGCGGATTTGATTTGGCACAACGGCGAGTTCGTCGCCTGGGAGGACGCGAAGGTGCACGTGCTCAGCCACGGGCTGCACTACGGCACCGGCGTCTTCGAGGGAATCCGCTGCTATGAGACCGAGCGCGGGCCGGCGGTCTTCCGCCATCAAGATCACCTCGACCGGTTGGCCAAATCGGCCGGGCTCTTCTACCTCGACCTTCCCTACACGACCGAGGAGCTGCGCAGCGCCACGCACGAGCTGATCCATCGCAACGGGCTCGGCTCCTGCTACATCCGGCCGCTCGCCTTCCGCGGCTACGGCAACCTCGGCCTCTACGCCACCGACGCCCCGATCGACGTGATCATCGCCACCTTCCCCTGGGGCGTCTACCTCGGCGAGGAGGGCGCGCGTCACGGCATCCGCGCCAAGGTCTCGAGCTGGCGCCGGATCAGCCCCGCCGGCCTGATTCCGCATGCCAAGGCCTCCGGCCAGTACCTCAACTCGATCCTGGCCAAGACCGAGTCGCAGAAAGCCGGCTACGAGGAGGCGATCCTGCTCGACGAGCGCGGCTTCGTCTGCGAGGGCTCCGGCGAGAACATCTTCGTGGTCCGCGACGGCCAGCTCGTGACGCCGCCGCACGTCGCCGGCATCCTCGACGGGATCAACCGCAAATCGGTGATCCAGATCGCCCGCGACCTCGGCTACACCGTGGTCGAGCGCGACGTCGCCAGGGCCGAGCTCTACCTGGCGGAGGAGGTCTTCCTGACCGGGACCGCGGCCGAGCTGGTGCCGGTGCGCGAGATCGACGACCACCCACTCGGCGAGCCCGGCGAGATCACCCGGCACCTGCAGGCGAAATTCCAGGACGCGCTCTACGGGCGCGCCGAGGAGTACCTCGAGTGGCTCGACTTCGTCGAGGCGCCGGCCGGGGTCGACGCGCCGAGTAAAGTGAGTTCCTGATGCATCTCTTCTTCGAGTCAATCGGGCGAATTACCGCAGCCGCCTAGCGGCTGGCGCGGCCTTGCCGTGCAGACAGGGCCCCCGTGCGGCCCACCCCCGATCTTCGACTCGAAAGGCAGCAATGGAACAGGTGAAGCTCTACGACACGACCTTGCGTGACGGCATGGGCGGCAAGGGAATGTCGCTCTCCGTCGGCGAGAAGCTGAACGTGGTGCGAGCGCTCGACGCGCTCGGCGTCCACTTCATCGAGGCCGGTTTCCCCAGCAGCAACCCGAAGGAGGCGGAGCTGTTCGAGCAGCTCGCCGGGCTGGAGCTGAAGCAGGCGACGATCGCCGCCTTCGGGATGACCCGCCGTCGCGACCGCAGCGCCGAGGACGACGAGGCGCTGGCCGTGCTTGTCTCCTCCTTCGCCCCGGTCGTCTGCCTGGTCGGCAAGAGCTGGGTCCTGCACCTGGAGAAGGTGATCCGGGTCTCGCGTGAGGAGAACCTGGCGATGATCGCGGACTCGATCGCCTTCTGCCGCGACCAGGGCAAGCGCCCCGTCTTCGACGCCGAGCACTTCTTCGACGGCTATCGCGATGACCCGGCCTACGCGCTCGAATGCGTGCGCGCCGCTGCCGAGTCCGGGGCCGAGAACGTCACCCTCTGCGACACCAACGGCGGCAGCCTGCCGCAGTTCGTCGCCGAGGCCACCAGGGCCGTCGTCGCCGCGGTCGGAGACCGGGTCGAGATCGGCATCCACACCCACAACGACGCCGAGTGCGCGGTCGCCAACTCCCTGGCCGCGGTCGAAGCGGGGGCGAGGCTGGTCCAGGGCTGCATCAACGGCTACGGCGAGCGCTGCGGCAACGCCAACCTGGCTTCGATCCTGCCGGCGCTGCAGCTGAAGATGGGCTACGAAGTGGTCGCGCCGGAGCAGCTGGCGAGCCTGACCACGACCGCCCACTACCTGGACGACGTCTGCAACCTGGCGTCGGACCCCAATCGTGCCTATGTCGGCCGCAATGCGTTCGCCCACAAGGCGGGGATGCACGCCGCCGGGGTCGCGGCGGATGCCAGCACCTTCGAGCACCTCGACCCGGCCCTGGTCGGCAACGAGCGCGACATCCTCGCCTCCGAGCTCTCTGGCAAGGCGACGATCCGCAGCCAGGCGGAGCGCTCGGGGCTGGAGCTCGACGATGACGCCGCCACGCGGGCGGTCGAGCGCCTGAAGGAGCAGGAGCACCGCGGCTACCACTACGAGGCCGCGCCGGCGTCGTTCGAGCTTCTGCTGCGGCGCGAGGCCGGCAGCTACAAACCCCTGTTCAAGCTGGAGAGCTTCCGCGTCGTCACCGAGAAGCGCGCCGACGGCGGGGTCGAGACCGAGGCGACGATCAAGGTCGAGGTCGACGGCGAGCGCTACCTGCGTGTCGCCGAGGGCAACGGCCCGGTCAACGCGCTCGATCGCGCTTTGCGCGGCGCCATCGTCGACCGCTACCCACACCTGGCCGACATCGAGCTGACCAACTACAAGGTCCGCATCCTCGACGAAGCGCACGGCACCGGCGCCGTCACGCGGGTCCTGCTCGACTCCGCCGACGGCGATCGCGAGTGGGGGACGATCGGCGTCTCCGAGAACATCATCGAGGCCTCCTGGGAGGCACTGGTCGACTCCCTGGAGTACGCCTTCCAACCCCCGCCGACGAGCCGATAAGTTGAGCCCAGATCAACATATCGGCCCATCGGCGGAGGAGATTCCGCTGGCGCGGCCCGACGTCGGCGCTCGCGAGGAGGAGCTGGCGTTGGAGGTGCTGCGCTCCGGTCGGCTCTCGCTGGGCCCGATGGGGGAGCGGTTCGAGCGCGAGCTGGCGAGCTGGCTCGGGGTCGAGGACGCCGTCGCGGTCTCCAGCGGCACCACGGCGCTGCACCTCGGGGTGCGGGCGCTCGGCTGGGGCCCGGGTGACGAGGTCCTGACCAGCCCCTTCAGCTTTGTTGCCTCCGCCAACTGCCTGCTTTATGAGGGGGCCAAGCCGGTCTTCTGCGATATCGATCCGGTCACGCTCAACCTCGATCCCGCCGCGGCGGCAGCGGCCGTCGGCGAGCGCACGCGCGGGATCCTGCCGGTCCACATCTTCGGCTTCCCGGCGGCGATGCCGGAGCTGGAGGGGCTCGCCTCGCGACACGATCTCGGCATCCTCGAGGACGCCTGCGAGGCGATCGGCGCACTCGATTCCGAGGGCCGCGCGGCCGGTACCCGCGGCAACCTCGCCACCTTCGCCTTCTACGCCAACAAGCAGATGACGACGGGGGAGGGCGGGATGATCGTTCCCTCCGATCCCGTCACGGCGGCGCGCCTGCGCAGCGAGCGCAACCAGGGCCGCGCCGCCGACATGGGCTGGCTCGACCATGGCGGCCTCGGCTTCAACTACCGCCTCTCCGACCTCGCGGCGGCGCTCGGCGTCGCCCAGGTCGAGCGGCTCGACGCGCTGCTGGGGCGGCGTGAAGAGGTCGCCGCGCACTACGCGGAGCGGTTGGCCGCGATCGAGGGCGTCGAGGCGCCGATCGCCAGCCGTGGACCGGAGCGCCGCAGCTGGTTCGTCTATGTCGTCCGCCTCGGCGACGAGGTCGAGCGCGACGCGACGATCGCCCGCCTGGCTGAGCGTAGGATCGCCAGCAAGGCCTACCTGCCCTGCATCCACCTGTTCCCGCACCTGCGTGAGCTCGGCTATCGCGAGGGACAGTTCCCGGTCGCCGAAGCCGCTTCGGCGCACTCGCTGGCACTCCCGTTCTTCCCGTCGATGAGCGAGGCCCAGGTGGACCGCGTCTGTCAGGAGTTGGCAACGGCCCTCGGTCAGCCGGCGCTGCAGGGATAATCGCCCGCTCGTGTCCCGCTTCCGCAAAGACCCAGACCCGCGCTTCTGGCGCCTCAATCGCTCGCTGCCGTTCGACTGGCAGTTGGCTGCCTACGACATCAACCAGTCCCAGGCCCACGCCCGCGGCCTGCGCGGGATCGGTGTCCTCGACGACGAGGAGCTGGAGCAGATCGACACCGGCCTGGAGCGCGTCCGTGCGCGCATGGCCGAGCCTGGCTTCTCCTTCGAGGAGGCGGACGAGGACATCCACATGGCGGTCGAGCGCCTGCTCGGCGAGGAGATCGGGCCGCTGGCCGGCAAGCTCCACACCGGCCGCTCCCGCAACGATCAGGTTGCGACCGATGTGGCGATGGTGGTGCAGGCACACTCGCTGCGCGCGATCGAGCTCTGCGGGTCGGCGATGGAGAATCTGCTGGAGCTGGCTGAGGCCCACCGTGACTGGCCGATGCCCGGGTACACCCATCTCCAGCGCGCCCAGCCGGTCTACCTCGGCCACCACCTGCTGGCCTACTTCTGGATGCTCGCCCGCGACGTGCTGCGCTTCCAGTTCGCGCTCGACAGCGCCAGCGTGATGCCGCTCGGCTCCGGCGCCCTGGCCGGCGTCAACTGGGAGATCGACCGCGAGGCGGTCGCTGAGGACCTCGGCTTCCAGCACGTCAGCCACAACTCGATCGACGGCGCCTCGAACCGCGACTTCGTCCTCGACTACCTGGCCGCCGCCTCGGCCTGCTCGATGCACCTCTCGCGGCTGGGATCGGAAATCGTCATCTGGTCGAGCAGCGAGTTCGGCTTCTGCGAGCTCGACGAGACCTTCTCCTCGGGTTCTTCGATCATGCCGCAGAAGGTCAACCCGGACTCAGCCGAGCTGCTGCGGGCGAAGAGCCCGCGCGTCGCCGCCAGCTACGCGACCCTGCTCGGCGTCATGCACGCCCTGCCGCTGACCTACGGCAAGGACATGCAGGAGGACAAGGAGCCGCTGTTCGACGCGATCGACACGGTCGAGTCCTGCCTCGATGCGACCGCGGGGATGCTGAGCGGGATCGCCTTCGACCGCCAGCGCCTGGAGGACGCCTCCGGCGACGAGATGCTGGCCGCAACCGAGATCGCCGACCTGCTGGTCCGGCGCGGGATGCCGTTCCGCGAGGCGCACGGCGTCGTCGGCGGCCTTGTCCGCGACGCGGTTGAGAGTGGGCGCTCGCTCTCCGAGCTGACGCCGGAGGATCTGCGGCAGCGCTCCGAGCACCTCGACGACAGCTACTACGAGGTGCTGCAGCGCAGCAGCTGGCTGGAGTCGAAGCGGATCGCCGGCGGCACCGGATCGGCGCCGCTGGCGGCGCAGCTGGAGCAGGCGCGGGAGACCCTCGCCGCAGTCCAGGCACGGGTGCTCGAAGAGCGATCTTGACGGTCGCGCCGGGAGCCTCAGGGGAGCGGCTCGACCGGGCCTTCTTCGAGCGCTCGGTGCACACGGTCGCGCGCGAGCTGATCGGTTGCCGTCTCTTCTTCGACGGCGTCGGCGGCACCATCGTCGAGACCGAGAGCTACGAGCGCGACGACCCCGCCTGCCACGCCTACGTCGGTCTCACCGACCGCACCGAGGTCCTCTTCGGCCCGCCCGGGCGGGCCTACGTCTACCTCTCCTACGGGATCCACAGCCTGCTCAATTTCGTCGCCGAACCGGAGGGGGAGGCGGCGGCGGTGCTGATCAGGGCGCTGCAGCCGACCGCCGGCCTGGAGACGATGCGGGCGCGCCGCGGCGAGCGACCGGACGGCGAGCTCTGCTCCGGTCCCGGCAAGTTGACCGAGGCGCTGGGGATCGGCCTGGAGCTGGACGGGGCCGACCTCAGCCGCGACCCGTTCCTGATCTTGCTACCTGACGGCCCAGCCCCGAAGGTGGTCACCGGTCCCCGGATCGGCATCACCAAAGCGGTCGAGCGCCCCTGGCGCTTCAGCGCCGCCGGCAGCCCGTTCGTCTCGCGCCCGCGGCCTTAGCCCAGACGGGGGGCAGCTACCCGGCGGTGACGCCGCCGCCCCCGCCCGTTTCAGGCGTGGCTTCGGGCGTCGCTTCGACTTCATTTTCCGGCGTCGCTTCAGGGGCCACTTCAGTTTCCGGCGCGGCTTCGACTTCGGTTTCGGGAGCGCCTTCTTCCGGGGTCGTTTCGTATTCACCGTTCGATTCATCAGGGACATACGGTTCGTAGTCCCCGGATTCGACCTCCTCGCCGCTCTCCTTGGCCTCTTCCTTCGCCTTCTTTTCGGCCGCGCGGTTCTCTTTGATCTCTTCCCAGGCGGCCATCACGTCGGCCCAGATCAGGGCCGGGAAGGTGCCGCCCATGACCGGGCCGCCGTTGTAGAGCGTGGCCATCGACGTCGTCGAGTCGGGGTAGCCGACCCAGACGCAGGCGGTCGCCTCGTCGCTGATCCCGCCGCAGAACCAGGCGTCGCCGTTGTTCTCAGTGGTACCGGTCTTGCCCCACTGGCCTTCGGCGCCGATGTCGGCGTTGGTGCCGGTGCCTTCGGAGACGACCGATTCGAGCAGCCGCTTCGCTTCTTCGGTGGCCCCCTGGTCGAGCACCTGCTCGTGGGTGGAGTCGTTGTCGCCGCCCTTGATCGTCTGGTCCTCCTTGTCGGTCACCTGCGTGTAGGAGACCGGGCTGTTGCCGGGGCGTGGGGCCAGGCTGCCGCTGACCCGGTCGCCGTTGTTGCCGATCGTGCTGTACGCGTAGGCCCAGCCGAGCGGGGTGACGCCGATGTCGAGGCCGCCGAGGACCATCGCCGGGTTGGTCGAGATCGGGTCGTTGTACCCGGCCTTGTGCGCGGTCGCGGCGATCGAGCGGGTGCGGTCGGAGATCGTCCTCCCCTTCAGACCTTCGAGGGCGAGCTGGGCGTAGACCGCGTTGTCGGAGTTGGTCGTCGCGCAGATAATCGAGCAGGGCCCGGCGTAGAAGTCGCCATCGTTGGTGACCTCGAAGGTTTCTTCGCCGTTCTTGCCGAAGGGGAATTCCTGTGGCGCCGATTCGTAGATGGTTTCCGGCGAGATCCCCTCCTCGAGGGCAGTGATCAGCGTGAAGGGCTTGATCGAGGAGCCGGGCTGGCGGTGCCCCTGGGTCGCCAGGTTGAAGGGTTTGGTCTCGAAGTCGGGGCCGCCGACCATCGCCTTGATGCCGGCGTTGCGGTTGTCGATCACGACTACCGAGGCGGTCGCCGGCGAGTAGCCGAGGTAGGAGTTGACCGCTTCTTCGGCCGCTTCCTGGAGCCCCAGGTCGAGCGTCGACTTGACTTTGAGGCCGCCGAAGAAAGCCTTCGAGGCGCCGTAGCGTTCGAGCAGCTGCTGGCGCAGGTAGGCGGTGAAGTAGGGCGCCTTGGAATCGAGCGTCGGCGGCTCGATGTCGTCGGGCGAGGGCAGTGCCTGCTTCTTGCCTTCGGCGAACTGTTCGTGGGAGATGTAGCCCTGTTCGTACATCCGTTCCAGCACCATGTTGCGGCGGCCGAGGCTATTTTCGGGGTAGACCTTGGGGTCGTAGGCCGAGGGGGAGGCGATGCTGGCGGCGATGGTCGCCGCCTCCCAGGGCTCCAGGACCGAGGCACAGGGCTCGGTCGGGGTGCCGCAGCCGGGGTGGGCGGCGCCGAAGAAGGTGCGGGCGGCGGCCTCGATCCCGTAGGCGCCCTCGCCGAAGTAGATCGTGTTCAGGTACTGGGTGAGGATCTTGTCCTTGCTCCAGTGGCGCTCCAGCCGGTAGGCCAGCGCCGCCTCCTTGAACTTGACGAAGAGGGTGCGGGTGTCCTGGGCTTCGAGCGCGTTCTTGACGAACTGCTCGGTGATCGTCGAGCCGCCCTGGGCGGCGCTCTGGCTGAGGATATCTTTGACCAGGGCGCGGCCGATGCCCTGGAAGTCGACGCCGCTGTGCTCGTAGAAGCGCGCGTCCTCGATCGCCACCACCGCGTTCTTGACGTTGGGGGAGATCTGCCCCGAGTTGAGCAGGATTTTGTTCTGGTCGCTGGTCAGGGTCCCGATCGCGACTCCGTTGGCGTCATAGATCTCGCTGTTTTTCGAGGCCTTGTATTGAGCGAAGTTGTAGATCGCGGGCAGATCCTGGGAGACCGCGGCCATCATCCCGAAGACCATCGAGACCATCCCCAGGATCGCCAGGCCCAGCAGCACGAAAAGCACGCGCAGCTTCTTCAGGCGCGGTCGGGTCTTGTCGGGGGGCGAAGGTGGGCTCGGCGCGGTTGCGGGAGCCGGTGGCGCGGGCGGGATCTCACCGCCGCTGCTTCGCCGGCGCTTTAGTCCTAGGACGGCCATCGAGAGGAGACGCCAGGGGGCCGGATCGACCCGCTGAACGGAGGCGGCAGTCTAGCATTCGCGAAATGGCGGACCTGACGCGTAATGCGGTCGACGTGCTGCCGGAGGGGCGGCTCGCCGAGCAGCTCGCCGGTGGCCGGCCGCTGCGCGTGAAGCTCGGGATCGACCCGACGACCGCCGATATCCACCTCGGGCACACGGTCGTGCTGGAGAAGCTGAGCGAGTTCCAGCGGCAGGGGCACACCGTCGTCCTCATCATCGGCGACTTCACCGCCCAGGTCGGCGATCCCAGCGGCCGCTCGAGCACGCGGCCGCTGCCCGCCCCGGAGGAGATCGAGGCCAACGCCGCCACTTACCAGGAGCAGGCGTTCAAGGTCCTAGACCGCGAGCGGACCGAGGTCCGCTTCAACAGCGAGTGGCTGCGGATGGAGTCGCAGGCGCTGCTGGGCCTGCTCGCGCAGACGACCGTCGCCCGCCTGCTCGAGCGCGATGACTTCCAGAAGCGGCTCGCCGCCAACCAGCCGATCGCGGCGCTGGAGCTGCTCTACCCGCTGCTGCAGGGCTACGACTCGGTCGCGGTCGAAGCCGACATCGAGATCGGCGGCACCGACCAGAAGTTCAACCTGCTCTTCGGCCGCGACATTCAGGCTGCCTACGGCCAGCCGCCGCAATCGATCCTGACGATGCCGATCCTGGTCGGGACCGACGGCGTCCAGAAGATGAGCAAGTCGCTCGGCAACTACGTCGGCGTCACCGACGCCCCCGAGGAGATGTTCGGGCGGCTGATGAGCATCCCCGACGAGGCGATGGACGACTACTACCGGCTGCTGCTCGGAGCCGA
This sequence comes from Solirubrobacterales bacterium, assembly GCA_035694165.1. Lineage (GTDB taxonomy): Bacteria > Actinomycetota > Thermoleophilia > Solirubrobacterales > 70-9 > VAYN01. Next base: position 1,012 of record DASSFS010000119.1, on the reverse strand, counting down.
CCGGCCCGAGGGCGCGCCAAACGAGGCCAAGCGCGAGCTCGCACGGCGCCTGGTCGACCGCTTCCACGGCGAGGGCGCGGGGGCCGGGGCGGAGGAGCACTTCAACCGGGTGATCCGGGACAAGGGCGTGCCGGACGAGATTCCAAGCTGGAACATCGACCCCTATGCCGGCAGCGACCTCGATCTGATCCTGCTGCCGAAGCTGATCGGGTCGGGATTCGAGCTCAGCTCGAGCGAGGCGAGGCGCCTGATCAAGCAGGGGGGGGTCAAGCTCGACGGCGAGACGATCGCCCCCGATATCCTCGAGCTGCCGCGGCAGGACCTCGCCGGCAAGGTTCTGCAGGTTGGCAAGCGGCGCTTTCTCAGTCTCTTCGACAGCGCCGGCTGAGCCTCGGCGCCAGGCACTAGGCAAAGCTCAGCCGGGGCGCTATACTCCCGCGTCCTTCTGGGGCTTCCCTGAGGAGCCCCATGCGTGAAGAGCGGCGAGTCCCGCCGCAGAGGCGCAGCGGTCTTTGAAAACTGAGCAGCGTGCACTCCGTGGACCCATCAACAGGTCTGCGGAATGTTTGAGCCCGATCCATCTGGTGCGCCAGCGCACTGGATGGTCTGATTTACCCGTCATGTCGGTCGCCGAGTTTGTGTACCCGGCGGCCAATGAGCATGACAACTCTTTGTGAGTACCTTTCACGGAGAGTTTGATCCTGGCTCAGGACGAACGCTGGCGGCGTGCTTAACACATGCAAGTGGTGCGACGAACCAGGGCTTGCCCTGGGGCTAAGCCGCGAACGGGTGAGTAACACGTGAGTAATCTGCCCCGATGACCGGGACAACCCGAGGAAACTCGGGCTAATACCGGATGTGGTGCACGGGTTTAAGCCTGTGTACTAAAGGAAGCTTCGGCCTCCGCATTGGGAGGAGCTCGCGGCCCATTAGCTTGTTGGTGGGGTAACGGCCTACCAAGGCAACGATGGGTAGCTGGTCTGAGAGGACGATCAGCCACACTGGGACTGAG
>DASSFS010000118.1:0-27397 GCA_035694165.1 Solirubrobacterales bacterium | reverse complement strand
CCTCCCATGAGCGGCGTCCTGATTTTCGCAGCGGGGCGTTGGCGAGAGACGGGGCGTTAAAGGCGAAAATCCCAGCGAAATGGGAGGGGCACCCCGTCCCTCCCCACCCCGCCCCGAATCACTCAGTCGAGATACTCGGGTCGGCCTGGACCTTGTGGGGGACGATCATCAGGAAGTTGCTGGTTGCGTCTTCTGAGAGACCGAGGACGCGGTTGGCCTCTTCGTCCTGGCCGGTGGCGCGGAGTTCGGTGGCGTAGTGGGTCATCAGGTCGTCGATGTCGATCAGGCCCTCGGCGTCGAGGTCTTTGAGCTCGACTTTGGCGCCCTCGCCGAGGCGGCGCTGGATCGCGTCGCGGTCGATGCCGAAGGCGTTGTGGCGGACGTAGACGCGGCCGCCGGTCATGCCGGCGCAGGCCCAGGGACCGAGGTCGCCGAGTACGAGAGCGCGGCCGGAGGTCATGTACTCGAAGGCGAAGCCCTTGACGTTGGCGCGGTCGACGATGCAGCCGCGACTGTCGTCGATGGCGTGTTCGGGCTCGCCGGCGAGGACCACGTCGGCGCCGGAGAGGCGGATGCAGAAGCGCGAGTCGGCCGAGCCCTGGACGTAGAGGCGGCCACGCTGGGCACCGTAGGCGAAGGACTTGCCGACGGAGCCGTTGAGGCGCTTGCCCTTGGCCCCCTTGCCCTTGAGGATCGCGATCGAGCCGCCCAGCATCGCCTTGCCGACGCCGTCCTGGGCGCCGCCCTCGATCCGGATCGAGACGCCGTAGGCGTTGAAGGCGCCGAGGCCCTGGCCGGCGACGGAGCCGCCGTTGAACTCGAGGCTGGCGAGCACTTCGTCGTTGGACTCGGGCCCGTCCTCGAAGATGCGCGAGCGGGCGATCGCCCCGGCCAGCTCGGTGCCCAGCACGCGGTCGTCGGCGTCGGTGGCGCGAGGGAACTCGTTGCGGATCGTGCGGCCCTGGCAGATGTCGCCGGCGAGCGCGGCGATCTGGGTCGAGGCGTCCTTGGTCTCCATCCGGATCGGACGGGCGACGACGAGACCGGCCTCGGCCCGCGCGTCGGCGGTCTCGGCGACCGGCAGGTCGATCGGCTCGAGGTCGAGGAACTCCTCCAGCGGCGTGATCAGCGGCGCCAGGTCGACCTTGTCATGGGCAGCGATCTGCTCCAGCAGGTCGTAGCGGCCGACCAGGTCCTGAGCGCGTTCGTAGCCGAGCGAGGCGACGACCTGCTTGACCTCCTCCCCCATCGAGGAGAAGAAGCGGGCGCAGCTCTCGGCGGCGCTGTCGACCTCCTGCGGGGTGAACTTCTTGAGGCCGTGGGCGTCGGCTTCCTCGGTCGTCTCGATCTGGGTGGCGATGCCGACGTGACAGGTATCAAGCTGGCAGCCGCGGCAGATCGTGCAGCCGAGGCTGACCATCGCCAGGGTGCCGAAGCCGACCCGGTTGGCGCCGAGGCAGTGCAATTTGACGATGTCGTGGCCGGTGCGGTAGCCGCCGTCGGCCCAGATCTCGACCCGGTTGCGCAGGCCGGCCTCCATCAGCGCCCGGTGCACGGCTCGGGTGCCGATGTCGGAGGGCAGGCCGACGTGGCGCAGGGCGTGCTGGCGGGCGGCGCCGGTACCGCCCTCGAAGCCGGAGAGGGTGATGATGTCCGCCCCCGCCTTGGCGATCCCGAGGCCGATCGTGCCGATGTTCGGCACCACCGGGACCTTGACCGAGACGCGCACGTCCGGGTTCACGGTCTTCAGCTCGTCGATCAGCTCGGCCAGGTCCTCGATCGAGTAGAGGTCGTGGTTGTTGGAGGGCGAGATCAGGTCCGTGCCGGGCGCCGCGTTACGGGCAGCAGCGACCTTCTCGGAGACCTTCTTGCCGGGCAGGTGGCCGCCCTCGCCGGGCTTGGCGCCCTGGCCGATCTTGATCTCGGCGACGTAGGAGGAGTTGAGCATCTCCGCCGAGACGCCGAAGCGCCCCGAGGCGACCTGCTGGCCGCGCCATTTGCGGTATTTCCCGTACATGTCGCGGATCTCGCCACCCTCGCCGTTGACGCAGAGGATGTTGGTCGCCTTGGCCGCCTCCGCGTAGGCGCGGAAGGCCGGCTCGGACTGCGAGCCGAAGCTCATCGAAGAGATCACGATCGGATAATCGTGGTGGCCGATGCCGGCGTCGACGCTGGCCGGGTCGACCGGGTCGCGATCGCCCTTGAGGCCCATGATGTGGCGCATCGAGATCGGGCTCTGGCGCTCGAGGTCGCGGACTTTCTCCGAGTAGTCCTCGTAGGAGCCGGTGCCGTTGGCGGTTGCGATCGCCGCCTTGTAGACCTTCGGGTAGAAGCGGAACGTCTTCGCCGGTTTGGCTGCCTCGTCGTCGCCGCTGAGGGCGCGGGCACGCTCGTTGGTGTCCTCGTCGAGGTCGGCGAAGCCGGTGCCGCCCTTGGCCGAAGAGGCGAAGGCCTCGGTCTGGAAGATCTCGGCCAGCTCCGGCTTGATCCCGATCGAGGAGAACTGACGGGCGTAGCCGCGCACCTCGTGGATGCCGATCGTCGAGATCACTTTCTCGATCCCCTTGGTCAGGGCAGCGCAGAGGTTGCTGACGTCGGACTCGTAGTCCTCGACGCAGATCACCTCGACCATCGTGTACGGGCAGACGCCGTTGGCGCCGAGGCCGAGGGCCAGCATCGTGTCGTGGACGTTGCGGATCGCGGCCGAGCGCAGGACGATGCCGCAGCGCCGGCGCAGGTTCTCCTCGCCGGGCTCGACCCGGAACTGCTTCAGCGCCATGTCGACCGCCGAGGTCGCCAGGTGCGGATCGAGGTAGCGGCGCTCGCCGTCGTAGACGGTGCGGTCGGTGAGGACCACCAGCTCGGCCCCGTTGCGGACCTTCTTCACCGCTTCCTGCTTGATCCGCTCGATCGCGCCGCTGGTCGTCTCCGACTCCAGCAGCGAGATGTCGACCGCGGCGGCGCGGCCGCGGAACTCCTCCCAGAGGTCCTCGAGCAGGTAGGTGCGGTGCTCGCGGGCGATCCGGCGGTAGGTCGAGTCCGAGAGCGGCGCCAGGCCGTGGTGACCGCCGAGGATCACCGGGAAGGCGGTTTCGACGGTGCCGGTGTCGAGGCTGGCGTCGTCGAGCGAGGGGCGGCGGCCGAAGACGGCGCGGGTGGAGAAGTGCTCCATCTCGCGCTCGCGGTCGATCGCCGGGTTGGTGACGACGGCGACCGTCTCCTTGAAGTAGTCGGCGAGGTTCTGGCGCTCGGGCGAGAGCGCCGCCAGCGGTCCGTCATAGCCGAGCGAGCCGACCGGCTCGGCCCCGTTGGAGGCCATCTGCTGGACCAGTTTGACGTCGTCGCGCTGCCAGCCGAAGCCGGCGAGAACGCGGTCGGAGACCTTGACCGGCTCCTCGGGGCCGGCGTCGGAGTAGCCGGGGACGTCGGTGCCCTCGAGCGGTCCCCCGGCGTCGATCGCGCGCACGTAGGGAGCGACGGCGTCGACTCCGTTCCGCTTCAGCCAGCTGTCGCGGACGATCCGCAGCATCTCCGCGTGGGGGTGCAAGGTCGATTGACGCTTGGCACGGTTGATCAGCACCATCGCCTTCTCGCCCGGCGCCAGTGGCTTCGGCTCGGAGACCATCTTCTGGACGGAGACGACCCCGGGCTCGGAGCTGAAGACGAAGTCGTCCTCGGTCTCGACCTGCCAGAGCGGGCGCAGGCCGAGCGCGTCGGAAGAGAAGACGCACTCGTCACCGTGGCGGGCGATCAGCGCCACCGGGCCCTGGGCAAACGGCCCCATCGCCTGGCGCAGATACATGTAGAAGCCCTGCAGCTCCTCCGGGAGACTGCGGATCTCCTCGACGATCGGCGGCACCACCATCTCCATCGCTTCGGCCAGGCTGAGGCCCTCGCGGCTGACCATGGTGTCGATCGTCAGGTTCAGGTCCTGAGAGTCCGAGGCGCCGGGGCGAACCGGCACTGAGAGCATCTTTGCCTCCTGGCGCAGCTGTTCGATCGTGTTGATCTCGCCGTTGTGGCCGAGGGCCGAGAACGGCTGGACCCGCTTGAAGGAGGGCCAGGTGTTGGTCGAGTAGCGGTTATGGCCGAAGCTGCCGATCGTCTCGAAGCGCTCGTCGCGGAGGTCGGGGTAGTACTCGCCCAGGACCTTCGGGGCGCCCATCACCTTGTAGACGCAGGTGGTCGCGGAGAAGGAGGGAACGTGGACGTCGAGCTGCTGCTCGAGCTCGATCAGCAGCTCGAAGAGGACGGGATCGCGCTTGCTGGCGTCGGGGACGAGGCCGGCGAGCTGCCAGAAGTGCGGCTCCTCCTCACGCGCGGTCGGGCCGAGGGCGGGAGAGTCGACGACGCCGATCCGCTCGGCGAGGATGCGGAAGCCGCCCTGGGCGAGCAGCTCGCGGGCATCGTGCTGGATCTTGTCGAGGTCCTGCGAGCGCTCGATGAAGATGTGGGCAACGGCGAAGGCGTCATCGAGCGTCAGCGAAGGGTCGTGGCCGCCGGAGCGCACTTCCTCGGCCCAGATCTTCCGCGGCAGGTCGAGCATCAGGCCGCATCCGTCGCCCTCGCCGTCGACGTTGCCGGCGCGGTGGAGCATCTTCTGCAGGGCCGGGATCGCCAACTCGATCGGCGCGTGGCTCGGCGTCGCGTCCTTGCGGACGGAGGCATAGATCGCGCAGGCGTCCTTGTCTTCGACGCTCGGCGGGGAAACCAGTGGCTTGTAGGGCAGCTCAGGCGAGTAGCGCTTGACGCTCGCGCCGGCGGACTGGTGCTTCGACATATGACCTCCCGGTTTCCACACCTTCTCCGAGCGGGTGCGCGACGGGTTGACGGGCCGAAGGATTATAGGGACAGATTCAACCCCAGGACATCGGTTCGTATCCGCCCTCGGGCTGGACGCCGATCAGCATCGCGGTGACCTTGGCGTCGGAACGGTTGAGGATCGTGCGGCTGGCCGGCGGCTCGATCGAGGCGAAGGTGCCGGCTGGCGCCGGATGGTCCTCGCCGGCAATCCGCAGCACCGCCTCGCCGTCGAGGATCGCGTAGAGCTCGACCTGACCGCTCTCGGCCTCGTCGTGCTCGGGGATCTGGCCGCCGGGCTCGATCTCGACCAGGTTGAAGCCGAAGGCCGAGGTGCCGAGGGCTTTGCGGGCGAGCATCCAGGTGCAGTCGCCCGAGCCCTCCATCGACTCGAACTCGTCGCGGTGCTTGATCGAGTAGCCGGCCGGCATTAGGTTCGACCATACCTCCCCATGGCCGATCCAAGCAAGGACTCAGAGCAGGCGCTCAGCGCCGCAATCGAGCGCTACAACGCCGCCTGGAACGCCCACGACCTCGACGCGATCATGGCCATGCACGCCCCCGACATGGTCTTCGACAACCACACCGCAGGCGAGTCGGCCAGCGGTGAGGACGCCCGCGCCCACATCGGCTCGATCTTCGAGACCTGGCCCGACATCGAGTTCACGACCCGTCGCCTCTACGTGCGCGAGGGACTGGTGGTCCAGGAATGGACCGCGACGGCCACGCACGCGAAGACGATGCGCCGCGGCGACCTCAGCGCCGAGCCGACCGGTCGCCGGGTCGAATGGGACGGCCTCGACGTGATCCCCTTCGAGGACGGCCTGGTCAAGCGCAAGGACGTCTACTCCGACAGCGTCTCGATCCTGCGCCAGGTCGGCCTGCTCGACTAACGACTCCAGTCCGGTTCGTAGGCGTTCTTCACCAGCCTCGTCACCTTGCCGTCGTCATAGGGGACCGCTTCCACCATGTGGTTCGGGCCCGGTTCGAAACCGCCGGTGAAGCCGAGGACCATCGACCCGTCCTTGGAGATCGCGGTGCCGACAAAGCCCTGCTCCCCCGTCTTGCCAAGCGGCGTCTGAGCCCCGGTCTTGGGGTTGACCGCGACCGCGTAGCTGGTGTCCTGGCCGGTGAACTCGGACAGTAGACGGTTGCCGTTTGCGGACCACTCGGTCGGGACCAGGCCCTGCAGCAGCGCGCCGACGTTGGTGTGGGTCAGCCGCTTCACCTGCCCGCCCTGCGGATTCATCAGGTAGAGCTCGTTCTTGGGGCCGTATTTGCGCTGCTTGGCGCCGAGCAGCTTGACGAAGACGATCTGGTCGTTCGGTCCCCAGAGCGGTTCGAGCGAGGCGTGGTCTTTCGTCAGGCGTACCGCCTTCCCGCTGCCGATCGGCACGCGGTAGACGTCCGTATTGGAGGCGAAATCTTCGCTTGCCGACTTCGAATAGACGAGTTCGGTGCCGTCGGGCGAGAAGCTGAAGCCGCCGAAGTAGCCACTGGCGAGAGCGCGCTGCACGGTACCGCTGGTGACGTCGATCAGGACCAGCTTGCGCTTGCCGAGCTCCGGGCCGCGCAGCGCCGCGACCAGTTTCGAGTCCGGTGAGAAGGCGAGGTGGAAGCCATCCTGGGAGTTGTTCAGCACGGCCTTCGAGCCGCCGCCAGCCGCTGCGGCCAGTCTCAGCTCCCGCTTGCCACCGGAGAGTTCGCGCTGGTAGGCGATCACGTCACCGTCGGGCGAGACGCGAGGGTTCGTCCCCGGTCCGACCCTGAAGGCACCGCCGCCGTTGTCGTCGGCGGCGAAGACGGAGGGCTGCATCGGGTTCTTGACGTAGACCAACGTCGCCTGGGCGGCGGCGGGAAGCGCGAGAAGCGCGGCTGCGGCTGCGAGCGCCGCGATGCATTTGAACTTCGGCAGGCTTGGCATGGCCGCGATGCTAGCCGCGGTACCGGCCGCCGAGGCATGAGTCTGCTCTTACCCGCCTATAACACGGGTAAGAGCAGACTCACCGCCTAACCAGGCCCGACAATCGCAGCGGCGACGAGGCCGCCGCTCATGCCGATGAAGGAGACGACGGCGAGGACGCGGTACCACCCTCGTTTGTCCGTGTCGGGAGCGAAGGCGAGCGGGACGAAGAGGAACGGGTTGACCAGGGTGCCGAAGACGAGGGCGACGGCGATCGCGGTCGGCAGGTCGGGGACGGCGAGGCCGACGCCGATCAGGATCAGCCCCATCATCACGTAGTCGAGGTGGACCTGGCGGATCCGCTGCGGGGCGACGATGCCAATCTGCCGCAGCCACTCCGGCTTCTCGTCGCGGACGACCATCGCCCAGCCCAGCAGCCCGCCCAGGGCGAGCTCGATCAGGCCAATGCGGACGACCCAGTCCATCTCAGAGCTCGGGGACGTCGGCGCCGAGGGGCGCGAACGGCAGGCGGCGGACCGGGGCCCAGCCGGCGCAGCACTCCTCCAGCGCCGCGACCACGCTGCCGGCGTCCTGCCAGGTGGTCCAGACGAGCACGGTCGGGCCGGCGCCGGAGATCGTCGCCCCGAGGGCGCCGAGCTCGGTCGAGGCGTCGACGATCTCCATCGAGCGGGGGTAGAGGTCGCGCCGGCGCGGCTGGTGGATGTGGTCGTGGAGGCCGCGGGCGACGAGGTCGAGGTCGGCGCTGCGCAGCCCGAGCACGAGCAGCGCCGCCGCGGAGACGTTGGCGACGGCGTCGGCGAGCGGCACCTCGGCCGGGATCGCCTCGCGGGCGAGCTTGGTCGAGACCTCCTCGGGCGGAATCACGACGATCCCCTCCAGCCCCTCCGGGGGGTCGAAGCGAGCCGCCATCGGGCCGCCATCGAGGCCTTCGCCGCAGACGACGAAGCCGCCGTAGATCGCCGCCGCGACGTTGTCGGGGTGCCCCTCCAGCGCGGTCGCCCGGGCCAGCATCTCCTCCTTCGACAGCGCCAGCTCGAAGAGGTGGTCAGCGGCGAAGAGGCCGGCGACGATCGCGGCGGCGCTGGAGCCAAGCCCGCGGGCGAGCGGGATCTCGCTGCGCAGCCGAAAAGCGATCCCGTCGGCGGAGTGCAAGCTCTCGAAGGCGCGGACGACGAGGTTGTCGCGTCCGGTCGAGACCTCGAGCCCGCCCGGGTCGAGCGAAAACTCCCCCGTCTCCTCCACCTCCAGCTCGAGGTGAAGCGAGACCGCCGCCGCCATCGCGTCGTAGCCGGGGCCAAGGTTGGCCGAGGAGGCGGGGACGCGGACGAGTCGATGGCGCGCGGTCAATCGAAGACGGCTCGCTCGACGGCGCTGAGGTCGTTGTCGCAGTTGATCACGGCGGGGGCTTTGCCGAGGGCGGTGTCGGGGTCCTTGAGGCCGTGGCCGGTGAGGACGCAGACGACGGACTCGGGCGGGGCGGTCCCCTCGAGGACCGGCAGGCCGTTGGCCAGCAGGCCCGCGACCGAGGCAGCGGACGCTGGCTCGCAGAAAACGCCTTCACGGTCGGCAAGCCAGCGGTAGGCGTCGAGGATCTTCTCGTCGGAAACGGCGGCGACCCGGCCGCACGAGGCCGTGAAGGCGGTCATCGCCTCCTCCCAGCGAGCGGGGTTGCCGATCCGGATCGCCGAGGCGACGGTCTCGGGCTTGGCGATCGGCGCGCCGCTGACCAGCGGCGCCGCGCCCTCGGCCTGGAAGCCGTAGAGAATGGGCGCTTCTGGGCTCGAACCAGTGACCTCCAGCTTGTCGAGCTGGCGCTCTCCCAACTGAGCCAACTCCTGAAACCCCCGCCAGTAAGCGGTGACGTTGCCGGCGTTGCCGACCGGGATCGCCAGCGCGCCGGGCATCCCCCCCAGCTCCTCGACGACCTCGAAGGCGGCCGTCTTCTGGCCTTCGATCCGGTGTGGGTTAACCGAGTTGACGAGTTCGATCGGGTGCTTTTGGGCGAGCTCGCGGACGATCGTCAAGGCGTCGTCGAAGTTCCCCTGCAGAGCGACGACGCGGGCGCCGTGCATCAGCGCCTGCGCCAGCTTGCCGATCGCGATCTTGCCCTCGGGCACGATCACCGCCCCGCGTAGTCCCGCCCTGGCCGCATAGGCCGCGGCGCTGGCGGCGGTGTTGCCGGTCGAGGCGCAGATCACCGCCTCCGCCCCCCGGCCCTTGGCGCGCGATACGGCGACCGTCATCCCCCGGTCCTTGAAAGAGCCAGTCGGGTTGGCGCCCTCGAACTTGAGGTAGGCGCGGGCGCCAATTCGCTCTGAGAGGCGCGGCGCTTCGATCAAGGGCGTCGAGCCCTCGTTCAGCGTCACCACCGGGTCCCCGGGCTCGAGCGAGAGGCGGTCGCGGTAGCGCTCGATCAGCGGCGCCGCCATCTAGAACTCCTCCTCGATCACGTGGATGGATCGCGGCGCCGAGCGCAGGTCGTCGAGCTCGCCAAGCGCCTCAACGGCGGCGGCGAAGCGCGACTCCAGGCACTCGTGGACGACCATCACCAGCCGCGCGTCGTCGCCGGCACCGCGCTGGACGACGCTCTTGACCGAGACTTCGTGGTCGCCGAGCACCGTCGCGACCCGGGCCAGCACGCCCGGTCGGTCGGCGACCTCGAGATAGAGGTAGAAGGAGGAGGTGACGTCGGCGACGACCGGCAACTCGGTCCGGGTCTCGTGCACCGGGCTGTCGCCGCCGAGGATCGAGACGACGTCGCCGAGCACCGCCGAGGCGGTCTGCAGCCCCCCCGCCCCCGGCCCCGACATCGTCACCTCGGTGATCGCCGGCGCCTCGACCATGACCGCGTTGAACGGCCCCTCGATCGGCGAGAGCGGATGGCCGGGGTAGAGGAAGCAGGGGAAGACACGGACGCTGATGCCACCGTCGCGCCGTTCGGCGGCGCCGAGCAGCTTCAGCGACAGGCCCAGCTCCTTGGCGTAGGCGAGGTCGTCAGGCTGGATCCCCTCGATCCCCTCGTAGGAGACCTCGGACAGCGTCACCGGCGTGTGGAAGGCGAGGCGGCCGAGGATGGCCATCTTCGCCGCCGCATCGGCGCCGCTGACGTCGTCGCTGGGGTCGGCCTCGGCATAGCCGAGCTCCTGCGCCCGCGCCAGCACCTCGTCGTAGCCGGCGCCGGTCGCCGCCATCTCGCTGAGGATGAAGTTGGTGGTGCCGTTGACGATCCCGAAAACCTTGGAGATCTCGGTCGTGCCGAAGCTCTCCTGGATCGTGCGGACGATCGGGATCACACCGGCGACGGCGGCCTCGAAGCGCAGCTGCACGCCCGCCTCGCGGGCGACCGCGAAGAGCTCATCGCCGTGCTGGGCCAGCAGCTGCTTGTTGGCGGTGACCACCGGCTTGCCGGCGCGCAGGGCGTCGAGGACGAAATCGCGGGCCGGGTCGGTGCCGCCGATCAGCTCGACGATCAGGTCAGAGTTGGCGACGATCTCGCCGAAGTCCCCCTCGGAGCGAGTGAGGACACCGGAGATCTGCGGCCGCCGACCGGTCGCCGCCTCGACCGCGTCGGCGCGTTCGGCCAGTAGCTCGGCGAAGGCGGCACCGACGGTGCCGCGGCCAAGCAACCCGATGCGGACGGGTTTGGAGGGGTCGCTTGGTTCAAACATCGCGTGAGGTCAGGTCCTCGGAGGTCTCGCGCCGGACCACGACCCGGGCCTCGCCGTCGCGGCAGAAGACGACCGGCGGCCGCGGCACGCCGTTGTAGTTGCTGGCCATCGCGTAGCCGTAGGCACCCGTGGCGGGCGTCACCAGCACGTCCCCCACCGCCGGTTCGGCCAGCATCGCATCGCGGACGAGGATGTCGCCGGACTCGCAGTGCATGCCGGCGATCGTCACCAGCGTGTCGAGAGTGGCGCCGGCCCGGTCGGCGACGATCGCCTCGTAGCGGGAGCCGTAGAGCATCGGCCGCATGTTGTCGGACATCCCGCCGTCGACCGCGACGTAGGTGCGGACCCCGGGGATCTCCTTCACGGTCCCGACGCGGTAGGCGGTGACGCCACCGTTGGCGACCAGGGAGCGCCCCGGCTCGACCAGGATCCGCACCCCGTCGCCGAAGACCTCGGTGACGCCGCGGACCTTGACGTCGACGTAGGCATCGATCGAGGGGGGCTCGTCCTCGCTGGTGTAGGCAACGCCAAGGCCGCCGCCGACATTGACCACCTGGCACCACTCGCCAGCCAACTCACCAAGCGCGCGAATCGCCAGCTTGTAGGGCTCGAGCTCGAAGATCTGGGACCCGATGTGGGCGTGCAACCCGACCAGCTCCAGCTTGTCGGAGGCGAGCACCCGCTCGATCGCCCGCGCCGCCAGCCCATCGGCAAGGCCGAAGCCGAACTTGGAGTCAAGCTGGCCGGTGGTGATGTAGTCGTGAGTCGAGGGCTTGATCCCAGGCGTGACCCGGATCAGCACCCGCTGCGGGGAATCCAGCAGCCGCTCACAGCGCTCGATCTCGTCGAAGGAGTCGAGGATCAGGTGGCGGATCCCGGCGCGGGCGGCGAAGAGGATCTCCTCGTCGGTCTTGTTGTTGCCGTGCATATGGATGCGGACGGGATCGAAGCCCGCCCGCAGCGCCATGTGCAGCTCGCCGCCGGAGGCGACGTCGACCGAGAGCCCCTCTTCGGCAAAGAGGCGGTAGGCGGCGGTGCAGGGCAGAGACTTGCTGGCGAAGAGCACCTCGAAGTCGCTGTCGCGGCGCTCGAAGGCTTCGCGGTAGGCGCGGGCGCGGGCGCGGATGTCGTCCTCGGCGTAGATGTAAGCGGGGGTGCCGAACTCGGCCGCGAGATCGACCAGGTCGCAGCCCGCTACCTCGAGGTGGCCGCGCTCATTGACCCGGCTGCCGCCCGGGTAGACCGCCGAACCCTCGATCGGATCGCCGCTCGCGACCGACCCCGCCTGTTCTCGCTGCGCCATCGGATCGGCATTCTGACGGTTCCTGGCTCAGCGTTTGCCGCCGAGCAGCCCGCCGACTGCACCGACAGCTTCGTCGACCACTTTGCCAACGGTCGATTCGGGACCTGCAACACCGTTGACCACGCCTTCGGTGACGGCGGTCACGCCGGTGTCGTTGAGAGTGCCGCCGAGCGCCGTTTCGTCGACTTTGGTGACCGTGTTGTTGACGGTTTCGGTCACCTGGCCCGAAGTCGAGGGGGCCGCTTCTCCGGAGCCGCCGTCGCCACCGCTGCTGCTTTTGCCGCCGCCACCAGTCGAACCTCCGCTCGAACCGCCGGCCGAACCACCGCTCGAACTCTGGGAGCCGGGGGTATCGCCTGGGCTGGGCGAATTGGGTGCCTGCGGAGCGGCGTTTTCGGCTCCGTCCGCGCCACCACCGTTGCTCACGGGCGTGTCCGGTGCAGCAGCGTTCTGATCCCCACCAGCGCCGACGTCACCGCCACCGGCAGCGGAGCCACCATTGCCGCCGAGGTCGGCCTGCGCCTGCCCTCCACCATCACCCGCCGGTGCACCGGCAGCGGCCGCAGTGCCACCGCCGTCGGCGGCTGCCGTGAGATCCGCCGCTCCACCGCCCACCGTCCGCGCCTCCGAAACCGCGGCGTCCTGGTCGCCGCCACCGAGCGCGGCGAGCGGCCAGTCCTTGAAGACCTGAGCCGAAACGAGCAGGACAAAGACGGCGATGGCGATGGCGATCAACGTCGCCCCTCCCATCGCACCTACTAAATAGGTGTGGGCCTGGCGAATCATGGGGGGCTACCTGATTGCTAAAGGTAACCCATGGGGTCGGTCGGGGAGCCGTTTATACGAACCTCGAAATGCAGGTGAGGTCCGAGGCAGTGCCCCGTGCAACCCGTGTACCCAATGATGTCTCCCTGCGAGACCGATTGCCCGGCGGAGACCGCGAAGGAGGTCTGGTGCGCATAGCAGGTGGAAAGCCCGCCGCCGTGATCGAGGCAGGTGAAGTTTCCGTAGCCGCCGCTTTCGGCGTCTGACTGAAGCAGGACGACGGTGCCGGAGGCCGCGGCGCGGATCGGCGTCATTTCCGGGACCGCGATGTCGACGCCCTCGTGCATCGAGCCCCAGCGCGGACCGAAGCCGGAGACGATGGCCCCGTTGACCGGCCAGATCAGACCGCCGCTGCCACCGACGATCGGGCCGGCAGGGAGCGGCGCCGAGCCGCTGGTCGCGAGCTGAGCGGCGATCTCACCCTGGATCGAGGCGACGTCATCGTGCAGCTCCTCCTCGTGGCTGCTGATCTGCGCCAGCGCCGATTCGCGCCGGTGGCGAGCGTCGACCAGCTGCTGCTGGCGGCCCTGCAGGGCGGCGCGGGCGTCGATGAGCGCCTGCTGTTCGGATGCGATCGCGTCGCGGGCAGCTTCGATCCGCTCCTTGGCGCTGCGCAGGCGCGTAACCAGTTCCTGCACTTCGTCGCGCAGATCGCGCACGCGGCCGACGATCGCCTCGTCCATCCCATGCAGCCGGTCGAGGTATTCGGCGCGGGCGGCGAGGTCGTCGACGTCGCCGGAGCTGACGATGACGCTGAGCACGTCGGGGCTGCCGGTTTCATACATCGCCACCAAGCGCTCGCGCAGGGCGACAAGGGCGCGCTTGAGCCGCGCCCGAAGTTCGATCAGCCGGTCGTGGGCGATCTCGAGCTCGGCGACCGCCTGGTCCAGCTCGGCCTGCTTGGCTTCGAGCCTGACGCGGACGGCGGCCTCGCGGGTGCGAATTGCCGCCACCTCGCCGGTCAGCTGCTCGATTTCGTCGCCGTAGCGGGAGATCGTGGTCGTCAGCACGCCCTTGCGCTCACCGACCTCGTCCAGCTTCGACTGCTTGGCTTCGAGTTCGGCCTGAAGGTCCTCGGCCTGGGCCGGGACAGCGATGAGCAGCGTGCTGAGCGCCGCGAGGGCGACGAAGAGCGCCACCGCGACGGAGCGGTTCCATGGCATCGCGACGAGGCTAGCCAAGCCGCAGATCCGTCCTGCGACGTTCGTCACACCTGCAATCGGCCTTGCGATCAGCCTTTGCTGGGCGCGTTCTCCACCCGCAGCAGGGCCTGGTCAGCCTCCTCCTCCATCTGCAGCGTGGTGTGCTCGATCCCGAAACGCTCGGAGAGGGTCAGCTCGAGCCGCCGCCGGACCAGGTCGCGGTCGCAATCCTGGGCGACCACGACGTGCGCGGCGACGGCCCCAAAGCCCGAGGTGACCGTCCACACGTGCAGGTCGTGGACCGAGCGCACCCCCTCCTCTTCGCAGATCGCGGCGCCCATTCCATCGAGGTCGAGGTCAGCCGGCGCCGCCTCCATCAGCACGTCAAAGGGCTCCTTGATCAGCCGCCAGGAGGAGGCGAGGATCAGCGCGGCGATCAGCAGGCCGACGATCGGATCGATGATCGCGGAGCCCCCCAGCAGGACGAAGGCGCCGGCGACGACGACCCCGAGCGAGCCGAGGGCGTCGGCGACGCTGTGTCGCAGCACCCCCTCGAGGTTGATGTCCTCGCGCTGGCCGCGGGCGAGGACGACGGTCGCGACGAGGTTGCCTGCGAGGCCGAAGACGCCGAGCACGAGCACGCCGGCGCCGTCGATCGAAGGGGGGTCGGAGAGACGCCCGACCGCGGCGATCGCGATCGCGACGCTGATCGCGACCAGCACCAGGCCGTTGACCAGCGCCGCCAGCACCTCCGAGCGCTGGTAGCCAAAGGTGCGCCGCCCCGCCGCCGGCAGCAGCGCCAGGCGGGCGGCGATCAGGGCAAGGACAATCGCGCCGACGTCGGAGAGGACGTGCCCGGCATCGGCCAACAGCGCCAGCGAACCGGTGAGGATGCCGCCGACAACGCCGGCCAGGAGCATGGCGACGTTAATCGCCAGCGCGATCCACATCCGCCGCCGGCTGTCCTCCCGGCGGGCGTCGAGAGCATGCGAGTGACCGTGCGGTCCGTGCATGCCCCGAGGATAAGCCCGCCGATGGGCCGATAAGTCGCCTATAGCGCAACTTATCGGCCCGTCGGCGGCGGGGTTTAGGCGGGGACGGGCTCCTTGGGGGTCTCCATCGCCTTGGCGGCTACTTCGGCGCCGTAGCCGAGGCGCTCGGCGTAATCGCGGGCCTGCATGCGAGAGATGACCATGCGCTGGATCTCCGCCGTGCCCTCGAACAGCTGGTAGATCTTGGCGTCGCGGAAGAACTTCTCCAGCGGACAATCGGTGCTCCAGGCATAGGGACCAACGAGATCCATCAGGGTCGTCGTCGCCCACATCGTCACGTCGCCGGCCTTGAGCTTCGACATTGAGCCCTGGCCGCCGGTCATCGGCCGGCCGTTGCGACCCATCCAGGCGGCACGCTGAACCAGCAGCCTCGCGCCTTCGATCTCGGTCGCGACGTCAGCCAGCGTCTGCTGGATGCGCTGCGTCTGCAGCAGCGGCGTCCCGCCCTCGGACTGGCCGTCGAGGTACTCCAGGGTCCACTCGTACGCGGCCTGGGCGATGCCCAGCGCCGAGGCGCCGACCAGGGGCCGGGTCACCTCGAAGGTCGCCAGTGCATCGGCACCGCGCGATTTTTTACCTTCGCGCCCGCGCTGCAGCTTCTTTTCCAGCTTCTCCTCGCCGCCGAGCAGATTCTCGACCGGGATGCGGCATTCGTCGAGCACGATCTCGGCCGTGTGCGAGGCGCGGATCCCGAGCTTGGTCTCCTTCTTGCCCTGCGAGAGGCCGGGGGTGTCTTTGCCGACGACGAAGGTGGCCTGGCCGCGGGTGCCGAGCTCCGGGTCGACGGTGGCGACGACGACGTGGACGTCGGCGATGCCGCCGTTGGTGATGAAGACCTTGGTCCCGTTGAGGATCCACTCGTCGCCGTCGCGCTTCGCGGTGGTCTTGAGGCTCTTGACGTCGGAGCCGGCCTGCGGCTCGGTGACGGCGTAGGCGCCGAGTTTGATCTCGTCCTCGCTGCCAAAGCACTCCGGGACCCAGCGGGCGATCTGCTCGGGGGTGCCCGAGGAAGCGATGCCGGCGGCGGCCAGCCCGGAGCCGGAGATCGCCAGGGCGATGCCGGCGCAGCCCCAGTGGAACTCTTCGGCGGAGATCACCTGCATCTGTCCCTCGGAGTCGCCGGCCGAGCGCTGGATGCCCTCGAGACCGCCGAAGCCCTGTTTGCGGGCCTCTTTGATGACCTCCCAGGGGATGCTCTCCTCTTCGTCGTGCTTGCGCGCGGCCGGGCGGATCACCTCGCGGGCGAAGGTCCGGCATTTCTCCTTGTACTCGAGCTGCTCGTCGTTGAGTGCGAAATCCATCTGTTCCTTCCTCGCCGTGGACTGATTGACTGGTCAGTCAACCAGTCCCCCACACTTTATCTGACCAGCCAGCCAGTTCCGTTTATGTAGCGTTGGCCGCCGTGAGCCGCGACCGCCCGATCAACGCCGACGTGCCGGCGGCCGAGACCCCGGCCTCCGACCCGGCTCCTACTCCCAAGCCGAACGACGAAAAGGCGGAGTCGAAGCCCACTCCGAAGCCGGCCCCCGCCAAGCCGGATCCGCCGAAGAATCCTCCGCAGCCGAAGAAGCCGCGGCAGAAGCGCCGGCGACGGCCGATTCCCGGTGCCCTGAAAGGGATCGCCGCGCTCGTGCTCGTCGCGATCGTCTTCATCGTCGCCGCAATCATGGGCGGCCGCAGCGGCTCCAACGACGATGCCGATCTCGCCCCCGCTCCGGCGCCCGCGGTGGAGAGCGATAGCGCCGAGCCGGCGCCAGCCCAGACCGCCGAACAGCTCGGCTTCCCCGGCTTTGCCACCGGTAACACGACCCGGGTCGGCGGCTCCGACCCGGCAGCCAATGCCGCCGCCGTGGCGCTGGCCGTGTTCCCCGCGACGACGCCGGCCCAGCGCCCCGCAGCGGTGACGCTGGTCGGCGAGGACGACTGGGCGGGTGGGATCGCGGCCTCGGTTCTGATGTCGGCGCCGGTCCGGGCGCCGATCCTGATCTCGAGCAGCGATGCGCTGCCCGAGCCGAGCGCGGAAGCCCTCGACGCGCTCGACCCTCAGGGCGCAAGCGAGACGGCTGGCGCCGCCGTCATCGCGATCGGCGACGTGGCGACGCCGGACGCCCAGGTGACCCGCGTCAAGGCCGGCAGCGCAGCTGCAACCGCCGCCGCGGTCGCGGCCCTGCGCGACCGCCTTTTCGGCTCTGCCCCGAGACATATTGTGATCGCCCCGGCCGCTCGTCCCGACTTCGCGATGCCCGCGGCCGCCTGGGCCGCCCGCTCCGGTGACCCGGTCCTCTTCGCCGAAGGAGACCAGCTGCCGAAGCCGACCGCCGCCGCGCTCAAACGCCACGACGAGGTGCCGGTCTATGTACTGGGGCCCTCCTCGGCGATCTCCTCGAAAGCGATCCGCGCGGTCGCCAAGATCGGCAACGAGGTCCACCGCGTCGCCGCTGAGGATCCCGTTGCCAACGCGATCGCCTTCGCTCGCTACGCCGACGGCAGCTTTGGCTGGAACATCAACGACCCCGGCCACGGTTTCGTCGTCGCCCGCGACGACTCGCCCCTCGATGCCGCCGCCGCGGCGCCGCTCTCGGCCTCCGGAACCTGGGGCCCGCTGCTGCTCAGCGACAGCGCCAGCACGCTCCCGGCGGCGCTACGTGAATACTTCCTCGACGTGAAGCCCGGCTACACGACCAACCCGACCCGCGCCTTCTACAACCACGTGTGGGTGATCGGCGACCAGGAGGCGATCGACGTGAATCAACAGGCTGAGATCAACGAACTGGCGGAGCTGGCCAAGATCGGCGGCGGAGAATGAGCGAGGCGGAGAACCCCGAGCTGCTGACCCGCGCGCCCGAGGTCACGCCGGAGGACATTCGCGCCCTGGCCGGCGCCTCGACCCCCCACTTCGCGCTGCAGGTCCGCAACCGCGTCCGCCGGCTGATCGAGCCGCTGCCCCCCGAGCACCCTGCCCGGCTCGAAGGTGAACGCAAGATCGCCCAGCTTGAGGACCTCGCCAACCACAGCGGCGAGCCCCGCGGCACCCTGGGGATCGAGCATTGAAGTACCTCGCTCCCGGTGTCTGGCGGCTGAAGGAGCTGCCCTACCCGAGCATCAACGTCTACCTGGCCAAGGACGTCCTGATCGACGCCGGCCGGACCTGGGACCGGCGGCGGATCTTCGCCGAGCTGGAGGGCCGCGAGATCTCGATGCTGGCGCTCACGCACGTCCACCCTGACCACCAGGGTGTCGCCAAGGACGTCTGCGAGGCCCGCGCCGTCCCGCTCGCCTGTCACGCCGACGATGTCGCGGCGATGGAAGGCACGCGGCCGATGCAGGAGGCGTCCGCCACCAACGCGGTCAACCGGTTGATCGGAGCGATCTGGCAGGGACCGCCGTACAAAGTCGACCGCGTCCTGGAGGACGGGGACGAGGTCGCCGGCTTCCGTGTCGTCCACGCTCCGGGCCACGCCCGCGGCGAGGTGATCTTCTTCCGCGAGGACGACCGGGTCGCGATCTGCGGCGACGTGATCCGCAACATGAGCTACGCCACCGCTCTGCCCGGGATCAAGGAGCCGCCGGCGGTCTTCACCTACGACCCGGCCGAGAACCGCCGCTCGATCCGCAAGCTGGCCGAGCTCAACCCCTCGCTGATCCTCCCCGGACACGGCCCTGCCGTGACCGACATCGGCGCCTTCGAGCGCTTCGTCGCGGCCTTGCCCTAGCGGGCAGGAGCGCAGCTTTCGCCCCAGAAGGGGGTTACTTAATTTCACCTACCCGGACCCACTGCGAAGGGAGTCCAGCATGAGCACGCTCAAGCAGAGGCGACCGTCTCCGGCGATGGTCGTCGCGCTGGTCGCACTGTTCGTGGCCCTCGCCGGCACCGCCTACGCGGCGCAGACGATCAACGGCGGCGCGATCAAAAAGCAGACGATCGGCGGCGGCAAGCTGAAGCAGAAGACGCTTACCGGCTTCCAGATCAACACCAACAAGCTCGGCGTGGTGCCGTCAGCTCAGCGCGCCGCCCACACCTACTGGGCGGTCGTCAACAACCCCGCGAGCCCTGGCAACGCGACGCTCGCCCGGGCCAGCGACGCTGGCATCGCCGCCGTCGAGGCCGGCGGCGCCGTCAGCATCGTCTTCCCGGTCAACGTCACCGGCTGCGCCGACGTCGCCGGTCGCAACAACGCCGGCACCTCGGTGCCCAACGCCGGCTACGCCCAGACCAACAGCTCGGCAGCCAACCCGAACGCGATCGAAGTCCACACCCGCGACAAAACCGGCGCCAACGAGGACTCCGACTTCCACCTGATCGTCATCTGCCCGTAGGGCTAAGGCGGAAGGTGCGCCACCGCCATGTCGACGCGCTCGCCGCGGAAGGGAACACCCTCCGCGACGAGGTGTCGGCGCTGGCGAGCCCCTTTGGCGAGGGATCCGTCAGCCCGGACGACCCGCCACCACGGCAGGTCCGGCTCGTCAACCTCGGATAGGACCGAGCCGGCGAAACGGGGCGCGCCCGGCGAGACGTCGCCATAGGTGGCGACAAAGCCCTCCGGGATCTCGCGCACGCGTTCGAGCACTTCGAGCCCGCGGGATCCGGGCCCATCCGGATTGGGCTCCGCCCTATTCCGGTCCACCCTAACCACCCCCGGAGGTCGCACGAATTGCATGCTCGAGGGCGCTCTGCGTGCTGCCAGAACGAATCTCGAAATAGATACCGAGCAACGAGAGCGCGATCGGCAGCAGACTGGCGAACCCGAAACGCAACGAGCGCACCTGGTAGAGCTCGAAAAGATCGCGCGCGCGAAGCTTGATGCTCCTCATGGTTTGAACATCCATAAGCAGGCCAACGACGCTGAGGACGAACAGTAATTTGAAACTGTAGAGCGACCAATTCAGCTGGAGTTCGATCGGCTCCAAACGCGAACAGAGGCCGACCGATGCAATCGCAGGAATCGATAGGAGCAATCCTTTCAGCGGGCCGTTACCCCACGGCAACCAGGAAAAAAGGCACCCGAACACGAAGGCCGCGACCAGGAACACGGCGATTTCGCTGAGGAGGATATCCGCGAGAAACAGAACGCCGAGGTCGGGACGTGCGCCGAGGAACACATCCAGTTCATCGACCACGAAAGCGATCGCCGCGTAAGCCACGGGCACGATCGCCACGATCGCTCCGTAGTGGAGAGCGATCTTCCCGTTCTCCTGCCAGTTCTTGCCTGGACCGCACCCCAGCCCGGGGTAGACCACCGGCGGCTTGGCCGGGAACTTCAGGTTCACCATCCCCATGGCGTCCGCGGCGGGACGCCGGCCGGCTCCACGCCCAGTCTGCAAGTAGGACTCGACTTCGCCAAGTTCTTTCTCTTTGGTACGAGATGCGACAACGGCAATCGTGTTCTCGTTCCGGTCTGGATCATCCCGGTGGCTTTTTGCGCGAAGTTTCCTCAGGCCCTGGATCGCGAACGTCCGATCGACGAGCTCACGACGAAAGCGTGCCAACAGGCTGGTGCCCTGTATAGCTCGCCTGCCTCGATTGAGGTCCGCGACCTGCGCCTCCAGCCGCTCGAGCTTCACCCTTCTGAGCTTCGTCAAGAGGAAAAGCCCTGCGGCCGCGATCAGCAGAGGCAGCGGAACGCGGAAGCCGACGAACGTCCCGCTGGCAGGCACGACGAAGAACAGGTACAGGACGAAGAGCATCGTTCTGCTGCTGTCGTTGTCGAGGACAAAGGGCTTTGGCCTCGACCTCACCATCAGCAGCCCGACCGCCGGCAGCAACACCAGTGGGAACAGAGATGAGGCCGAGAACACCAAGTTGTCCGCGACGAAGAGAACCTCGCTGAACGCCCAGTCCACCGATTCGTCACGCCCTCGGATGACGATCCCCGCGGCGGCGGTTGCCGTAGCTACGGACAGCGCAAAGGCGGCGAGGGTCAACTGTCTACGCCACGCCCGGTCGAGCCGCGGCTCTAGGTCCAGCCAGGAGCTGATCCAGTGGAATGAAATGAGGAGGAGCCCGGCGCCAAGCCAGTAGAGCGCAACCCCCAGACCGGCGATGGCCAAGAGCGATACCAGCAATTCCACTGCGTCCCCGGGGCTTCCGAAAGCTCCTTCTCCAAGGGAGGCCAGGCCAAGGAAAACGGCCGCGATCACGGCCGCCGCCGGCATCGTCTTGCGCCAGCTGCCCTCAGGCCGACAGGTGAGATAGACCGCGCTGAAGCAGAAAACTGCCAGCAGCGAAGGCAGAGCGCCAACCAGGCTTCGAGCGAATGGGTTCCAGTCGGAGTACTCGTAGGCGTTTTCGAAGAGAACTGCCAGGCTGGTCGCTACGGCAAAGGCAGACGCGACCAACATCCACCTGAGTTGATGGGCGAAGGCCTTGGTCTCGGCCTCGGGACCCTCCAGCGTGCCGCGGCGAAAGAGGAGGAAGAGAACCAAGATGAAGAGGACCTCGGAGAGCATCAGGGCAAGGGCCCAGGACGACCACCAGTCTCCATCGCTGACGGCCCCGTAGACTTGGGACGCCCAGGGAAGCTCAAGCATGACCTCGACGCTGCGGGCTTCACCTGGAGCGAAACGCCATACCGCAACCGTTTCCGGACTTTCATGCAGCATTCTCGGAGGGGGGTTCAGCGCCTGGACTCCTGCGTCGGAAACGACGATGCGAACCAGCCAGGTGAACCCCACGTCCGGCATCGGCCGGCTGCTACGAATTCGAACTTCGTCATCCCAAAGGATGCTGAATTGACCAGCCTGTTCTTCGTACCCCGGAAAGAGTTCGTCCTCGTCCACCGACCAGGTCCGGAGCTCGCCCTGCTCTACTTCCATCCGTGAGACTTCCGACGGCTGGTCGTCTATGTCGCCGGCCACCCCTATGCCGGAAGCCAGGTACTGTTCGGCGGAGAGTCGCCTGCTGCTTTCCCCCGTGGACCCGAGGATGTTCCTCCCGATAATCGTCGCAATCGGCATGCGCACATAGGTTTCACCCACGGCTTCCACTTCTCCGGCGGGCGTCGGCGTGATCGTCAAGGTGGATTCCACGAACTTCCGATCCACGCTGCCAGAGGCCGCCGCCGACGACACACCCCCAGACGTCACCGCAAGGACGCCAAGACACAGAGCTGGGCATGCGTAGCGGAACAAACGCTTCCCCACCACTAATCTCTTCATTCACTCTCACTATACGAGTGAATGCTGTTTAACGCTGAGGTTTTTGCGCTAATGCATCCGTCAGCAAACGAACCTTAGGCCGCCGGCCCGAAGGCGTCGATGATGCGGTTCTGGAACTCGCTCAGCTCCTCGGGCGAGATGAAGTAGGTCGGCGGCGTCAGGAAGAGGCCGTCGGCCCGTTCAGCGGTCGCCTCGACCCGGGCCCGAACCTTGTCGAGTGGGCCGGCGGCGCAGTAGGTCTCGACCATCTCGTCGCTGATCGCCGCCGGTACGCCGGCGAGGTCGCCGCGGCGGAAGGCCTCGCCTGCGGCGGTCGCGTTGTCGGCGAAGCCGTGCAGCTCCCAGAGCGGCATGTAGGTCTTGACGGTCGCGTAGAAGGAGATCGTGCGGCGGGCCATCTCGATCGCCCGCCCCTCGTCGTCGTCGATCGCGCAGCAGACGGTTGGCAGGTAGTCAAAGTCCGCGCGCTCACGACCGGAGCGCTTGAGCCCGGTTTCGAAGGCGTCGACGACGACCTCGTCGATCCAGCGCAAGCTCTGGATCGGGTGTCCGATCAGCCCGTCGGCGACGTCGCCGGCCATCCGCGCCATGCCGGCCTGGATGGCAGCGGTGTAGATCGGGACGAACTCGCGTGGCGCTGGATGGGGTCGGACCCACCCCTTGATGTCGATGTCGTAGTACTCGCCTTCGTAGCGGATCGGCTCGCCGGCGCTTGCCTGGCGCATGATCAGCCGCGTTGCCTCGATCGCCTCGCGCAGGTGCGGCGCCGGTTTGCCGTAGGCGGCGTTGTGCCAGGTTTCGTTCAGGCGTTTGACCCCGGCGCCCATCCCCAGCCGGAAGCGCCCGCCTGACATCTCGTCGATGTCGAGCGCGGTGATGGCGTGGATGAAGGGGCTGCGGGTGAAAGCCCAGACGATCCCGGTCGCGACGTCGATCCGCTCGGTCTTCGCCGCCAGGTAGGCGGCCTGGGTAACGGCGCTGCGGAACAGCTCCGGCGCCCAAACACACTCGACCCCAGCGGCCTCGGCCCGAAGGGTCTCGGCCTCGAGGTCGGCGACGGAAGTGCCGATCGCGGCGACGGAGATACGGTCGAGCGCGCTCATCGGGTCTACGGCGCTCAGACCGCGGCCGGCTCGGCGGCGCGCGCCAAGACCGCGTCAGCGACCCGTTCGCGGTGCCACTTGGAGTCGCCGAAGATCGCGGCGTTGGAGCGGCCGCGCTTGAGGAAGAAGTGGAGATCGTGCTCCCAGGTGAAGCCAATGCCGCCGTGGACCTGGATCGATGCGTCCGGGACCCGCCAGCCGGCGTCGCCGGCGTAGGCCTTGGCCATCGAGGCCGCCAGCGGCAGCGACTCCGGCTCGGCGTCGGCCGCCCAGGCGGCGCCGTAGACAGCCGAGCGGGCGTTCTCGGTCTCCAGCAGCATCTGCGCGCAACGATGGGAAACAGCCTGGTAGGCGCCGATCGGGCGCCCGAACTGCTGCCGGTCTTTGGCGTACTCGACGGCCATCTCCAGCGTCCGCTGGGCGATCCCGGTCGACTCGGCGGCGAGGGCGACGCAAATGCGATGGAAGACGGGGTAGTAGTCGGCCCCCTCTGCGGGCAACGTGTCGGCAGCGGGGACCCGGACGCCGTCGAAGCGCACCGAGGAGAAGCGGCGGGTGGGGTCGATGCCGGTTTCGGGCGCGACGGTGACGCCATCGGCGCCGCGCTCGACCAGATGGCGCCGGTGGTCGCTGCTGGAGACGAGAAAGAAGTGAGCGCTGGCGGCGTCGGGGACGAGCGTCTTTTCGCCGTCGAGCACGGCCCCGTCGCTGTCCGGCCTGGCCTCCATCGTGAACTCGCCGATCGTCGCCGGCGAGCCCGCGTCCCAGAGGGCGGGCGTGCCGCGCAGCTCGCCGGTGGCCAGCGGTCGCAGGAAGCGCTCGCGCTGGTCGTCGGAGCCGCAGAGGCTCAGCGCCAGACCGGCCAGCGTGTTGGAGAAGAGTGGCGAAGGTGCGAGCGCGTAGCCCATCTCCTCGAAGAGGACCGCGAGCTCGACGATCCCCAAACCTTGGCCGCCCCACTCCTCCGGCACCGCCAGCCCCGCCCAGCCCAGCTCGGCCATCTCGCCCCAGCCAGCGGCGTCGAAGCCGTCGTCGCTGGCGGCGATCTCGCGCATCCGGTCCGATTTGAAGCGGGACGCGAGGAAGTCGTGGGCGGTCGATTTGATCGCCTGCTGCTCGTCGGTGAGATCGAAGTACATGCCTAAGCTCCGTTTACGGGGGCCGTCTCGGTCATCTGAGCCTTGGCAGGCCGAGTACCCGCTCGGCGATGATGTTCTTGAGGATGTCGGTGGTCCCGCCCTCGATCGAGTTGGCGCGCGAGCGGAGGAAGCCGTACTGCCAGGCGCCGTTGTCGATCGCGTGCTCGGAGCCGCGGGCGAGCGGCGCGTAGGCGCCCTCGATCTCCAGCGCCAACTCGGTCAGGCCCTGGTTGATGTCGGCCCACTGCCACTTGCCGAGCGAACCCTCCGGTCCCGGGATCCCCGACTGCATCGTCTTGGTCAGGCCTCGGTAGGCATTGAGCCGCATCGTCTCGGCCTCGATGTGGAGCTGGGCGATGCGCTGACGGTAGTAGGTGTCATCAGCCGCCGAGCCGCCGTTGACGCGGACCTCGGTTGCCAGCCGGGCCAGTCGCCCGAGAGCGTTTTGGATCTGGGCGATGGCGCCGAAGGCAAGCCCCGCCCGCTCGTTCATCAGCGTCGTGATCGCCACCCCCCAGCCATTGCCGACGCCGCCGACGACGTTGGCGTCGGGGATCCGAGCTTCCTCCATGAAGACCTCGTTGAACTCGCCCTCGCCGGTGATCTGGACCAGCGGTTTCGCTTCGACCCCCTCCTGCTCCATGTCCATCAGGAAGTAGGTGAGCCCCTGGTGCTTGGGTGCGTCGGGGTCGGTGCGGGCGACGAGCATGCACCACTTCGCGTACTGGGCGAACGTGGTCCAGACCTTCTGCCCGGTCACCACCCATTCGTCGCCGTCCTTGACCGCGCGGGTCTTCAGCGAAGCGAGGTCCGAGCCGGACTCCGGCTCGGAAAAGCCCTGGCACCAGATCTCATCGCCGGTCAGGATCGGCTCCAGGTAGCGCTGCTTCTGCTCGTCGGTGCCGTGGGCGATCACCACCGGCCCGCCCATCGCCAGACCGAGCACGTTCGCCGGGCTCGGCGCTTCCTGACGGGCCGCCTCGCCGACGAAGATCGCCTGCTCGATCATCGTCGCGCCGCGGCCGCCGTACTCCTGCGGCCAAGAGATCCCCGCCCAGCCTGCCGCGTGCAGCTTCAGCTGCCACTCGCGACGGAAAGCCATCACCTCATCGAGACCGGCCTCGGGCTCGGGACCCGGATTGTTCTCCTCAATCCAGGTGCGAACCTCGTCGCGGAACTCCTCCTCCGATGGCGACAGCGTCAGATCCATCGGAAGCGAGCATATAGGGCCTGGCCAGCTGGCCAGGCCCCGATGCCACGGTTATTCCTCGCCGGCGGCCCTCAGACCCGCTGGATCAGCGTTCCCGTACCGAGACCGCCGCCGCAGCACATCGTCACCAGGCCCATCTCCTTGTCGGTGCGCTCCATCTCGTGCAGGAGCGTGGTGATCAGGCGCGCACCGGTCGAGCCAAGGGGGTGACCGAGGGCGATCGCGCCGCCGTTGACGTTGACCCGGTCCATGTCCGGATTCAGCTCGCGCTGCCAGGCGACGACGACCGAGGCGAAGGCCTCGTTGATCTCGACCAGGTCGATGTCGTCCATCGTCATCCCGTTGCGCTCGAGCAGCTTCTGGGTCGCCGGGATCGGGCCGGTCAGCATGATCACCGGGTCGACGCCGACCGTGGTCTGGTCATAGATCCGGGCTCGCGGCTTC
Organism: Solirubrobacterales bacterium; assembly: GCA_035694165.1. GTDB lineage: Bacteria > Actinomycetota > Thermoleophilia > Solirubrobacterales > 70-9 > VAYN01. Next base: position 1,632 of record DASSFS010000118.1, on the reverse strand, counting down.
AGCCCCAGCGCGTCGGCCCGCTCGCGCGCCATCAGCAAGACGCCGGCGGCGCCGTCAGAGACCTGGGAGGAGTTGCCGGCGGTGATCTTGCCGTCCTCCTTGAAGGCCGGCTTTAGCCCGGCCAGGGCCTCGAGGGTCGTCTCGCGCAAGCCCTGGTCGGTGACGTAGGTGTCGCCGTTGACCGTGTAGGGGATCGTCTCGCGCTCGAAGCGTCCCTCCTCGGTCGCCTTGGCGGCGAGCTGCTGGGAGCGCAGGCCAAACTCGTCGAGCTCGGCGCGGGTGATCTCCCATTTGTCGGCGATCATCTCGGCCGAGAGCCCCTGCGGGATCAGGTTGTAGCGGTCCATCAGCTCCGGCGAGAACGGCGAGCCGTGCTCTTTCATCACCTCGTAGCCGTCGGCGAAGGAGATGTGGCCCATGTGCTCGACGCCGCCGCCGACGACCACGTCGTGGACGCCGCTGGCGATCTGGGCGGCGGCGAAGTTGACCGCCTGCTGGGCGGAGCCGCACTGGCGGTCGATCGTGGTTGCGGGGGTCTCGATCGGCAGCCCGGCCTCAAGCCAGGCGTTGCGGCCGATGTTCACGCCCTGCTCGCCGAACTGCTGGGCGCAGCCGGCGATCACGTCACCGGTCTCAGTCGGGTCGACTCCGGAGCGCTCGAACAGCTCGCCGTAGACCTTGGCCAGCAGGTTCGAGGGGTGCTGGTCCTTGTAGTAGCCCTTCTCCGGATGACCGCGACCGATCGGCGTCCGCGCCGCCTCGACGATGACCACCTCGCGCCCACCGAACTGCCCGCTTCCGTTCTCAGCCATCCGAATCTCCGTTTCGCTCAAGTTCGTGCCTAACTTGAAGATAGCCGATTGACTGGTCAGTCAGCCAGGATTTTGGCCACACAGCACGACCCCCGTAGAGACTGATAGGAACCCGCCCATGAGCTCTAATCAGGGGTACGAGAGTCCGGGGATCGCGGGGAGCGGGGCAATCGCCACCGGCCTCGCCGCTGTCTCGACCACGACGGCAGACACGATCCTGCTTGCCCGCAGCGAGGCTTCGGCCTGGCGCGCAGAGGAGAAAGTGGTCGCCGCCTGCGCCAAGATCGAGGGCGCCGAGCCCTCGCGGCTGCGGGTCACGACCGATCCCAAGGACCTCGCCGAGTGCGACATCATCGTCGAGGCGATCGTCGAGGAGGTCGAGCCCAAGGGCGAGCTGCTGGCGACCATCGCCGAGGCCTGCCCCAACGCCGACCTCGCGACCACCACGTCCTCCCTCAGCATCGCCGCGATCGCCACGGCGGCCGGGACCGACAAGCTCTTCGCCCTCCACGTCTTCAACCCGGTGCCGCGGATGAAGCTGGTCGAGGTCTGCTTTCCCGAGGGCGCTGCCGGCTCGCGCGAGCAGGCCCTGGCCTGGTGCGCGGCGCTCGGCAAGACCGCCGTTGAGGTCCCCGACCAAGCCGGCTTCGTCGTCAACCGCCTGCTCTTCCCCTACCTCTTCGACGCCGTCCGGCTGATGGAGCGGACCGGGATGGAGGCGGGCGAGGTCGACACCTGCATGAAGCTCGGCGCCGGCCACCCGATGGGCCCGCTGGCCCTGCTCGACTTCGTCGGCCTCGACGTCTCCGAGGCGATCGGC
>DASSFS010000117.1:0-8050 GCA_035694165.1 Solirubrobacterales bacterium | reverse complement strand
AGTTGCGCCAAGCGCAACTTATCGGCCCATCGGCCATGGTTTTTGGGGGTGGCGGGGCTCGCGGTGGGGTTGGCGGCGGGGACGAAGGTGACGGTGCTCGCGATGGCGGCGGCGTTGAGCGTGGCGGTGTTGGTGCTGGCGCCGGCGGGGCGGCGTTGGGCGGCGGCGGCTTGGTGGTTCGTGCCGGCGTTGCTTGGCGGGGGGTTCTGGTACCTGCGCAACCTCGTCGTCTCGGGCAATCCGCTGCCCGCGGTGGAGAAGCTGGGGCCGATCTCGTTGCCGCATCCAGAACGGCTGCAGGTCGGGCGGCCCGACTTCAGCATCGCCCACTACGCGACCGACACCGGCGTCTGGCGCGAGTACTTCGGCCCCGGCCTGCACGATGGCTTCGGGGCCCTGTGGCCGCTCGTCGTCGGCGGGGCGATCGTGGCGGCGCTGGTGGCTCTCTTCTGGGGCCGGGACCGGATCGTCCGCGCGCTCGGGGCCGTGACCCTGTTCGGCTTTCTCGCTTACCTCTTCACGCCACTCAGCGCCGCCGGTGCCGACGGTGCGCCGGAGGCCTTCGGGATCAACATTCGCTACCTCTACGGGGCGCTGCTGGCGGGCCTGGTCCTGGTGCCGCTGCCACGCTTCTTCGACCAGGGCCGGCGGCAGTGGTGGCTGCTGGGCGCGCTGCTGGTCGTCCTCCTGCTCGGCGACCGCGGCGACGGCGTCCTCCGCGACCCCGATCGCACCTTCGCTCTGCTCGTCGCGGTCCTGGCCGTGCTGATTCCCGCGGCCCTGCTGCTGGCCCGCGGCCGCGGCGCCAGTCGCGGCATCGTCGTCGGCGGCTTCGCGGCGCTGGCGCTGGCTGTGGTGGCGATCGGATACCCGGTGCAGCGCCACTACCTCGACGAACGCTTCCGCAACGAGGTCGCCGCCGAAGCAATCCCGGGAATGAACCTGGACTCCGCTTACCGCTGGGCCCGCAACCTCGAGGACGCCAGGATCGGCCTCGCCGGGACCACCGCCGGCTTCGCCCAGTACGGCTTCTACGGCACCGACCTCTCCAACCGGGTCATCTACCTCGGCGCCCGCGGGCCGCACGGCGCCTTCAATGCCATCCCCTCCTGCGAGGGCTTCCGCGTCGCTGTCAACGCGGCCGACCTCGACTACCTGGTCACCGCCCCCTTCCTCAACTTCCTCAATCCCGGCGAGCCGATCCGATCACCCGAGACCCGCTGGCTGCGGGGGGAGGCCGCCGTCGCCCCACTTCTGCGCAGCGGCCCGGTCACCGTCTGGAAGGTTCGAGGGCCGCTCGACCCCGCCGCTTGCGGCTCAGCCAATGCACCTCTGCGCGAAATCCCCGATACCGGCGCTGGGTAGTCTCGTCGGGTGGCCTATCCGATCGAGAACGCGCTCTTTCAGTGGGAGGAGGGCTGGCGCCACCTTCAGGCGATCGAGGACCCGCGGGCGCGGCGGCTCGCGGACCGCGTCGTCGACACGGTGCGGGAAGAGCTGCGGCGGCGGATCGGCCCGACCTTCACGGCAGCCGAGCTGGCCGAGCTCTACGGCCGTGGCACCGACTGGTGCCTGCAGGTGGCGATCGACGTCGCCCCGGCGGCTGAGAGCGAGGCGCAGTCGCTGGCCGACGCCGCCTTCTGGCTTTATCTCCGCGGCGCCAACGACTTCGCCGGCGGCAGGCAGCTGCCCGTCTGACCGGCGCATAGCGGCGTCCTCGGTCGCTCGTGTGCAGAGCACACCACGCTCCCTGCGTCCTTGCTCTGCTTGGTCAGACGAACAGCTAGTCGTCTGAATCCGCGTCTGCGTCTGCGTCTGACGGAGACTCGGGGGCGCCGGGGCGGCGGATGACGATCTGATCGGGCTCGATTCGGACCGTGACCTCGCGTTTTCCGGCCCAATGCTCAGCGTAGACCGGGTTGTCCTTGACCGAAGCGTCCAACCAGAGGCCGTAGCCCTCGTCTTCGCCGTGGTCGAAGGTCGCCTCGAGCTCTTTGCGCCGGCCACGCCCACCGCGGCGGCCACGACGGCGCCTGCGGCGTGGACGACCGGAGCCGCCGCCCTCTGAAGTCTCGTCGTCGTCCTCTTCGTCCTCGTCGCCCTCATCCGCCTCCACTTCGTCCTCCTGCTCGGCGGCGGCTGCCTCGATCTCGGCTTCGATCTCGTCGCGGAGGTCGACTTCGCTGGAGCCGGCGTTCTCGTCGTCGGGCGTGAGGTCGTACTGCTTGCGGAACTCGCGCAGCTCGGTGGTGCTGATTTCAAGTTGGTGCGCGATCCAGGCATCCGTGCGCCCCTGGTGCACCCAGGCGCGGATCTGGTTCAGCTGCGGCTTCAGTGAGCGTCGGGCCATCGGCGCGCGAGTCTATTCAACCGAGAGGTTCGTTCGCGGAGCGCTAGGCCATCAGGAAGGCGAGCGCCTCGAACATGGCGACGACGACGACGACGACGGTCACGGTCAGGCAGACGGCGAGGACGCTGAACCGGACCTTGCTGTGCTGCTCAGTGCGGTTGATTTTCCGCGCCCGCGAGCGATTCGCAGCGCGCCTGCGCAGCTGCTCGCGCCGGCGGCGCTCCAATGAAGTCTCCTGCTCGAAGGCGTTCTCGAACTGGGAGATGCTCTGTCGCATTCTCATAAAGGTGGGCCAAAAGGGCCGCGGGGCACCGTAGCAAAGCTGCAATAGTCGGTTCAGGGAGAACAGGCACCCCAGAGGCCGCGGCCGGCCCTTGCGGCGCCGAGCTGCAGTCGCTCGAAGAGCGCTCTGTAGCGCGTGTTGGGCGGGATCGCGAGCGTCCGCGCCAGGCCGCGACGGAGCAGCTCCGCGTTGACGAACCTGTGACCGATGTACGCGTAGGCGAGCAGGCGCCCGTAGACGTCGCGCCGCTCGACGCCGAAGACGAGCCGCACCCGCTGTCCCTCCAGGAGCCGGTGGGTGAAGCCCGAGGCGCTGTGGCCGAAGCACTGGACCGGCGTGCCGGGCTTGACCGTCTCCGGCGTATCGACCCCGATCAGCCGCACGTCCTCGACCTCGCCCTGGATCCGCGCCTCGACCGTATCTCCGTCGACCACGCGGGTGACGAGAGCGGCGGCGGTCCGTGGTCCGGCTTCGCCAGCGCCGCGATCCTCCTCCCACGGCCGCAGGAGGAGGACGGCGACGACAGCGAGCAGCAGGATGCTGCCTATTGGATTCCTTCTCAGTGCCCTAAGGGGTGCGGCGCACGTGGGACAGCAGCGTCGCCTTGATCTGGTCGATGATCGCCAGCGCCTCGTTCCAGTCGCGCTGCCAGACGTTGCGGCCGAAGATCACGCCGGAGCCGCCCGCTTCCATCACCTCGCGGGTATGGAGGAGGACGGTCTCGTCGTCGGTCTTGGAGCCACCGGAGAGGACGACCAGCGCCCGCCCGGCCGATTCGACGCACTGGCGGATCGCCTCGGCCTGGTCGATCTGCATTTCGTTGTAGGGCGGCTGTGCGTCCTGGTCCTTCTTGGCGTCGATCTTCGGCATGTTGAGCTTGACGATGTCCGCGCCCATCTCCATCGCCAGTCGCGCCGCGTAGTCGATCGCGTAGAACGAGTTGGGCCCGCCCTTCGCTTCGACCGCTTCGCCGCGCGGGTAGGACCAGATGACGAGCGGCATCCCGAAGCGATCGCATTCCTGGCGCACCTGGCGCAGCTGGGCGAGATCCTCGTCCTGGCGCGGCGAGCCGACGTAGAGCGTGTAGCCGATCGCGTCGGCGCCAAGCCGGACGCCGTCCTCGACGCTGGCGTTACAGCTGGAGAAGGCCTTGGCGGAGGAGGGGATGTCGGTCTTGGCGTTGACCTTGAGGATCAGCGGCACCCGGCCGGCGTAGTCGGGGTAGTACTTCTCCGCCATCCCGATCTGGCAGGCGAGGGCCGAGTAGCCGGCCTCAGCCGCGAGCCGGAACTGGTAGTCCGGGTCCTTGGACGCCGGGTTGGGGAAGAAGTCCCGCGGCCCGTGCTCGATCCCCTGGTCGATCGGCAGCAGCATCAGGGTTCCGTTGCCCGGACCGAACTCAAACAGCAGCCGGTGCAGGCGGGCACGTTTGCCTGGCGGCAGGGTCGCGAGTAGCGATTTCTGCTCGGTCAGACTCTTCAGCTCCACGTGAATTCCTCCTCGAAGATGGGGTTCTCCGCAGTATGTCACCGGCAAGGTCTGCGGCGTCCGGTACGAGGGGGCTATTCTCGATAGACCATGAGCGAGACTGAGCTCAGCGTCATCTGCAAGAACTGCGGCTCGGAGGTCAGTCCTTACGTAACCGAGTGCCCTTATTGCGGCACCCGCCTACGCAAGCGGGCGCCGAAGCTCGAGCGCCGCGGCGACGGCCTCGAGGCCCAGCGCCCGCGCCGCCGCCGGCTGCACCTGCCTTCGCGCTCGGGGACGCCCGGCCCCTCCCGTCCCTACGCGACGCTCGCCGCGATCCTCGGCCCGGCGATCCTGCTCTTGGTCCAGAAGCTCAGCGGCAACTCGCTCTCGACCTACGGCGGGCTGATCGTCCCCTTCGGGGAAGACTGGTGGCGGCTCTTCACCGCCCCCTTCGCTTACGTCGACGTCGGCTATCTGTTCGTCGTCGCGCTCGGTTTGGCGATCTTCTCGACCGGCGTCGAGCGGCGGCTGGGAACTCTCCCGACCGCGGTCTTGCTGCTCGCCAGCGGCGCGCTGGGGATGCTGGCCGCGAGCGGAGTGGCCGATGCCCGCGACGAATTTGCCGTGATCGCCGGCGGCAACGGGATGGCGCTGGGGGCCGTTGCCGCCTGGTTTGCCCTGCGTCGCGCCGAGGCCCGGGGCTCGATCCACGAGGAGTACGACGTGATCGGGGTCGCGGTCGCCGCGGCCGTCCTGATCGTCCTGCCCTTGTTTGTGCCGAGCGCCGACCTTGTCGCCGGCCTGGTCGGCGGTGCCGTTGGCGGCGTCGCCGGTCTCGCGGCCGCGGCCCTGCACCGCTCCGAGTAACTAGGCTGAGCCGGTGCCTGACGAGAGCGAGTTCGAGGCCGCGATCGAGCGGCTGCTCGACCCGGAGCGGTTCTCCGAGGCCGAGCGGGTCGTCGCCCAAGCGGCGCCGCAGCTGCAGAAGGTGCTCGCCGGCGCCCTCGCCGAGGGCGGTTGGTTCAGCGAGCCGCACGAAGCCGAGGCGCTGAGGGCCGCGACTGTCCCCGATCCCGACGAGCGGATCGTCGCGGTACGGGCACTGCTTGCCGAGGAGGCGCGGATGGGAATGATGGTTGGAGTCGCCGTCGGCTGGGCACTGAAGGAAGAGATGAGCGGCCCTGGCGACGGGGACGACGACCCGAAGGGAGAGAGCTGAGATGGAGATCAAGTTTCATGGCCAGTCCTGTTTCGAGCTGAGCGAGGGCGAGGCGACTGTCCTGGTCGACCCGTTCCTGAAGCCGAACAATCCGGCGGCCGTGCACACCGCCGAGGAAGTCGAGCCGACCCACGTCGCGATCACCCACGGCCACGCCGACCATATGGCCGACGCGATCCCCGTCGCCAAACGCACCGGCGCCCACTGCGTGGCGGTCGTCGAGCTCGCCGAATGGCTCAAGGGGCAGGGCATCGAAGCCCTCAGCGATCCCAACCTCGGCGGCACCGTGAGGTTCGACTGGGGCTGGATCAAGCTGGTTCCCGCCTGGCACACGAGCACCCTTCCCGGCTCCGAAGAGGCGCCGTTCAGCGCCGAGCACGGGATTCCGCTCGGCGTCCCGGCCGGCTTCTTGATCGAGATCGGCGGCGTCACCGTCTACCACGCCGGCGACACCTGCCTGTTCGGCGACATGAAGCTGATCGCCGAACGGAACCCGGTCGACGTCGCCCTGCTGCCGATCGGCGGCCACTACACGATGGACCGCCACGACGCCGTGGTCGCCGCCGAGTTCATCGGGGCGAAAACGGTGATCCCGATGCACTACGACACCTTCCCGGCGATCGAAACCGACGCGGACGCCTTCAAGGCCGACGTCGAGGCGCAGACCTCGTACCAGGTGGTGGTCATGAAACCGGGCGAGACGCACAGCGTCTAAAGAAAACTGGCTACTCAGCCAAACATGCGGTAGCCTCGCCGGAACCCCAGCAGCCGACCGGAGAGGAGAGCTGAGATGGAGGCCAAAGAGGCAACCGGAACCCAGTCCAGGACCGAGCGGGCGGACTTCCAGGAGACCGCCGATCCGGCGCTGATGAAGGCGGCCGATAGCACCGCCGACGTCAAGCTCCTCACCTACGGGGAGCTCTACCTGCTCTGGGAGCGCCAGCAGTGGCAGACCCAAGAGCTCGACTTCAGCCGCGACCGCGAAGACTGGCACGAGCGGATCAGCGCTGAGGAGCGCTTCCAGCGCATGTACGGGCTTTCCTCGTTCTTCATCGGCGAGCAGAAAGTCGCCGAGGAGCTGGGGCCGATCATGCGCGCCGCCCCGACCGAGGACCAGAAAATCTTCCTCTGCACGCAGATCGCCGACGAGGCCCGCCACGTCCGCTTCTTCGAGCGCTTCTATCGCGAGGTCGGGGTGCTCGAGTCCGACGGGCTGAGCGAGATGCTGGTCGAGACCTCCGAGCACCTCAACGACAATTTCGGCCGCCTCTTCGACGAGATGCTGAAGCAGCGCACCGAGCGGCTCTCAGCCGAACCGGAGGACACCGAGGCCCTGGTCGAGGCGGTGACGCTCTACCACATGGTTATCGAGGGAATGCTGGCCCTGACGGGGCAGCACTTCATCATGGACTTCAACGAACGCGAGGAGACGCTGCCGGCCTTCGTCGAGGGGTTCGGCAAGGTTGCCCGCGACGAGCACCGCCACGTCGCCTTCGGCTCGGTCTTCCTGCGCGAGAAGGCGCACGAGGACGACCGCTACAAGCGGGCGATCCAGCGCACGCTGGAGGAATCGCTGCCGGTGGCGGACGGCGTGCTCTCACCGCCCTGGGCGAAAGACGGAGACGACTTCGAGCTGTTCGGCTACTCGCTAGAGGAAACCCGCAAATTCGCGGGCACCTGCCTGATGCGCCGACTCAAAGTCATCGGCCTCGGTTAGCGCCGCCCGCTGTAGCGAGCGGGCTGGCTAGGCCTGTGGGTCAGCCGGCGGGGGCGGCGGCGGAGTTTCGCCTGCGCCCGAGTCGGAGCTCGGCGGCGGCAGTTCAGCTGGCGGCGGCGGTTCTGCTGGCGGTGCTGCTGGGGGCGGGGCCGGTTCAGACGCCACCGGTGGGGGCGGGGGGCTGGGTGGGGTGGCGCTGGGGCTGCCGACGGTGACGACGACCGTGCCGCCAGTGCCGTGCGGGGCGCCCGCGGTGGCGCCGGTCTGCGGGGTGGCGCCGGTCACTGCTTCGACCGTCGGATCACCGGCGCTGATCGTTTCTTCGCTGCCGGCGGACTGCCCGGCCGCTTCCTCGTCCAGCGCGACCGGTACCGGCTCAGCGGTGGCCTCCTCCTGCGGGACCGATTCAACCGCCGGCGGGGCGGGAGGCACGGTCGCCTCTGGCGGGGAAGCCGTGACGATCTTTGGCTCGCTTGCGTGCGCCGGGGCGAGGGCGGGGCTGGTCGACGCCTGCACGTGGATCTTCGGCTCGGGGTCGACCGGCGTGCTCACGTTCTGCTTCACCTCGACCGCGCCGACGGTAAGCACCGCGGCGCTGACGACGCCGGCGACCGCCTTGGTCCCAATCGCACCGCCAATCGCGCCGAGGCCACCAGCAGCACTGCTGCCGCCGATCGCGGCGGCGCTGACGCCACCAACCGCGCCGGCTCCCGCGGCTCCGGCGCCAGCCGCGCCTGCGCCGGCGGCACTCGCGCCGGCCGTGCCCGCGCTGCCGCCACCCAGTCCGAGCTTGGCGGCGATGAAGCCCTTGAAGGCGACCAGGGCACCGGCCGGGAAGAGGGCCGCCAGAACCTTCTCGTTGGAGCGGACCTGGGAGCGGAAGTCGGCGCACTCCTCGCACTCGCGGACGTGGCGGCGCACCGGCCCGGAGACCTTGCGCAGCCCCTCCGCGGCTTCGGAGAGCTCGACCCGAACCTCACCGCAGGTCAGCAGCCTCGCCTGGCTCGCCTC
>DASSFS010000116.1:0-59595 GCA_035694165.1 Solirubrobacterales bacterium | reverse complement strand
GGCGGCGATGGCGATCACCGAGCCGGAAGCCGGCTCGGACTCGGCCTCGATCCGTGCCACCGCCGAGCTCGACGGCGACGAGTACGTCCTCAACGGCGAGAAGATCTTCGTTACCTCGGGCGACCGCGCCGACCTGATCGTCGTCTGGGCGACGCTCGACCGCTCCAAAGGCCGGGCGGCGATCAAGTCGTTCATCGTCGAGCGCGACAACCCCGGCCTGGAGCTGGACCGGCTCGAGCACAAGCTCGGGATCCGCGCCTCCGACACCGCCAACTTCACCCTGCAGGATTGCCGGGTGCCGAAAGAAGCGCTGCTCGGCGACCCCGAGGTGAAGGAGAAGGGCTTCGCCGGGGTGATGGAAACCTTCGACAACACGCGGCCGCTGGTCGCGGCGATGGCGGTCGGCGTCGCCCGGGCGGCGCTGGAGGAGACGCGCAAGCGCCTCAAGGAGGCCGGGGTCGAGGTCGACTACTCCACCCCCGCCCTCTCCCAGCACGCCGCCGCGGCCCGCTTCCTGGAGATGGAGGCGGACTACGAGGCGGCCTGGCTGCTGACCCTGCAGGCAGCCTGGATGGCCGACAACAGCAAGCCGAACTCGCTGCAGGCCTCGATGGCCAAGGCCAAGGCCGGCCGCGCCTGCGTCGACATCACGCTCGGTTGCGTCGAGCTCTGCGGCAGCGTCGGCTACGGCGAGAGCGAGTTGCTGGAGAAGTGGGCGCGCGACGCCAAGATCCTCGACATCTTCGAGGGGACCCAGCAGATCCAGCTGCTGATCGTGGCGCGGCAGCTACTCGGCAAGAACTCCAGCGAACTCCGGTAGCCAGGGTGCCGATGGGCCGATAAGTTGACTCAGAGTCAACTTATCGGCCCATCGGCCAGTAGTTTGGCCCGCGTGAATCTCATCGAGGAGTTGATGGAGCGGTCGCCGGCTTCGCGGCTAGGGATTGTGGCTGTGGATGGGGAGGCGAATCGGCGGGATTGGTATTTCGGGGAACTGATTGCCTGTTCGGCTGGGCTCTCCGGGGCGTTCGCGGCGCGCGGTGCGCAGCGCGGCGACGTGGTGATGACTCTGGTCGGCAACCGGATCGAGTGGGTGCTGAGCCTGCTCGCCTGCTGGCGTATGGGCGCGGTGGCACTGCCCTGCAGCACGCAGCTGCGGCGCCACGACCTCGAGCTGCGGGTTGCCGCTGCGAACCCAAAGCTCTGCGTGGGCGAAGATGAGCTCCTGGCCGAGCTGCCCGATGGCGTGCCGACGATGACCCTGGCCGAGATCGCCGACGTGCTCGACGAGGACCGCCCGCAGGAGACCCCCGCAGCGATCGAGTCGATGGACCCCGAGGACCCGGCGCTGATCGTCTTCACCTCCGGCACCACCGGCGAGCCGCGCGGCGTCGTCCACGCCTACCGCTACCTGTTCGGGCAGCAGACCCAGGCGGAGCACTGGTTCGGCTCACGCAAGGGGGAGCTGGCTTGGTGCACGACGGCGACGGGCTGGTCGAAGTCAGCCCGCAACGTCTTTCTCGCCCCCTGGCTGACCGGCGCCGCCGCAGTCATCCACGACGGCCGCTTCGACCCAGCCGAGCGGCTCGACTTCGCCCAAGCGCTCGGCGTCAACGTCCTCTGCCAAGCCCCGACCGAGTACCGGATGCTGGCCAAGCGCACCGCCCTGCGCCCCCTCCCCGCCCTGCGCAGGATGGTCTCCGCCGGCGAGCCGCTCGACCCGGAGACGATCGCCGCCTTCCGCGAGGCGACCGGCCTCGAGCCGGCCGACGGCTACGGCCAGACGGAGACCGGTCACGTCAGCGGCAACCTCGCCGGCGAGCCGGTCCGCCAGGGCTCGATGGGCAAACCGCTGCCCGGGATCGAGACCCGAATCGTCGAGGGCGAGCTGCAGCTGCGCGCCGCCTCCTCCCCCACCTTCTTCTCCCGCTATCTCGACGGTGAGCGCTTCGAGGGCGAGTGGTGGCGGACCGGCGACCTGGTCCGCGAAGACGAGGACGGCTACCTCTTCTTCGAAGGCCGCGACGACGACATCATCCTCTCGGCCGGCTACCGGATCGGTCCCTTCGAGGTCGAGTCGGCGCTGCAATCGCACCCGGCCGTGGCCGAGGCCGCGGCAGTCGCCGCGCCCGATCCCGAGCGCGGTTCCGTCGTCCGGGCCGTCATCGTCCCCCGCGACCGCCAGCCCAGCGAGGAGCTGGCCCGGGAGCTGCAGGAGCACTGCAAGCGCGAGACCGCCCCCTACAAGTTCCCCCGCATCGTCGAGTTCGTCGCCGAGCTGCCGAAGACCAGCAGCGGCAAGATCAAGCGTGCGCAGTTGCGCGGCTGAGGCGCCCCCCGGCACGCCGTAGACGAGTAACCGCTTAGGATTGCTCGACTTTTCGTTCATCGATTGGGGGAATCATGAAGCGCAACTTCGTAGTCGCCTGCGCGCTGGCGCTGGCACTTGTACTCGGACTCAGCGCCACCGTCGGCGCCAGCGTCCAGGGCAGCGCTGAGCCCGCCGCCAAGAAAGGCGCGAAAAAAGGCAAAGCCTGCAAAGGGAAAGCGGGCAAAGGGAAAGCCGGGAAATCGGCCGTCGCATCGGCGAAGAAAAAAGGCAAAAGCAAAGGCTGCAAGCCCAAAGGGAAAGCCAAAGGCGATGACAAAGCCCCGGTTGCCCCTCCGGCGCCTCCGGCAGGTCCGCCCGCAGCGGCCCCGCTCAGCGATGGCACCTACGGGGACCCGACGACGTCCGTCGAGCTGACCGTCTCCGGCGGCGCCACGACCGCCGTCCTCAAATACGTCCCTCCGGGCGACTGCGTCAGCATCAACTACACCAGCCAGCCCGTCACTCTGACCAAGAGCGGCGACAGCTGGACGGCGAGCGAGACCAGGGCATTTTCCCTCGTCGGGGAACCGGCGAACGCGAAATGGGATCTCACCGTCAAAGAGCCCGGACTGACGTACGTACTCAACTTCACGCTCGAATCCGACACCCTGATCGGCTTCTGCAAATGGGAGGGACATCCCACCGGCACGCTGACGAAAGTCAGCTAACCGCCACGAACGCCGAATGTTGCCTGCCGCGGCTGCGCTTGGACGTGCAGCCGCGGCAGGGGTAACCTGACCGCATGGCCACGAGCGAGGTAACGACCACCGCCACCGTCGCCAGCGCTTATTTCGCGGCGGTCGCGGCGCGCGACATCGAGGCGATGGCCGCCTGTTGGGAGCCGGGCACCCGCGACGTCATCCACGGCGTCGCCGACATGCAGGTCCCCGACGACCTGCGCCGCTGGTTCGGTGAGCTCTTCGCCTCCTTCCCCGACTTCAGCTTCGAGGTCCTCGACGTTCTCGCCGACGGCGAGAAGGCCGCCGTGCACTGGCATGCGACCGGCACCTTCGACGGCAGCGCCCCCTTCGAAGGGCTGCTCCCCAACGGGGCCAAGATCGACGTCCAGGGCTGTGACGTCCTCACCGTCCGCGACGGCAAGGTCGTCCACAACGACGCCTACATGAACGGCGCCGAGATGGCCCGCCAGCTTGGCGCCCTGCCGCCCCAGGGCTCGCCGCCGGAACGGGCCATGACCGGCCTCCTCAACCTGAAAACGCGGCTGGCGAAACGGTTCGGCCGCTAGCCTCAGCCGGGTGGAGCAGATCGACCGCAAGCAGATCGCGGCGCTGACCGAGGCCCAGCAGGAGCAGTTCCGCAACCGCACCGGCGCCTCGGCCAGGACCTTCGAGCGCGCCGTCAAGGTGATGCCCGGGGGCGTCCCCTCCTCCTTCCAGGAAAACGACCCCTGGCCGGTCTACCTCGAGCGCGGTCAAGGGAGCCGCGTCTGGGACGTCGACGGCAACGAGTACGTCGACTTCCACAACGGCTTCGGAGTGATGTGCATCGGCCACGCCAACCCGGCCGTCGGCGCCGCGGTCAAGAAGCGGGTCGACGAAGGCACCCACTTCGCCGCCCCGACCGACGGCTCTATCGTCGTCGCCACCGAGCTCAAACGGCGCTTCGGCCTGCCCCAGTGGCGCTTCAACAACTCCGGCACCGAGGCGACGATGGATGCCGTCCACCTTGCTCGCGGCGCCACCGGCCGCGACACGATCCTCAAGATCGAGGGCTCCTACCACGGCCATCACGACACCGTCATGGTCTCCGTCTACCCGCCGCTGGAGGCGCTCGGCGCCCGCGACGACCCGGTCAGCGTCCCCTACGGCGGCGGCGTCCCGGATGCCTTCAGGGCCCTGACCCGCGCCGTCCCCTTCAACGACGCCGACGCCCTGGCCAGCGTCCTGGAGAAGATCGGCGACCAGGTCGCCGGCCTGATCATGGAGCCGGCGATGATGAACATCAACATCATCCCGCCGCGCCCGGGCTATCTGGAGCGGGTCCGCGAACTGACCGCCCAGCACGGGGTCAAGCTGATCTTCGACGAGGTCAAGACCGGCGCCACGATCTCCTCCGGCGGCGCCACCGCCCGCTTCGGCGTCCTCCCGGACATGATCACCCTGGCCAAGGCAACCTGCGGCGGCTATCCCGGCGGGGCGATCGGGATGAGCGACGAGCTGGCGGCGATCGTCGCCGACGGCACCGTCAAGCAATACGGGACCTTCAACGGCAATCCGCTGGTGATGGCCGCGGCCCAGGCGACCCTGACCGAGGTCCTCACCGACGACGTCTACGAGCGCTTCGAAGTGACCAACCGGCGCCTGCTCGACGGTTGCCAGCAGATCATCGACGCCCACCAGCTGCCGGCCTACACGGAGGGCATCGGCGCCAAGGGCTGCGTGATCTTCTCGCCGGAGCGGATGTATGAGTATCGCGACTACCTGACCAAGGTCGACGACGAGCTCTCGACCCTCGCCTGGCTCTACCACATGAACCACGGCATCTTCATGACCCCGGGCACCGAGGAGGAGTGGACCCTCTCGATCGCCCACTCCGACGAGGACCTGCAGCGCTACCTCGACGCCTTCGAGGCCTTCGCCGCGGACCTGACCCGCGGCTAGCCCTAAACCGGCTGGGAGAAGAGGCTCTCGGCGGCGTCGACCGGCCGGCCGAGGTGAAAGCCCTGAGCCATGTCGACGCCGTACTCCCGCAGCATCCGGATCGTCTCGTCGTCCTGGACGAACTCGGCGATCGTGGTCTTGCCGAGGCCGCGGGCGATCTCGACGATCGCCTTCACGGTCAGCTGGTCGGCGTCGTTGCGCGGCATGTCGCGGATGAAGGCGCCGTCGATCTTGATCACGTCGAAGGGGATCTCCTTCAGATAATGGAAGGGGCTGAAGCCGGACCCGTAGTCGTCGATCGCCACTTCGCAGCCGAACTCGGTCAGCCGGTCGGCGAACCCGGCCGCCGTCTCATAGTCGTCGAGGCGAGCGGTCTTGGTGATCTCGAAGGTGCAGCGGCTGGGATCGGCGTCGCCCTCGTCGAGGCGTCGCTCGATGAACTCCAGCACCGAGATGTCGGTCAGCGAGGCGCCGGAGAGGTTGACGTGGAGGGAGACCGGCTCCCCCGCTTGCTCGCGCTGTGCGAGTAGTTCGAGCGCCCGCGCCACCACCCAGCGGTCCAGCTCCTGCACCATCCCGGATCGCTCCGCGACGTCAATGAAAGACGCCGCCGGCAGCAGCTCGCCGTCGTCGCCGGTCATCCGCAGCAGCAGCTCGTAGCGCTCGATGCCGCCGGAGGCGAGGCTGTGGATCGGCTGCGTGGCGAGGCTGAGGCGGTTCTGGGTGAGCGCGTCGCGGATCCTGGCGCTGGTCGTCTGACCGCGCTGCTGCACGTTCTTGTGATCCTCGGGGCCGTGGAAGAGGGCGATCCGGTTTCGTCCCTCGGCCTTCGCCTGGTACATCGCCTGGTCGGCGGCCACCAGCACTGCCTCGGCGCCGACGTCGCGCTTGCCGCCGAACATCGTGATGCCGACGCTGATCGTCGCCACCCCCAGCTCAGAGCCGGACGGGAAGCCCTCGGCCACCTGCGAACGCAGGTCCTCGCCGAGTTGCAGCGCGCCTGCTGTGTCGGTCTGCGGCACCAGCACGGCAAACTCGTCGCCAGAGAGGCGGGCGACGATGTCGGTGGTGCGCACCCGCTCGCGCAGGATCTCGGCGACGCTGCGGATCAGGTTGTCGCCGGGCTGATGCCCGAGCCGGTCGTTGACCTCCTTGAGGCCGTCGATGTCGATGATCATCACCGCGCCCTGACCGCCATAGCGGGCGGAGAAGGAGACATAGCGATCGAGCTTGGCGCGGAAGCAGCGGCGGTTCAGCAGACCGGTGAGCGAGTCGTGGTCGGCGAGATAGCGCAGCTCGGCCTCGGTCTTCTCGGCCTTTGCCAGCGCCCCCTCGACGACCTCGCGATCCTCGTGGGCGAGCTTCTCGAGCACTGCCTCGACCTCGGGATCGCGCTTCGGAGAGGTACGTACGTTCGCCACCGGGCAGAAGGTAGTGGTTGATTGCAGAGCCAGTTAGGAAAACCGCACCGTTTCCGCTAGGGGACTCGAATTTTAGGCAATCCGACCCCCCGAATAGTTGGCCTGCAGGTGCCCGCGGGTAGGCTGAAAGCGATGCCGAACCGGCTCGCCCAGGAGACCAGCCCGTACCTATTGCAGCACCGCGACAATCCCGTCGATTGGTACCCCTGGGGGGCCGAGGCGCTGGCGCGCGCCCGCGACGAGGATCGGCCGATCCTGCTCTCCGTCGGCTACTCGGCCTGCCACTGGTGCCACGTAATGGAGCGCGAGTCCTTCGAGGACGCGGAGACCGCCGCCTACATGAACGAGCACTTCGTCAACGTCAAGGTCGACCGCGAGGAGCGGCCCGACGTCGACGCCATTTACATGGAGGCCGTGCAGTCGATCAGCGGCCAGGGCGGCTGGCCGATGACGGTCTTCCTCGACCCCGAGGGAGTGCCGTTCTACGGCGGCACCTACTTCCCACCCGACGAGAGTCGCGGCATGCCGAGCTTCCGGATGGTGATGGAAGCGGTCCTCGACGCCTTCGAGCGCAAACGCGACGAGATCCGCGAACGCTCCGCTGCGACCAGGGAGCGCCTGGGCGCGGTCGGACTGATCGAGCCCAGCTCCGAACCGCCTGAGGCCGGCCAGCTGGAGGAGGCGATCGTCCGCCTCAAATCCAGCGCCGATCCCCAGCGCGGCGGCTTCGGCACCGCTCCCAAGTTCCCCCCGGCCTCGGCCGTCGAGCTGCTACTGGCCCGCGGCGAGCGCGAGATCCCGGAGCGGACGCTCGACGCGATGCTGGCCGGCGGCATCTACGACCAGATCGGCGGCGGCTTCGCCCGCTACTCCGTCGACGCCAACTGGCTCGTCCCCCACTTCGAGAAGATGCTCTACGACAACGCGCTGCTGGCCCGCGCCTATCTGCACGGCTGGCAGGCGCTCGGCCACGAGCGCTACCGCCGCGTCTGCGAGCAGACGCTGGACTGGATGCTGCGGGAGATGCGGGGCCCTGAGGGGGGCTTCTATTCGGCCCTCGACGCCGATTCCGAGGGTGAGGAGGGACGTTTCTACGTCTGGACCCCGGAGCAGATCCGCGCCGTGCTCGGCAACCGCGCGGAGGCGGTGATCGACTACTACGGCGTCACAGAGAGCGGCAACTTCGAGAGCGCCAACATCCTCCACCTGCCCGGCGGCCCCGAGCGCTTCGGTCCCGATCCACGCGAGGAAATCGCCCCACCCGGCCTCGACGAGGCGCGCCAGGCCCTCTACGACGCCCGCGCCCAGCGGGTCTGGCCCGGCCTCGACGACAAGCGGCTGACCTCCTGGAACGCGCTGGCGATCGCCGCGCTGGCCGAGGCTGGCGCCGTGCTCGGCCGCGACGACTACCTGGCTGCCGCCCGCGGCTGCGCTGAGTTCGTTCTCAGCTCCCTGACCGACGAGAGCGGCCGGCTGCTGCGCACCTACAAGGACGGCGACGCCCGCCTCAACGCCTACCTCGAGGACCACGCTTTCCTGCTCGAAGCTTTGCTGACCCTCTATGAAGCCACCTTCGAGCCGCGCTGGTTCGAGCGCGCCCGCACCCTCGCCGACACAATCGTCACCCGCTTCGGCGATACCGAGCGCGGCGGCTTCTTCTCGACCTCCGACGACCACGAGGAGCTGATCGCCCGCCGCAAGGAGATCGGCGACCACCCGATTCCGTCCGGCAACAGCTCGGCGGCGATGGGGATGCTGAGGCTGACCGCGCTCAGCGGCGAGCGCTCCTACGAGCGCCAGGCCGAGGGCATCTTCGCCCTCTTCGCCGAACCGGCCACCGCTCACCCCGAGTCCTTCGCTCACCTGCTGCGCGCGCTCGACCTCCACCTGGCCCAGGTCACGGAGGTGGCCCTGGTCGGCGAGCACCTGGATGAGCTGAGCGCCACGGTCCGCTCCGCCTTCCGCCCCCACCTCGTCCTCGCCGGCGGCCCGCAGGGCAGCGAGGAGCCGCCGCTGTTGCGCGAGCGACCTCTGGTCGGCGGCAAAGCGGCCGCCTACGTCTGCGAGAACTTCGCTTGCCAGGCACCTGTGACGGATCCAGAAGAATTAGTCGGCCTTCTTTGATAGAGATGCCGTAGTGCGCGGCTCGCTCTTCACCTTCCCCGCCGGCCGCCGGGCCAAGTGGATCGTCTTCGCTGCCTGGTTCCTGGTGGTCTTCATTGCCGCCGGGCCCGCCAACCTGCCCGGCAAGTTCGAAGACGCCGAAAGCAATGAGGCGACCTCCTACCTGCCCGGCGATGCCGAGTCGACGGCGGCCCTGAAGGCCACCGAGTCTCTGCAGAACGGCGAAATCGCGCCGGCCGTAATCATCTTCCGCCGCGAGTCGGGACTGACCCCCGCCGACCAGCAGACGATCGTCGAAGACGTCAAGGCGATGACCGCGGAGCGTTTCCCCGGCGTGATCCCCGACGGCGCCACCGCCGCCGCTGGTGGCAAACAGCAGGACACGCAGGAGACCTCCGAAGGGGCGAAGAACCTGCCGCCTGGCTGCGGCACCACCACCAGCACCGTGCCCGGCCAGCCCGCCGATTACGCGCCGTTCGTCGGCCCCGTCTGCTCCGCCGACGGCAAGGCCGCGATCGTCACCTCCTACATCAAGGCCAACGGCGAGGGCGACCGGATCGTCGATCCGGTCAAGGACTGGCGCGAGCGGATCGAAAACCCGCCCAGCGGTCTCGAGGTGAAGATCACCGGCGGTGCCGGCTTCTCCGCCGACGCGATCGAAGTCTTCGAAGGCATCAACGGCACCCTGCTGCTGGCGGCGCTCAGCCTGGTGATCTTCCTGCTGATCGTGATTTACCGCTCGCCGATGTTCTTCTTCATCCCGCTGATCGCGGTGATCTTCGCGGAGCTTCTCTCGCGCTCGATCGGCTACGGCGTCTCCGAGCTGGGCGTGACGATCAACGGCCAGTCGAGCTCGATCATGTCGGTCCTCGTGCTCGGCGCGGGAACCGACTACGCGCTGCTTCTGGTCGCCCGCTACCGCGAGGAGCTGCACCACACCACCGACAAGCACGAGGCGATGCGGACGGCCCTGGAATCGGCCGGGCCGGCGATCTTCGCCTCGGCGCTGACCGTGATCGCCGCCCTGCTCTGCCTGGTGATCGCGAAGGTCAACGGCACCTCCGGCCTCGGCCCGATCGCCGCGATCGGCATTGCCTGCGCCGCGCTCTCGATGCTGACCCTGCTGCCGGCGCTGCTGACGATCTTCGGCCGCCGCGCCTTCTGGCCCTTCGTCCCACACACGCCGGAGACCGCCCCGGCCGCGCAGCGGGTCTCAGACCGGGCGCGCCAGCGCATCGTCGAGGGGTCCGGCGCGGGCGCCCTGATCCGGGTCATCCTCGCCTCCCTGGTGGTCCTGATCCTGCTTCCGCTCGTCCTCCTCAACTGGATCCTCCGCGTCGTCAGCCGCGGCCTGATCCCATCGCTGATCGTCGGGCCGCTGGACCGGGCCGTGTTCACGCCGTATGAGATGCGCCGCTACAAGCTCGAGCACGCCGCCGACGCCACCCACGGCTTCTGGGCGCGGGTCGGCAACCGGGTCGCGATCTCGCCGCGCCGGATCATGTTCGGCTCGCTCGGCGTGCTGCTCGTCTTCTGCGCGGGCTTTGCCTTCTTCTCGACCGAACTGACCAGCGAAGACAGCTACCGGACCGAAGTCGAATCGGTCGAAGGCCAGCATCTGCTCGAGCGAAGCTTCCCCTCCGGCACCACGGCGCTGACCGACATCATCGTCAAGAACTCCGCCGATGTGAGCGGCGTGAAGAGCGCCGTGGAAGGCGTCAACGGCGTCGAGGCGGTTTCGCCGCCGGTCGCCGAGGGCCCGCCCGGGACCCTGATCCAGGCGACGCTCGAACCCAGCCCCTACTCGACCGAGGCCTTCGACCTGGTCGAACCGATCCGTGACGCGGCCGAGTCAGCCGAACCCGCGGCCCTCGTCGGCGGCCCGACGGCGGTCGAATTCGACGTCCGCGACGCCGCCGGGTGGGACTCGATCGTAATCCCGCCGCTGATCCTGGTCGTCGTCTTCCTGATCCTGATCGGGCTGCTGCGTGCGGTCGTCGCGCCGCTGGTCCTGATCGGCACCGTGATCATCAGCTTCCTGGCCGCGCTGGGGGTCGGCTACTTCGTCTTCGACGTGATCTTCGGCTTCCCCGGCTCGGACCCCTCGCTGCCGCTCTTCGCCTTCGTCTTCCTGGTCGCGCTCGGCGTCGACTACAACATCTTCCTCGTCGCCCGAGCCCGCGAGGAGACCGAAAAGCACGGCTCCCAGCAGGGGATGCTGCGCGCCCTCGCCGTTACCGGCGGCGTCATCACCAGCGCCGGAATCGTCCTCGCCGGGACCTTCTCGGTCCTCGCAGTCCTCCCCCTCACCTTCCTCACCGAGCTCGGCTTCGTGGTCGCCTTCGGCGTCCTCCTAGACACCTTCCTCGTCCGCAGCGTGCTCGTCCCGTCGATCGCGCTCACCCTCGGCGACAAGTTCTGGTGGCCGTCGGCGCTCTCACGCCCGGGCGGCGCCGCGCCCACGCCGGCGCCCGAGGCGACCGGCGTCGCCTCAGACCGACCCTCCTAGTACTCGCGGACCTCGTCGAGGGCGCAGCGGCCCCCGACCTCCGCGGTGCCGTCCCCAACCGGGCGCGCCCACAGCAGCGACCCCGCGCCCTGGTGGATCGTCAGCTCCCGATCGAGCTCGGCGCTGAGCACGATCGCGGCCGAGCCCGTCGCCTCGTCCTCGCCGACGCCGTCCTCGATCGCGAAGCAGCGCGAGCGCACCACGCCCGCCGCCTCGTCCTCCCAGGCCCAGCAGTAGACCTCGTCGAGCCCCGGAGGCGGCCCGTCAAGGGCGTCGATCGCGGCCGGGTCGTCCATCTGCACGACGTGCCAGGGCGGCGACCACTCGGGCCGGGCGACGATGAAGGTGAGCTCGCCGTCAAAGCGCACGGCGACGTCGCCGGCCGGCGGGCGCAGCGTCTCGATCGCCACCTCCTCCCGCGCCAGCAGCCAGGCGGTGCCGACGCTCGGGTGGCCGGCAAAGCCGAGCTCTGAGCCCGGCGTGAAGATCCGGCAGGCGCCGCTGTCGAGGTCGTCGACGAAGACCGTCTCCGAGAAACCAAGGTCCGCGGCGACTTCCTGGCGTCGCTCCGCCGGCACCTCGGCGCCGTCGAGGAAGACGCCGAGGGGGTTGCCCCACGCGCCCGCCTCGTCGGTGAAAACGCGGAGGACGTGCAGCGTCGCCATCCCTGCCTCAGAGAATCGGCAGGAAGTTTTCGATCTCGAAGGGAGTGACCTGGACCCGGTACTCGTCCCATTCCTGCCGCTTGATCTCGACGAAGCGGCGGAAGGTGTGCTCGCCCAGGGTCCGCAGCACCAGCTCCGAGTCGGCGGCGACCTCGATCGCCTCGCCGAGCGTTGCCGGCAGCTGCTCGATCCCCTGGTGGGAGAGCTCCTCCTGGGAGAGGTGGTAGAGGTTCTGCTCCATCGGCTCCGGCAGCTCGTAGCCCTTCTCGATCCCTTCCAGCCCCGCTTGCAGCATCCCGGCGAAGCAGAGGTAGGGGTTGGCGGCGGGGTCGGGGCAGCGCAGCTCGGCCCGGGTCGCGCCCTCCTTGCCGGGGTGGTAGAGCGGCACCCGGATCAGGGCCGAGCGGTTGCGCCGCGACCAGGCCAGGTAGACCGGCGCCTCATAGCCCGGCACCAGGCGCTTGTAGGAGTTGACCCACTGGGCAAACAGCGGCGAGATCTCGCGCGCGTGCTTGAGCTGCCCGGCGATGAACGACTTCGCCGTGGCCGAGAGGTAGTAGGGATCGTCCTCGTCGTAGAAAGCGTTTTTGCCGTCTTTGGCGAGCGACTGGTGGACGTGCATCCCGGAGCCGTTCTCGCCGAACAGCGGCTTCGGCATGAAGGTCGCGTGCCAGCCGTATTTCATCGCGTACTCCTTGACGACGATCCGGTAGGTCATGCAGTCGTCGGCCATCTCGAGCGCGTTCTTGTAGCGCATGTCGACCTCGTGCTGGGAGGGGCCGACCTCGTGGTGGGTGTACTCGACGTGGATCCCCATCTTCTCCAGCGCCAGCACCGTGTCGCGGCGCACGTCGGAGCCGGCGTCGAGCGTGGTCAGGTCGAAGTAGCCGCCCTCGTCGAGGACCTCGGGCACGCCGCCCTCCGGCTTGGCCGAGCGGAAGTAGAAGAACTCCAGCTCGGGGCCGATGTTGTAGGCCTCGAAGCCCATCTCTTCGGCCCGTTTCATCGCCCGCTGCAGGATCCAGCGCGGATCCCCCTCGTAGGGACCGCCGCCGGGGACGCGGATGTCGCAGAACATGCGCGCCACGGCGTTCTCGCCCTCGGGCCGCCAGGGGATCAGGGCGAAGGTCGAGGGATCGGGCATCGCGATCATGTCCGACTCCTCGATCGGGTTGAAGCCGGTGATCGAGGAGCCGTCGAAGCCCATCCCCCCGTCGAAGGCGTCCCCGAGCTCGGCAGCGTTGATCGAGAAGCTCTTGAGCTGGCCGAGGACGTCCGTAAACCAGAGCCGGACGAACCGCACATCGTTCTGCTTGACGATCTCGATTACGTCAGCGGCGCTACGGGGTTGCTCTGGCATTCCGGCCTCCTTGGCTTGTCCGCGAGAAGGCCGCAACGATAGGCGAATGAACCGAATGGGTGCATATCGCCGTAAAACGGGTAGATAAGCGGCAGTCTCGGCCAGCGGAGAGGGCCTTGCGGATACGTCCGAAAGCCGGTATAACTTACTCCTTGTAAGTTACAAGCTCAAAGTAAAGTAAAGGCCACGTAAAGGCTCTGTAAAGCGAATTTCGCCCCAGCAGAGCCAGAGACGAGAAGCGACGTGACGGTAAAAACCGCAGTAAGCAGATTCCAGATCCACGATGAGCTGACCGCTCCAGACGAGAGCGCTCCGCTGATCAAGAGCATCCAGGCCGCCGGCGGCGCGGTGACCAAGTTCGTTGGTGTGCTGGCTGGCTCCCCCGCCGTGCTCCGCGCTTACACGCGGATGCGCTCGGAGCTGCGCGGCGGCGTCCTGCCTCAGGCGACCCGTGAGCGGATCGCCCTGGCGGTCGCTGAGCACCGTGAGGACAACTACAGCATCGCCCAGCACGCAAAATCGGCGCGGCGGGCGGGACTCGGCCTCGATGAGGTCTCTCGCGCCCGCAGCTTCAGCTCCGCCGATGAGAAGGAGGCAGCCCTGCTCGCCTTCCTCAAAGAGGCCCTCGACGCCGATGGCCCTCCCCCGCTCCACCTGCACGAGGAGGCACGGGAGATCGGCTGGACCGACGAGGAGATCCTCGAGGCAGTCGGGCACCTGGCCCTGAACGAGTTCCAGAGCTTGATCGCCAGCGCGGCGGCTCTGCCCCAGGACCAGGCCACCCCCCGGGTTCTGCCTTCAGCGGCTTAATGGGAGGGGCGCTCAGCCCCTCCCTGTTGCCGCTCAGCCCTCGACGAGAGTGGCCGTGTAAAGCAGTCGCGCCGTCGAGTACTTGCAGCCGAAGGTGGCGCGGCGGTTGACCGACTCCAGCGGCTCGCCCTGGCGAATGTCGGTCGAGTTGGTGCAGGTCCCTGGCTCCCGGCTGGCGCGCCAGACGCTGTTCGACGGCAGGTCCTGGGCAAACGCCGGGGCCCAGGTCGGGACGGTGATGGCGACGATGTCGCCTTTTTCGACTTTCAGCGCCGAGCCGAATTTGACCGTCTGCCCGAGGTAGGGCGTCAGCACCTTGACCGAGCCCTGGCTGCGCAGGCCGTAGCGGGGCGGGTTGGTGGCGGGAATGCGGCGCAGGATCGCGAGGCGAGCCTGTGGCGGCGTGCCGAAAAAGCCGTTGAAGAATGAGCGCTGCTTGTTGGTCGGCTGCGCCAGGGTCAGGGTCCAGGACTTGATCGTGCCGTCATGGGGGACGATGAAGGGGGACCGGGTCTGGCCGTTGCTGACCTGGAAGCCGGTGACGCTGCCGATCGCCTGACAGGGCAGGGCCGGGCAGGAGGGGTCCGGGACCGATGAGGTCTGACCAAGAACGACGGTCGTGCTGGGAACCTTGGCGGCGCTGGTGCCGACCGCAAGGGCGCTCAAGGCCGCCAGGGAGCCCATCGCCAGCGCCAGGATCAACCAGCGACCCCTCCGTGGCGCTTCTGCGGCGATTACTCCGTGCGAAGACCTCGACATACCCATGCTCCTCTCGTAGAAAATGGCGCTGAGCAGGGCAGATTAGCCACCCTGGCCGAAAAAGCGTGGTCCGCGCAGCTCAGCGCCAGGCGCCGGCGCGAGCGAATTCGACCGCCACGGCGTAGCGCACCTTGCCCACGCCTTCGAACTCCAGCGCTTCGCTAGCGGCGGCGGTCAGGTCCCAGGCGCGGCCTTTTGCGTAGGGGCCGCGATCGATCACCGTGGTGACGAGGGCGCGACCGCGGTAGACGAACTTGACCGTGGTCCCGCAGGGAAGGTTGCGATGGGCGACACCCAGCGTGCTTGGCCGCAGCGTCTGGCCACAGGCCGTTTTGTTGCCCCAGAGGCCCGGCCCGTACCAGCTGGCGCCGGCGCTGCGAAAGGGACTGAAGGCGATGTCCTCGCCCGTCGCCGCGGTCCCGCCATAAGCCATTCCAGCGCCGCCGGTGGACGCCTGGGCGGAGGCGGCGCCGACGAGGACGATCGCGAGCAGCGCGAGAACGGCGCTCGATCGCAGGCGCAAGAAGGCATGGGGGTTTCTGCTTGGTCGCATATCTCTTTCCAGGCGCTTGCGGGGTTAGCTGTCGGGCTCGCGCTGAAAGAGCTGCGCTACGCGGCGGATGCCGGCGATTCGCCCCAACTAATTGGGTCCCCCGCTCCCCGCGGTATGTAGGCGGAGATTCAGCGGAAGTTGGCGTCAGATTAGCAAAGGCTAAGACAGAATTTCGTGGCAAATGGGAAAGGCCCCCTTTCGGGAGCCTTTCCGTTAGCGGGCCTGTAAGCCGGATCCTGTCTTGAGCGGCCATCTATCTATGCGGCCTACCTGGACCTCGCCGAGCCGGGTCGACGGTCCTGCTTGGCCTTGCACCGGGCGGGGTTTGCCTGGCCGTCGCGTCACCGCGACGCCGGTGCGCTCTTACCGCACCATTTCACCTTTGCCTGTACGCGACTCACGTGTGGCCGCGCCATCGGCTGTGTATTTCTGTGGCACTTTCCCGCGGGTTTCCCCGGGTGGGCGTTACCCACCGCCCTACTCTGTGGTGTCCGGACTTTCCTCGAGGGGTTTTCTCTCCCCCCGCGGTCCGCTCGGCCCGCCCCTCGATGGTACGCCCCAGCCGGCCCTGAGCCAAGCGAGAGCGGGATATGGTGGCGACGATGCGAACGGCGGTCATCACCGGAGCAGGCAGAGGGCTTGGCCGCGCGATCGCCGGCGAGTTGGCGCGGCGCGGATTCGGTGTCTGGGTCACGGACATTGATGACGAGGCGGCGGCGCAGACCGCCGCGGAGATCGGCGGCAACGCCAGGGCAGTTGGGCTGGACGTCCGCGACGAGCAGGCCTGCCGGGCACTGGCCAGTGCCGTGACCGTTGAGGGCGGATCGCTCGATCTCTGGGTCAACAACGCGGGAGTGCTCACCACGGGGCATGCCTGGGAGCAGAGCGAGCGCACCCGCGACGCGATGCTCTCGATCAACGCCGCCGGGACGATGAACGGAACGGTGGCGGCGCTGGAGCCGATGCTCGCCGCCGGCCGCGGCCACGTGATCAACGTGATCTCGCTTGCCGGCATCGTCGCCGCGCCGGGCGAGGTCGCCTACGCCGCCAGTAAGCACGCGGCGATGGCGTTCAGCCTCGGCACCCTCTTTGACCTGCGCCGCGCCGGCCATCGGGGGATCGCCGTCTCCGCGATCTGCCCAGATGGCATCTGGACGCCGATGCTCGAGGACAAGCTCGACGACGTCGACGCCGCTGGCTCCTTCTCCGGCCACCTGCTCACGGCGGCTCAGGTGGCGAAAGAGGTCGGCAAGCTGACCGAGCGCCCCCGCCCGATCCTCGTCATCCCCCGCTGGCGCGGCCCGCTACTGCGAACCTTCGACCTCTTCCCCCGCCTGGCAATCCGCCTGCTGCCCGCGGTGATGTGGGACGCCCGCCGACGGCAGCGGCGCTACAAGAAGCTCATAGAAACCGGCCGCTGGCCCAAGGATCGCGACTAGACCGAGCGGAAGACGCCGATGACGCGGCCGATCACAGTCGCCTCGGTCGAGAGGATCGGCTCCATTCCCTCGTTCTCGGGCTGCAGCCGCACGTGGTCCTTCTCGCGGTAGATCCGCTTCACGGTCGCCTCCTCGCCGATCAGGGCGACGACGATTTCGCCGTCGACGGCGTCCTCACTGGGCCGGACGATTACGTAGTCCCCCTCGAGGATGCCGGCGTTCTTCATGCTTTCGCCGCGGATCTGGAGGATGTAGTCGCCGTCCTCGCCGCCGATCACGTCGGGGATCTCGATGTACTCCTCGATGTTCTCCTCCGCCAGGATCGGCTCGCCGGCGGCAACCTGACCGACCAGCGGCAGGCCACTACCGGGCCGGATCGTCCGCTTCGCCTTGTCGAAGAGCAGCTCGATCGCGCGCGGCTTCGACGGATCGCGCCGCAGCAACCCGATTTTCTCCAGGTTGGCCAGGTGCGCGTGCACCGTCGAAGACGAGTGCAGTCCCACGGCTTTGCCGATCTCCCGCACGGTTGGCGGGTACCCCGTCTTCGCCGCGTACTTGCGGATGAAGTCGAAGATCTCCTTCTGCCTTTTGGTCAGGTCAAGATCAACCATCAGTAATCCTCATTCTCCCCCAAATCGCCGGGCGCCACTGCATTCGAACACTTGTTCGCAGGCTACCGCCCCCGGCGGATGCTTTCAACCCACCGCTCCCCCAACCCCCCAAACATCTAGAATCGACCGCCCTCGAGCGGCTGTGGCGGAACTGGTAGACGCGCAAGGTTGAGGGCCTTGTGGGTGGAAACACCCGTGATGGTTCGACTCCATTCAGCCGCATCACGAAAACCCCCGCTAGTCGGGGGTTTTCTGCGTTTAGCAGGGAGTTTCGGTCAGTAGCCCTCGACGGGTGGTGCGCCAGTCCGGCAAGGCTCCGACTTTTCGAGCTGCCCGCAAACGCGCTCAGCGAGAGCGCAAGGACCAGGCAGAGGGAGCCCGCCGACCTACCCCGCCCCCAGCGCCGGCGAGCCGCCAGTCAAGGGCGCGCCAGCGCCCGACCCCGAAGGGGTTGACGGGCGGCGAGGCGGTGCTTCGATCGAGGAGGCCGGGGGGCGAGAGACGAGACAGATGAAGCCTTGGAGGTTCGAGCGTCGATCCTTGCCCGTATCTTTGGTCCGATGAGCGAAGGAACGGAAACCGGCTCTGACATGACGGCCACCGAGTTGGCACAAGCCATCGAGACTGCTCGATCGATGGTGAACGAGCAGTTCCAGATTGCCGAGCGATTGGATCGGAAGGCCAGATATCAGGCGGCGACCGCAGGGGCGTTCTTTGCCGTCGTGCAGGCCATTGCTCTCAACGCCATTACGGGCGCTTCCCTATCGAGAGGCTGGATTGGGACGCTGGCGGCATTCGCCATCGCCTCGGCCTGCTTCGCCATCGCGTCAGTCGCAGCGGCAAGTCGCGCTTGGGTGACGCAGGGCGAGAAAGATATTCCCTTGGCCGATCTGCGCAACATCATCGACCGGATGGAGAGAGGTGAAGGTCAGAACCTCTGGGAGCTGGCGCACCACTACGCAAACGTTGCCGCCGACCGTCGTGAGAAGAATGGTGAGCGACTGAAGCGGGTGAAAAAGGCCGGGGATACGGCGATCTTGTCGGTTGCTTTGACTGCGCTCCAGCTGATCCTGATATTCGTTGCGCTCTCCGTCACCTATGGCTGACGATCCAGAAAAAGACGATCCATCCGGCCCGACAGAGCCAGGGGAAGGCGATGCGCCCACCCCGCTCCCCCCTCGTCCTCGCCCCCGCGATTTGGACGACATTGAGTTCGCGGTAAAGCAAGCGTGGGAACGGTCACCGTTGGTCGTAACGATTGCCGACGGCCCTATTGCCTCTGGCTACGGTCCGGCTGAACTGATCGGAAAGCTCGCGGAACGAATTGCCGCACTGATCAAGGACGTCGCTGGCTCCCCTCCGATGCTCTACGGCATAGCGCCTACGCATTCCATGACGTTGTTCTTTGGCGATCCGCAGCCGAGTGGGGCCCAAGAACAGATGGCTTTTGAGGTCACGCTGGACGCGGCTAAGCGAGTAGCCGATCTGGTTGAAGCGGAAGACGACGATTTCGTCAAACAGGCGATCAGGATCGGTGCTCCAATGCGCCGCTACGACGAGCTTGCGGCGCTTGTACAGAGCGAGGGAGTGAACCTCAAATGGCAGCCCCTCGGAGAGACCCCCCGCAACCTCACCCATAAACGCGCGGGCAAGCAGCACGTGCGGCTCCACGCTCCACCCAAGACGACGCACTGGGACGCGACGATCAACGGCTACCTCTATCGGGTTATCGCCGAGCCCACCGACGATGAGGGGACCGCCGGTATTCGGCGCTTCAAATGGTCCCCAAAACCAGTCGGAGTGAAGGGCTCCAAGGTGATTGCATCTGCCGAACGCAAGCTTCTTGATGCTGCTTTGGAGGCTGGACTATTCGGAAACGAGGTCGAGGCCGTTCTACGCGTGTATCGCGGGGTGCCAGGGGACACCATCGACCCCGACTACATTCGACTTGAGTGGCTGTCGATTGAGCCCGGACCTTCTGAGGCGTCCCGCTTTGGACAGCCAATAGAAGACGTTCTGGCTGAACTTGCGGAGGACGATGAAGACGAGGACTGAGGAGCCTTCGAGGCCGCACAAATATCTCGGCTGTGAAATTCCCGACCAGCGACAGAGCGCAGCGGCCAGCCGCAGGGGGCATTGAGTGGGATGGACGAGACCGAGCGGGAGTACTGGCATGTGATCGTCGTGCCTACTCGGCAGAAGATTCAACAAGGCTTCGGCGAGACCGTCGCCGTCGACAAAGACCGAGCGTGGATCGAGAAGCGGATCCTGGGGCCTCGTCGACTGGGTGAAAGCATCACGGTTCGCGGAAAGACCTTTGGCTGGGATGACATCCAGCAACTACGGATCACCGTTTCGAGACACCCTGCGACGGATTGGTATCCGCAAATCGAACAGGAGTGGCGCCAGTCAGCGATTGTCGTGCCCCTCGATGTCGAGTACCGGGCAGCGGACAAAGCCGATGACGTAACCGATGACCTGATCGATGGTCCTCCAGGAACTTCTTCAGAGGGCGGATCGGCCCCCTCGAGAGTCAACGCTAAAGTCGTCATGGTTGTCTACGGTCGGGACTCCGATGCTCGGCACGCGATGTTCGACTTCCTCCGGGCGCTCGGTCTTTCTCCCCAAGAGTGGGCTCGCCTAGTCGAGAAAACTGGCAAGGCCAGTCCCTATGTGGGCGAGGTGTTGGAACGCGCGTTTGAGGAGGCCGCTGCGGTCATCGTCCTTCTAACGCCCGACGACGAGGCCCGATTGCAGCAGCGTTTCCTTGGAGATAGCGATCCTCCCTACGAGAGAGAGCTGACTTCGCAAGCCAGACCCAATGTCCTATTCGAGGCTGGCATGGCATTCGGAATTCATCCGGATCGAACGGTGCTTGTTGAACTTGGCGAGCTGCGGCCCTTCAGCGATATCGGTGGCCGGCATGTCATCCGACTCAATGAATCGGTGGAGCCACTTCGCGAAATCGCTAAGAGGCTGAAGACCGCTGGATGTGAAGTCGACGAATCGGGCGATGACTGGTTGGCTCCCGGACGGTTCACGATCCCAGAATCAGCCACCGCGCTCGGTAGACGCCTAGGGGCAAAGGGTGCCAATAGCGAGCGTGGCGCCGACGATGTGGATTTCCGCGTCGCCCTCGCCGAGATCGCCGAGGAGCTGGAAGCAGCTCGCGATGTCTTGCAAGGCCACGATGCCCCTGCCTTCTTCGTTCTGCGCGAGCTAGCTGTAGTCAAATGGCAAGAGTTCGGATCGTGGCTCGCTCGCTTCCCTGATCTGCACAAGGTAGTTCGGGGCGCCTATCGCTCGATCGACGCCATGAACAATCGCGGAGTCACGCGCGGCGTTACTTCCAGAGGGGGAAAGCCCACGACTCTCCTCGACGGGATCCGGGTCAGAGAGGCCGAGTCTGCGATCGGGCCAGCGCTAGATGCACTCAGCGAGGCCGTTCGGTAGAGCGCTCAGGAAAACATCCCGCCCACTTCGCCCCGGATCCCGCCGTCCGAGTTGAACCTCAAGATCGTGGGATCGAGGTGCCATGGGACAGCAGCAGTCGCAAGCTGAAGCGAGCCGCCAAGCACTACAAGTCCCTAAACGACGAACTGCGGTCCTACATACGAGAAGGGAGACCCTTCGAGTACCAGGCTGAGATCGATCGCGAGGAGGCCCAGTTCCGAATCCGTGTCGTGGGTGGCGAGCCACCGCCGGATGAAATGAGCCTGATCGTTGGCGACTTCGTTCAGAACCTTCGGGCCTCGCTCGATCACCTCATTTGGGCAGCCGTTCGTGCCACCGGTAACACCCCCACTATGGGCAACGCCTTCCCGATTTTTCTTGAAGGGCCTCAAACGAGCCGAAGGAAGGAGGCGCTGTGGGCACGACAGCTCGCGGGGATCGCAGAAGAGGCCATTCCCCTCATCGACCAGATCCAGCCGTACAAACGAGGTGAAGACGCTCGCTTCGATGCTCTCGCCTGCCTGAAAGAACTATCCAACGAAGACAAACACCGGGTTGTTCTGCAAACCCTGAACGCTATCCCTGACCCCAACGACGCGGCTCCCGATCTCGACTTCGAGTATCTCGATGTGGAGCCGATCGAGAGCTACCAACTGCATGCAATGAAACCTCTGGCGAACGGCGACCTGGTTATGGAGGCCGCGATCAAGATCACCGGCCCAGAGCCGAACATACGCATCAAGGGGGAACTGCCGGTAGAGGTAGCTTTCGGCGAGTTCCGAATCCCCGCCTCTGGGTTGGCGATGATGTTTGACCGGATCGACGTAGTTGTAGCCCACCTGGCAAACGAACTTCTGGGAGCAAACCTTGGCCCCCAGCCGCTCGGAGCCCGCCTCGGCGAACCGCCGGCTGACGCCGCCACGACGGCGCCGCCGGACGAGCCAACTGACTCTTGAGCGCTGCCGACGACCTTCACAGGCAGATCTTTGGTTTCACCCCTCCCAAGGCCGGGACGGCTTTCGAGCGCCTTGCGGCGGTCGTTCTCGCCGGACTTGGCTGGGAGAACGTGAAGCATGAAACGAAGCTTCAGCCCGAGGGACGCCGCGCGGAGCAGCGGCTCGACATCACTGCGACTCATCCGGATGGCTCAATCGAGCATCTTTTGGTCGAGTGCAAGGACTGGAACAAAGAGGTCGGCAAGGGAACGATGGATGCGCTCGTCGGGGTGAGAGATCAAGCCGACTTCGATGCAGCAATGGCCGTGACCACCAGAGGCTTCACGAGTGGCGCCGTCGACGTAGCGGTGGACGAGGACATCGCCATGGTGGTCCTTCGAGAGGTCCGACCCGATGAGACCTTCGTCAGGAGCGTCGAAATACAGACGATCATCTTCGGGAGCGGCTGGAGCAACGTGCAAGTTCTTGCCGACCCGGACGCCGACGTTTCTCACGGTCAGGTAGGCCACATGAACACCGAGGATCGCTTCCTCCACATCGATGGCACCCCGGCAGAGGCGTTGAGGGAGATTTTTGAGAGCCGAAGCGCCGGCCGTAAAGAGGGAGTCTTCGACCACGAGGTCCGCTTCGAGGATGGGCGCCTAGCCCCCATGGAGACTGGCCCTCCCATACCTGTCATCGGAATCAAGTGGACGGAGACGGTTTCGAAATCGTCGCCCCACAAGACCGTCACGAAAGCGGAGGGTGAACCTTGTCTGGTTGTAGAGCAACTCGACGAAGATGGCACGCCCGCGAGTCCGCGACTGGTAGTTGACCGCCACCTCAACGCTTGGGACATCGCCGAGGACGGCGCGGTCGCGGAGAAAAGGAGCCTGCTCTGAAGCCGCCGCCGAGTCACCCGCCTGCAAAAGATCGCAGTTCAGACGCATCGTGCGCCAGTTGTGCGCCAGTGCAGTCCTGAAACCGTCGCTTTCAGCCGGACACAACCGGAAGCGACTCCGCTCTATAGGCCATTTTCCGCTCTAGCAAGCGGTGACTGGGTAGCTTGAGGGCCTTGTGGGGTGGAAACACCCGTGATGGTTCGACTCCATTCAGCCGCATGAGAACGCCCCCGCTTGTCGGGGGCGTTCGCGTTTTGGACCCCTTGGGACGGGGCGATCGAGTGCTGGCGATCAGCCGTGCTATAGCCTGCGCCGCCTCTAGTTATCAACGGAATTTCTGCGTTTGGGCTGAGGCTGTCGAAAACGGAAGGGGAGAACCGATGAAGACTTTCTCCGCTGCGCTTGCGGTGGTTGGATTGGTGCTAGGCGTCGTTTCGCCGGCGGCGGCCTTTGAGGGGGGCGGGCGCATGCCGAGTGAAGCGCCGTTGGTCACTCCGGGACAGCACTACACGGGGCAGCTGAACAATCGCTCCTCCGATGCCAATTACGGAGGCAACGTCGAGGTGGCCTTCTGGCGCCTGCCGCCGGTGACCACCCGCGACATCGTCACCATCAACTGGCACGCCCTTCCCTTTACGAAATACCCCGGTCAATTCCCGATCTGCATGATCCTGGCCCAAGGGATCGATGACTTCAGCTGGGGAAGCGTCTTCGGCACCCGCGACTACTGCGACGAGAGTGGGCCCGTCTATGAACTGTCTGGCAGCGGCACCGCGCGAACCCAGATCACGGTCCAGGAAACGAGCGCCAACTCCTCCTATCTGGAGTTCTACAGCTACGCCAATTACACCAACCCGTCCGACTTCGAAACCTTCCCCTACGACTTCACGGTGGAGGCTCCGCTGCACTATCTGGGTCTCGCGATGCGGCCGGTGAAACGCGTCAGCGCGACCGGGGTCGTCAGTGCCACCGCAAACCTGGCCACCGGCCTCCCGGCGCCCGACGGCCTGCCCTTCAGCCTCGTCGTCACCTGGGCAGGCGGCGGCGTCGCCAGCTACACGGGCCTGAGCAGCGGCGGCGCAGTCGGCTTCCAGCTCGCGCTTCCCGAAACCGCCTACGGCAAAAGCGCCTCCTTCGTGGCCTCCCATGGCGCCGACGGCGTCTACCAGGCCGTGACGGCGCCCAAGCTCCAGGCCGAAGTGGCGAAACCAAAGGTGGTGAGGACCACCACTTCCGCCTGCGTAAAGGCGAGACGGCACCGGCAGGCCCTGGCCCGTCAGTACAAGCGCCTGAGCAGGAACGCGAGGTACGCCCGCGGTCCGACCCGGCGGCGGCTCAAGCGGCGCGCCCATAGCGTTGCCCGGCAGCTCCGCGCCGCCCGCTCCGAGGCGCAGAGCCTTTGCAACCAGTAGAGATCCGGGCCGGAACCGAGAGTGACATCGGCGGCGTGCTGGCCCTGTGGCGAGGTGCCGAAGGGCCTCCCTCCCCGACCGACACCGCCGCCGGCCTGGGCCGTCTGCTCAGGCACGACCCGGGCTCGCTCCTCCTCGCGGAGAGCGACGACGCGGTGGTGGGGTCGCTGATCGCCGCTTGGGACGGGTGGCGCGGGAGCCTGTACCGGCTCGCCGTCGACCAGGACTGGCGGCGGCAGGGAATTGCCACGACGCTGGTGCAGACGGGCGAAGAGCGGCTGCGCAGGCTCGGGGCGATCAGGCTGACGGCGCTCGTCGCCAGCGCCGACCGCGAGGCGATCGGGCTCTGGCGAGCGGTCGGCTACGAACGCCAGCCCGGCACCAGCCGCTTCGTGCGGATGCTGGGCTGACGGCCGCCGTTCTGCCCCTCGACTACGGCGTCAGGTCGAAGTTGAAATAGCCCTCATCGCCGCCCACACCGTCGACGGCGATCATGTATTTCGTCAGCGCCACCGCTTCGAAGCCGACTTCACTCTGCGGGGCGCATTCGCCGGCGCCGTTGTCATTGCTGGCGATTTCGGTCAGTGCGCCGAGTTCCGTGCCGGTGTAGACCGCCATCACCGTGTCCGGGCCGCTGGCCCCACCGCAGATGTCGAGCACGACCGGGCCGCTTTCCGTGGGGGTCCAGCGATACCAAACGGAAGCGCCGCCGGGATCGCCCGCATGTTCGGGCTCGCCGGCCTCTTTCATGGCGAGCCAGTTGCTGGGAGTGAATTTCGGGCTGCCGGAGATCGGCAGCGCTTCGGCGTCGGCGAAATCGTCGTTGCCGGGCGGCTGATAGATCCGCATCAGGACGGTGCCGGTGGCGCCGCCTTTGCCGTCGACCGCAATCATGTATTTGACCCCCGCGCTGACCGGAATACGCACTTCGCTGCGCGGCGCTCCGCAACCCGGCCCGCCACCTGCAGGGGTGTCGTCGTTGCTGCCGACTTCGGTCAGGGCATTGACCGCGGTACCGGTGTAGACGGCGATCACGGTGTCGAAGCCGCCGCAGGTCGTGAACGCCGCCACCACGTTCTGCGTGGGCGTCCAGTGGTACCAGACGGAGGCACCACCCGGGTCGCCCGCGTGGTTCGGCTCCCCCGTCTCCTTCGTCCCCAATTTGTTCGACCCAGGGGCGCCTTCGCGCAACAGCGAGCCCGAGATTTTCGTCGCGTTGGCGAAGTTGTCGTTGGCGGGCGCCGCGACCGCGGTCGCCGCCTGCACCCCGAGCAATGCCATTGCCGCACAGACGCCGATCAGACTGGACTTCAGCTTCATGGTCTCCCCCGCTCCCGAGTCGTTCGTTACAGACAAAGTGCCTGACTACTGGCGAACGTACCTCACGCTCAAGGGGCGAGCAAGCTTGTCCTCCAACAACCGTCCTCGCGCAGGAACAGGCGGCGCTCGTGCAGGCGGTCCTCGGCTTCGCTCCAGAGCTCGATCGCATCAGGACGGACGCGCAAAGCGCCCCAGTCCTCGGGACAGCTGGGCGCCGTCTCCTGAACCTCGGCGAGGTGGGCGAGGCGGTCGCGCAGGTGGTCGAGGTCGTCGATCGGCTCGCCCTGGCGGGAGACGACGGTCTGCAGCTGGTGGAACGGGTCGCGCTCGGCGAACAGCTCCTCGGCCAGGGCCCGCTCCGCCAGGCTGGCCTCGCCGGTGATGTGGACCTGCCTTCCCAACACCGGCCAGTGGAAGAGCAGAGCCACCCGCGGGTTGGCTTCGATCTCGCGTGCCTTGCGCGTCCACAGGGCCGAGCTGAAGAGCAGCGCGTCATCCTCGAGCCGCTTCAGGGTCACCGTCCGGGCCGAGGGCTGCCCGCTCTCACCGACGGTGACAAAGGCGACCGAGGCCGGCTGCGGGATTCCGCGCGCCCGCGCCTCCTCGATCCAGCTGCCCAGCTCCTCGATCGGGTCGTCGACAGACATGCGGTCGAGAATAGTTCGGCAATCCGCGGAACGCCGGGTACGCTCTTTATCCGAGCGAGCCGAGTGGGATCGGCCCAACCGAGGAGGAGGTCCGATGTACGACTACGTGATCGTCGGGGCGGGTTCCGCCGGATGCGTGCTTGCCTCACGCCTCTCGGAGGATCCGGACATCAGCGTCCTGCTGCTCGAGGCGGGACCGCCGGACGTCAGCGAGAACCTCCACGTCCCGCTCGGCTACCTGAAGCTGGCCCGGACCGAGGTCGACTGGGACTACGCGACGGCACCGGAGCCCAACTGCAACGGCCGCCGCATCTCCCTCCCCCGCGGCAAGGTCTTCGGCGGCTCCTCCTCGATCAACGCCATGGTCTACATCCGCGGCAACCGAGCCGACTACGACGGTTGGAACATCCCCGGTTGGAGCTGGGACGACCTCCTCCCCTACTTCCTCAAGGCCGAGGACAACGAGCGCGTAGCCTCCGAGTGGCACGCGACCGGCGGGCCGCTGCCGGTCTCCGACCAGCGCTCCGGCAACGCGATCACCCCGGCCTTCGTCGAGGCCGGGGTCGAAGCCGGCCTGCCCCGCAACGAAGACTTCAACGGCGCCGAGCAGGACGGGGTCGGCATGTACCAGCTGACCCAGCGGGGCGGGATGCGCGCGAGCGCCGCCGTCGCCTACCTGCACCCGGCGATCGAGCGCCCGAACCTGACCGTGATGCCCTACATGCACGTCAACAGGGTGCTGTTCGATGGCAATCGCGCTGTCGGCGTCGAGGCGACTCAGCTCGGACAGGCGCAGGAGCTGCGAGCCGAGCGCGAGGTGGTCCTCTGCGGCGGCTCCTTCAACTCGCCGCAGCTGCTGATGCTGTCCGGCGTGGGCCCGGCGGAACACCTGATGCTGCGGGAGATCGAGGTGCTGCTCGACCAGCCGGCCGTGGGCGAGAACCTCAGCGACCACCCGGCCACCTACACCGTCTGGATCACGCCCGAGCCCGAGAGCCTCCTGCAGGCGCTGGAGCCGGCGGCGCTGGAGGAGTTCACCGCTTCCCAGACGGGGCCCTTCGCCTCCAATCTGGCCGAGTCGGGTGGGTTCGCCCGCGTCGACCCCGGGGCGCCGGCCCCCGATGTCCAGTTCCACGTCGCGCCGCTCCAGATCGTCGACGAGGGAATGGCCGACCCGACGGCGCACGGCATCTGGGTCTCTCCCTGCCTGTTGACCGCCAACAGCCGCGGCTCGGTCCGGCTCGCGTCCAACGACCCGACCGCAAAGCCGGTCGTCCGCGACAACTTCTACACCGCCCCCGAGGACATGCCGCGGATGATCGCGGCGCTGCGACTGGCGGAAGAGATCTGCGCCCAGCCGGCGCTGCGCCCCTACTGCGCCGAGAAGTTCACCGCGCCGGCGGGCGACTCGGACGAGGACTTCCGGGCCCACGCCGCCAGCACCACCTTCCCGATCTATCACCCGGTCGGCACCTGCGCGATCGGCTCCGTGGTCGACGCCGACCTCAAAGTGGAGGGCCTGGAGGGGATCCGCGTCGTCGACGCCTCGGTGATGCCGACCGTCCCACGCGGCAACACCAACGCCCCGACGATCGCGATCGCCGAGCGCGCTGCCGACTTGATCAAGGGCGAGGCGCCGCTGCGGGCGACCGAGGCTAGCGCCGCCTAGCCAGAACCGCCGAGTATCCGCGCCTGCACTCCGCAGATCCCATAGGTCTGCTCGGCGCGGCGGTCGAGGCTGACCAGAGCGACGTCGGCGTCCCGAGCGGCAAGCGCGATCAAAGCGTCGTAGACGGCGCCGCCAGCTCGGTTGCGCGCACCGAGCAGCTCGAGGGCTTCTCGGTAGGACCCGGGCCGCGGCTGGATCGGGTCCGAGCGCTCGAGGAACTGGCCGAGATATGTAACGACCGGCTCCGGCTCGAACCGGAAAGTGCCGCCGGGGGAGCTCAGCACGGCGTAGGTCTCCGCCATCGTGTGCGCAACCAGCCGTCCGCTCGCCCTGACGTCGACCAGGACCGGAACCGCCTCGGCGTGGAAAGGGTGGAGGGGATCGAAACCCGCAATGAGTACGGAGGTATCGGGCGTAATCACGGCCGGATGCGCTCGAGCTCTTCCCGAACCTCGTCCGGCCCGATTCCGACTCCGACGTTGGAGACGAGCAGGCCGCCGGGGCCTTTTTGCAGGCTGACCTTTCTCGGCGCGGGCACGAGCTCGATCCGTTCGCCGGCGAGGGTGATCTCGACCTCGTCG
The DNA here is from genome assembly GCA_035694165.1 of Solirubrobacterales bacterium. Classification (GTDB taxonomy): domain Bacteria; phylum Actinomycetota; class Thermoleophilia; order Solirubrobacterales; family 70-9; genus VAYN01. The sequence continues at coordinate 31,433 of DASSFS010000116.1, read as the reverse complement.
CCACCATTCAGCCGCAATGCCTGGCGCAGGCTCTTGGGAACGACAATTCTTCCGGCACTATCAATGGTAGTTCTCATGCCATGGAGAATACCGAGAGCAGCGGGCGGCAAAGCGAGGGTGGGCATACACGCCCTAAGGCACGGGTGACCGAAAACTCTCCCCCCTCAGCCCGAAACGCTGCTGGCGGCCAGCTTAAGACGCCGAGCCGAGGGCTCGGTCGATGAACGGGCCGAGCAGGTCGGCGACGGCGTGGGCCGTCGTCTCGGGGGACTCACTGGGGGCGGTGATGTAGGAGATCGCCAGGCGGACCAGCGATTCGGAGAGCAGCAGGACGTCGGCTTTGGGGGCCTGGGGCCAGCCCTCTTCGATCGTCGTCGCCAGGCGGGCGGTGGCCCACTGGACCACCGGCATGCCCTGGGTGGTGACGAAGGGGAGCATGCCGCCGGTGCCGTCGTCGCTGAGCAGGATCCGGATCAGCGGGTCCTCGCCGGCGGTGCGCAGGAACAGCTCCAGGGCGGCGCCGACGGCGGCGCGGGGGTCGTCGCGGTGCTCCAGGACCGCCTTGTCGACGTCGTCGAGGAACCGATCGCCCACGTGGATCACGAAGGCGAGCCCGAACTCGTTGCGGTTGCCGAACTCCTTGTAGAGGGTCTGGCGGCTGACGCCGGCGGCGGCGGCGATGTCGGACATCGTGATTTCCGACCAGGCGCGCCGCTCCAGCTCGTCGCGGGCGGCCCCGAACAGGGTTTCGCGCAGCAGCTCGCGTGCCGCCTGCGGGTAGGGGGTGCGGGAACCGCTCGCCATCCCCCCCATCGTCGCAGCGCCAGCGGTCAAGCGGCCTCCTCGTCGGGCTCGAAGTCGACCTTGTCGCGGACGCCGCAGTCGGGACAGGCCCAGTCCTCGGGCACGGCGCTCCACGCCGTTCCGGGCGGGAAGCCCTCACGCGGGTGGCCCGCCTCCTCGTCGTAGACGTAGCCACAGCCGGGACAGCGCCAGCGGCTCACGAGGCTGCCCCGGTTGCCCCGTAGCGGGCGAGGATCTTGGCGCGCTTGCGCGGCTGGATGTTGGCGCGGCTGAGGTCGCCTTCGAAGTGATCGAGCAGCCGCGGATCCATCACCCGCCGCCACAGCGGCGGGAACCATGCGAGCACGATCATCCCCGCGTAACCCGTGGGTAGCTGCGGCGCCTCGTCGACGTGGCGCAGCGCCTGGTAGCGGCGGGTCGGGTTGGCGTGGTGGTCGCTGTGGCGCTGCAGGTGGTAGAGCAGCACGTTGGAGGCGACGTTGTTGCTGTTCCAGCTGTGCTCCGGCAGGCAGCGCTGGTAGCGGCCGTCCTCGCGCTTTTGGCGCAGCAAGCCGTAGTGCTCGAGGTAGTTGACGACCTCCAGCAGCGAGAAGCCGAGCACCGCCTGAAGCAGCAGGTAGGGCAGGACGACCGGGCCGAAGGCGATCGCCAGCACGGCGAAGAGGCCGATCGTCATCGCCCAGGCGCTGAGGATGTCGTTGTGCAGGCTCCAGTGCGACTTGCCGACGCGGTCAAGACGGGCCGCCTCGATACCCCAGGCGGAGGTGAGACTGCCCTTCACGGTGCGGGGCAGGAAGGCCCAGAAGCTCTCCCCGAGTCGCGAGCTGGCCGGATCCTCGGGAGTGGCGACCCGGACGTGGTGGCCGCGGTTGTGCTCGATGAAGAAGTGGCCGTAGCCGGTCTGCGCCAGGGCGACGCGGCTGAGCCAGCGCTCCGAGTTGTCCCGCTTGTGGCCGAGCTCGTGGGCGGTGTTGATCGCGATCCCGCCGACGACTCCCATCGTCAGCGCCAGGCCGACGCTCTCGAGCACCGAGAGGTCGCCGCTCGACCAGAGGAAGCAGGCGAGGACGAGGCCGGCGTACTGGATCGGGATGAAGACGTAGGTGCACCAGCGGTAGTAGCGATCCTGCTCGAGGTACTTGAGGATGCTGTCGGGCGGGTTGCTGTCGTCGAGGCCGATCGCGATGTCGAGCAGCGGAAAGGCGACGAAGACGAGCAGCGGGCCGAAGAAGTAGAAGCCGCCCCAGCCGGTCAGCGCGACCGAGCCCCAGGCGATGAACGGTGCCAGCGGAACGATGATCCCCAGCAGCCAGGCGTAGCGCTTGCCGTCGGTCCAGGTCGCAGGATTGACCTCGACGTCGTCGTGATGGTGGTGATGGTGATGGTCGTGCGGGTCTGCGGTGGTGGCCTCCATCGGCCTTCTCCTTTTGTCAAAGGGACAGAGAACGTCTGCTTGATTGACAGACTAGCGCACTTTGTAAACAAGCAAGACAAAATTTGCACGAATGATCCGGAGTGCCCGAGATAGGGTTGCGCGGTGAGCAGGGAACTCGACCTCCGAGAGCTGCCCCTGGCCATGTTCCCCTCCGGGCACGGCTGGACCGGCAACGGCAAAGGCAGCTTCTCCGACGCCGGGGCGCCGCTGATCGTCAACAACGATCGCTCCTTCAAGATCGAAACGAACGGCAAAGGCGAAGCCTCGATCGCCAGCTCGCCGGAACTGGCGGTGGTCGACCTGACCGGCTGTCACGTCGCCTTCCAGTCCCAGATCAGTTTCAGCAACCGGCTCGGGCTGGTGAAACTGCGCCTGGCCTCGGGCAACATCTCCACCGACTTCGCCGAGGCGGTGATCTGGGACGACAGCGAAGACTCGATCATCCTCGGCAGCAGCTTCGAGATGCAGACGATCCCGACCGGGGAATTCGCCGTCACCGGCAGCGTCAACTGGGCCGCAATCAAACGCGCCCAGATCATCCTCACCGACAACGCAACCGGCGCGGTCACGCTCTACGTGGCCGGCATCTACGCCGTCCCGACCCCGAAGCAGGCAATCGTCACCTTCGCCTTCGACGACGGCAGCGACAGCGTCGTCTCACGCGCCCTGCCGAAACTCTCCGCCTACCGCTACCCGGCCTCCTTCTATGTCATCGCCGACATCGTCGGCGATGAAGGGATCGTCGACCTCGAAGACCTCTACACCCTGCGCAACCTGCACCACTGGGAGATCGGCGGTCATGCGTTCACCCTCGCCGCCCACAACCTGCCCGACGGCTGGGACAGCCTCGAAGGCAAAGAACTCGAAGACGAGGTCGACGGGCTGCGCGGTTGGCTCGACGAACACGGCTTCCGCCGCGCCACCATGGCCTATCCGAAGGGCGCCGCCGGGCAGGAGGTGCGGGCGCTGGTCAAACGCGACTACGGCGCCGGTCGGGCGACCGCGATGGGCCCGGAAACGCTGCCGGCCCGTGACGACTACACCCTGCGCGGCTCCTCCATCGACGGCACCGTGCAGACGGCGGCGTCGATCAACAGCGCGATCGACAAAGCGGTCGCGGCCGGCGCTTGGCTGATCCTCACTTTCCACGAGATCGTCACCGGCGCGCCCGAAGCGGCGACGGAGTACAAACAGTCGGCCTTCGGAGAAATCGTCGACCACGTCCGAGCCCTGCAGGTGGAAGGCAAAGACATCGAGGTGCTGACGATGGCAGAGGCGATCGAGGCGATCTCCGGCAACCCGCCGACGGCCGGCGCGGGCGGCTCCACCTCCTGGTACGAGACGAAGATCTACACCGTCCCCGACGAGATCAAAGTCCCCGCCGGTGCCACCGACTTCCTCCCTCCCTTCATCATCTCCCTGCGCGAAGGGCAGACGGCGAAAGTGGTCAAGGTGCTGCATGAGATCGGCTCCGGGACCTCGGCGACCCTGAAGATCCAGAAGAACGGCGTCGACCTCACCGGCTTCACCGGAATCGAAGTCAAAGCCGAAAAGAAAACCACCGATCCCGCCGACCAGGCGATCGCCGACGGCGACGTGATCGCGCCGGTCGTCACCGCCGTCAGCGGCACGCCGAAAAACCTCAGCTTCGCCATCGTCCTCGAGCACACGGTCGCCTAAATGGCCGCGCCCGCCTTCCGCGCCAGGACGATGCTGGCGGGCGCCACCGCGACCAGCCGCACCTACGCCGTCCCCGCGACGTCCAAAGCCGGCGACACCCTGATCATCTGGTGCTATGTCGAGGCACTAGTCACTCTTTCGCTGTCGGGCTGGACCAAACTCGCCGAAACCCAGCAGGTGAGCGAAGGCTGGACCGCAGGCTGCTTCGTCCTCGCCAACTGGAACGGCTCGACCACGACCTACGTGCTCAGCTGGGGCGGCGCCAGCAAACGCAACTCCGGCGCGATCGAGTCGATCAGCGGCGCCGACACCGGCTCCCCGGTCAACGCCCAGAGTGGCGCGGGGATGAGAGAAAACGCCTCCTCGAAAAACGCAGTGGTCGACGGCCTGACGACGACGGTCGAAGAATGCCTGCTGCTGAGCGGCGTCTACAACAACAACGGCGCCACCGCCAGCCCGGGCAGCGGCTGGACCGAGGACGGGGACCAGGCCGACTCGCCACAGATCTGTCACAAAACCGCCGCCGCCTCGAAAGGCGTCCAGAGCAGCGTCACCCACACCCTCGGTCACTCTTCGATCAACCTGACCCTGATGCTGGCCCTGCAGCCACCGCCGGTCACCGGCAAACGTCGCCGCTTCGTCTCGGTCGGCTGAGAGCGGCCACCGCCGGGGCGGCGCCGACTTAGATCTTGAGCAGGATGAAGGTGTTCAAGACCCAAACCACGCCGACGAAGACCGTGGCGCGGGTGAGGTTGCGCTCGACCATCGAGCCACCGCCGAGCGAGCTGCCGCCACCGCCGACGCCGAAGGCGCCGGAGAGGCCTGCATCTTTCCCCGAGTGCAGCAGGATGAGGAAGATCAGGACGCCGGAAAGGATGACCTGGATAAAGCCGAGGAACGTGTACATGGTCAGGAAGTCTAACCCTGCGGGACCTTCGGGCGCTTCTCCCCCGCCCCGTTGCCGTTCGTAGCCTGGGTGGCCGCCCGGCCGTTCTCGACCCGGTCGAGGATCTCCACCGCTTCGCGGCGCAGCTCGGCGTCGAGCAGGGCAAAGTCCTCGTCGGAGAGCTTGCCGGCGGCATGGTCGAGCTCGGCGTCGCGGATCTCGCGGTACTTGGCTTCCTTCAGGGCATCGGCCTCGGTACGGACGACGGCGCCGCGGCGGCGGCCGCGGGTCGGCCAGAGGGCGATCAGGGCGCCGGCCAGGGCGATCAGGCCGCCGATCCACATCCAGGTGACCAGCGGGTCGACGATCACCTTGAAAGTGGCGGGGGAGCGATCGCTGAGGTAGCTGCGGGCGATGCGGTTGATCGCCAATGACTGCAGGCTGGCGATCCTCTCCAGCGCCACCGGTTGCAGGCTCGGATCAGCGAGGGCGGCGCGCATCATCGCCGCCAGCGCCTCGCACTGCGGCGGCGTGCCCGGAGCGGCTTCGACGCACGCCTCGAAGCCTTTGTCCGCAGCCCGCACACGGCGCTGAACGTCGGCGATGTTGGGCTGTACGGCGGTCCAGAGATCGCTGCCCGGTCCCGGCTTCAGGCCGACCTCACTGGTCGCCTCGCCGTTGAAGAAGCTTCCAATCGGACCGCCCTCCTGGCCGGTCGGGCGGAAGTAGCGGCGACTCGGCTCCAGGGTCGCGACGCTCTCGCCGTTCTCGGCGACGCGCAGCACGGCGCCGAACTCGATGTACTCGGGACCGACGTCGACGGTCGGCTTCGCGTAGGTGATCTCGCGCCCGTCGATCACCGTGCTCTCCCCCGGCCGCAGATCGACTTCGCGGTTGGTCTGGAAGCTGGAGGAGGCGGCGATGCCGATCAGCAGCACGATCACGCCGACGTGGACGATGTAGCCGCCGTAGCGGCGCCGGTTGCGGGAGACGATCGCGACCAGCGCCGTCGGCATCGAGCCGCCGGCGAGCGAACGTCGCGCCGCGGCGCCGCGCCAGAACTCCTGCGCAAGGCCGGTCAGGGCGAAGCCGGCGAAGACGAAGAGCGCGAACGCCCAGGGCTCGCTGCCGGCATCGGTCAGCAGCAGCAGCGCGGCCGCGACGATCGCCGCGGCGACAAGCGGCAGGCGGAAGACGCGTCGGGCCGAGGCCCAGCTGACCCGGCGCCAGGCGAGCAGCGGCCCGATCCCGGTGAAGAGGACGAGCACGATCGCCAGCGGCGTGGTGTAGCGGTCGAACCAGGGCGCCGCCAGCGAGGCCTTCTCGCCGGTGAACAGTTCTGAGATCAGCGGGAAGAAGGTGCCCCAGAAGACGACCACGGTCAGCGCCACGAGCAGCAGGTTGTTGACCAGGAAGACCGACTCCCGCGAGGCCAGCGAGTCGATCCGCTTCTCCGAGCGCAGGTCGTCGAGGCGGGAGACGATCAGCGCCGTCGAGCCGATCAGGACAACGCCGATCAGGCCGAGGACGTAGGGGCCGACGGTGTTGTCGCCGAAGGCATGGATCGACTGCAGCACCCCGGAGCGGACCAGGAAGGTGCCCAGCAGCGCCAGCGAGAAGGTGGCGACGACGAGGCAGGCGTTCCAGACTTTCAGCATCCCGCGCTTCTCCTGGACCATGATCGAGTGCAGGAAGGCGGTGCCAATCAGCCACGGCATCAGGGCTGCGTTCTCGACCGGGTCCCAGGCCCAGTAGCCGCCCCAGCCGAGCTCGGTGTAGGACCAGCGGGCGCCGAGCAGCAGACCGAAGCCGAGGAAGGCCCAGGCGATCAGGGCGAAACGGCGGGTGGCGCGGATCCACTCGGCGTCGAGGCGACGGGTGACGAGGGCGCCGATCGCGAAGGCGAAGGGGATCGTGAAGGCGACGTACCCCGAGTAGAGCATCGGCGGGTGGATCATCATGCTCGGGTGCTGCAGCAACGGGTTGAGGCCGACCCCGTCGGCGGGCGCCGGGCTCAGCGCCGCGAAGGGGCTGACGTCGGGCGCGAACAGCATCAGGCCGGTGAAGAAGGCGGCGACGCCCATCATCACCGCGGTCGCCCAGGGGACGATCTCGCGCAGCTTGTTGCGGGTCACGTAGAGGGCGGCGCTGGAGGCGATCGAGAGCACCCAGGCCCAGAGCAGCAGCGAGCCCTCCTGGCTCGACCACATCGCCGCCAGCTTGTAGAAGGTCGGCGTCTCGATCGAGGAGTGCTCGGCGACGAGGCTGAAGCTGAAGTCGTCGCTGGCGAAGGCGATCTCGACGATGACGACGCAGGCGGTGACCAGGAGGAAGAACGCGTAGACAGCCCGGCGAGAGAGGTCGATCCAGCGACGCTCGCCGTTGCGGCCGGCTAGAGCGAGCGCGGCAGCGCCGACGGTGGTGAGAAAAGCCAGCGCCAGCAGGGCGCTGCCGAGGCTAGGCATCCTTCTCGGTCGTGAACTTCGAGGGGCACTTCGTGATCAGGGTCTCTGGCTCGCCGACGAAAGTGCCGCTCTGGACGCTGCCGGTGAGGATGATCTCGCGGCCGCCACGGAACGGGTCGGGGACGGTGCCGCTGTAGGTGACCGGCAGCGGGCGACCGCCGCCGTCGCGGTCGACGACGAGGAAGGCGATCCCGCTGCCCTCGCGCTCGATCGAGCCCTTGACGACCCGCCCGCTCATCTCATAGCTGGTCCCAGGCGTGGCAGCGAGCAGCTGCGACGGCTCCTTCGCCTCGGTCGAGGCCGAGAACGAGGTGTAGACCAGCGCCACCGCGAGCAGCACGGCGACACTGAGGGCGGCAACCAGCCGGATCTTCCGCTTGCGGTTGGGATCCATCGAGAGCGAGGGATTATCGCAAGCGGGCGTACCGACCGCTCCGTTCGTCGTTTGTATCCCTGTGGGCGACAAGCGACGAACGGAGAGAGACCGATCTGGGAAGATTGCGGCAATGGCGGGAGACTCGGTCATGCTGATCACCGGAGCGAGCAGCGGCATCGGCGCCGCAACCGCCCGCGCAGCGGCCGGCAAGTACCGCCTGGTGCTGGCGGCGCGGCGGCTCGAGGATCTGCAGGAGCTGGCCGCGGAACTGGGTGGCGAGGAACGGGCGCTGGCGGTCCGCTGCGACGTCACCGAGTGGGACCAGGTCGAGACGATGACCGCCGCCGCGCTGGACCGCTTCGGCCGCATCGACGTCGTCTTCGCCAACGCCGGCTTCGGCGCCACGCGCGGCTTCCTCGAGGAGTCGGTCGAGCACTGGCGCTCGATGGTCCTGACCAACGTCTTCGGAGTGGCGCTGACGATCCGCGCCACCCTCCCCCACCTGCTCGAGCGCGGCGACGGCCACTTCCTCGTCACCAGCTCGGTCGCCGGCCGCCGGGCACTGCCGGGCTCGCTCTACTCGGCAACGAAGTGGGCGGCGACGGCGATCGGCGAGGCGCTGCGGGCTGAGCTGCGCCAGATGCACGACAACAAGGCGATCAAGGTGACCCTGATCGAGCCGGGGGCGACCGACACCGACTTCTTCGACAACCGTCTCGGCGAGTGGGCCCTGCAGGACGACGACATTGCCAAGGCCGTGATGTACGCGCTCGAACAGGGCCCCAACGTCGACGTCAACGAGATCCTGATCCGGCCCGTCGGGCAGTCGAACTAGGCGATGCGCGAGACGGCCGAGGACCTGCAGCAGCTGCAGGATCTACTCGACCGCAGCTACGCCGGCGCCGGCGCGCACCTGCTGCGGATTCACACGCCCGAGCGTCGGCTCGGCGCCGCCGGTATGGCGGGGCGGCTGACCGGAATGCGACTGCTGGCGTTGGCGACGGTCAGCTCCGACGGGCGGCCGATCGTCGGGCCGGTCGACGGGATCTTCCTGCACGGCCACTTCCATTTCGGCTCCTCGCCCGATTCGGTTCGTGCCCGCCATATCCGCGCTCGGCCCCAGGTCAGCGCCACCCACCTGCCAGGGGAGGAGCTGGCGGTGACCGTGCACGGCCGGGCGGTCCCGGTCGACGTCAACGCCCCCGCCGGAGCCGAGCTGCGCCAGGCCCTGCTCGACATCTACGTGCCGCGCTACGGCGAGGACTGGGCGGAGATGCTCGAGTCCGGCGCCACCTACTGGCGGATCGAGGCCGAGCGCATGTTCGCGTTCCACATGCAGGAGTAGGGCTATCCCGGCAGCAGCATGCGGACAGCTCGCCAGTAGCTGCGCAGCACCAGACGGGCCGGCAGGGAGCGCGCAAGCGGGGAGATGAAGGGGGAGTCGAGGTCGGGGGTCAGCCAGGAGGCGAACTCGGCGGCGCTGACCGTGCGGGTCGCCTGCACCTGGCGGCGCTCGCGCAGGAGGCGGGGCAGCCAGCGCAGCGCTTCCCAGTTCGCCGCCAGCTTCTGGCGTCCCCAGCCGCCGGAGGCCGAGACCGCCAGAAGGGCCAGCTCGGTCGCGAGCAGGGCCGGCGCCAGCAGGATCAGCAGCGCGGTCGGGTAGGCGCGGACGAGGAAGGCGAGCCGGTTGCGCTCGAGCCAGCGCCACTTGTGCTCGCGGGCGCCGAACTCGTAGTCGTGATCGACCACTGCCGCAGGCTCGATCCCGAGGACGCCGCCGCGCAAGCGCAGTCGCAGCGAGAGGTCGACGTCCTCGTGGTAGAGGAAGAAGCGCTCGGGGAAGCCGCCGACCTCGTTCCAGGTGTCGAGCGGAATCGCCAGACAGGCCCCGGAGAGGGCGGGAACCTCGCCCGCCGGGGGCGCCTCGGCGATCGGCCGACCGTGGCCGCCGGCCCAGACGATGCCGGTGAAGTGGACCGGGTTGCCGACTGAGTTGATCTCGGTCGCCCCCTTGTCGGCGACCAGCGCCTGCCAGGCCGCCCAGCCGCGTTGCTCGAGCCAGGGCTTGCGGATCGCCTCGCCGAAGCCAGGCAAAGGCGCGGCGTCGGGATTGAGGATGACCAAAAGGTCGCCGCTTGCGGCGGCGGCACCAGCGTTGCAGCCAGCGGCGAAACCGAGGTTGCGGCCGGTGCGAAGCACCTGTGTCCGTGGCGCCATCGCTTCGACCGCCTCGGACGTACCGTCGCCGGAGTCGTTGTCGACGACGATCAGCTCGTCGCCGTCGTCCAGCTCCGGCAGCAGCGCCGGCAGGGTCCTGGCCAGCTCCTCGCGGCTGTTCCAGGCAACGATGAGGACGGAAAGCGTCGGACGCACCGGCGCGGAGGCTATTCGGCCATCCGCACCGGCGCGCGCGACGTCGCTAACGGGCTACGGCTATTTCTTCTTCTTGCCGCAGGAGGCGATGTTCAACCGGTACTTGTTGTTCTTGACTTGCTTGCCGTTCTGCGCCTTCATGTTCAGCACGGCGGTCTGCTTTTTCTTACAGGTATTGGTCGAGTTGACCAACAGGCTCTTTTTGCCGCCGTCCATGTTGAGGACGAACTTCTTCACCGGCACATCCGGGACTTCGGGGAACACGGTCTTCAGTCCCCCGTTCTTGGAGCTGATCACTCCCCGCAACTGGATGTTCACCTGGCCACGGAGATCGGCGACCAGGTTCGGCAATTTGTCGTTGGAGGCCACCAGGTACACCGGCCCCGCGAGCTTGTCGCTGAGCAGCGGCGAGAACGCCGTCGCTTGGCCATAGACCGCCTCGGCCGGGCAGGTCTGCGAGGCCAACTGCGGCCTGGTGCAGATCGTTTTGATGTGACTCTGGTCAAGGAACAACGCGTGGGGCAGCGTCAGCGCCGCGCGGGCGAGGTTGGCATCGCCTTCACGCGCTTCCAGCACCGCCCGGATCCGCGGATTCTTGGCCCGCTTCGTCGGCCCGGTCAACTTCGTGAACAGCTTCGGCTTGAAGGCGAGGCCGTCGCAATCGGTTGCCGCGTACGGAGCGTTGACGGCGTAGGAGCTGAACGCCGCCGGGTCGGCCGGGTTGGCGCCGCCGCCGCTGAGTGCGCCGGTCGTTGCCTGGCCGGCACAGCTGGTCGGGTTGCGCATGAACTGAGTGCGATCGACGTTGACGTCGATCGAGCGGATGTCCAGCTTGACTCCGCCGAACACGTCGGGGATCAGATCGGAGACCGCGTTGATCTGAGCCGTCGAGGGATTCACGTTGAGTGCCACCCTGACCACGACGGTGCCGATGTCATACGGACCAGCGACACCGGGCGTGATCGCGACCATCGAGAGCGGCGCTCCCTTGTATGGACCCGCCAGGAACGCCCTGCCTGCGATTTTGATCGGGCCGCTGCCGCTGCCGGCAGCGGTCGTCGTGGTGCCGATCTGGCTGTCCGCCGGGCAGCTGTAGTTAGCCGCCTGAGCGATACCGCTGCTGCCGACTGCCGCGGCGATGCTCTCCTCCGGGCAGTAGGGGATGCCGGCGAGCTTGCCGGTCAGTCCCTTGGGCAGGGTCACGTCGACCGCCTTCAGCTCCTGCTCCCCGTCCTGGCGTCCGATATGGACCCGGAACGGACTGTAGGAGCCGGCCTTGGTGCTGTCGGATTTACCCGTGTAGGCGGGCACGAACGGCCGCTCGGCCAGCGTTTTCGGACAGGCCGCCCCGTCGGGGAGCGTGCTCAGCGCGAACGAGCTGGTCGGGTTGGGGTCCGCCAGGGGCGGCGACACGTTGCCCGACCAGGGAGTCATCTCCGTTTTCGTTTCGTTCGGGCCGCAGGTCGGCGGGCTCGTAAGCGTCCCTTTCGGGCCACCGTTGAGGCGGACCTTGAACGACTTGAACGTTGCCTGCGGGTTGTCGTCGACGACCGCCGTCAACTGACCCGTTTCCTGGTTGGGGAACACGTTCCCGAGCAGGCGTACGTTGACGCCATAGCGTTCCGATCCGACGTGGAGGAATATCCGGAACTGTTCGCCGGATACCGCGGCTCCGGGACCGTTTTTCGCCGGCTGACCGACGTAGACGGTGCCGAACAGCGAGTCAGCGGGCAGCGAGGGCGTCTGCACCTCGACCGTCCCGATCTGGGAGGCCGCGGGACAGGTGATCGGGTCGTTGCTGCCCTTCCCGAACTGTTCGTCCGTGCAGGCCACCAGCCCGTTCGCCGAGGCAGGATTCAGACCCATCCCCGCCGGCAGGGTGATTTTGGCCGTTTCCAGATACGAGTTGGCGATCGGCTCGTTCGGATCGAACGGGATCCCCACGGTGACGGTGGTCGCCTCGGGCGAATCGACCGCGCCGCCCTGCGGCTCAACCGAGATCGTCGGTTTGAACGGGACTTTGTCGCAGCCACTGGCGCCGACTGCGGTCGTGAATGGTTCTTTGACGAACACCCCCGGCGCGGCCTGCTGGTCGACGCTCAGGATCGACGTCTGACCGGGCCCGCAGTTGCTCGGCATCGTCAGATAGGTGCCGTTGCCGGCGATCCCGTTGAAGACGAGCCTCGAGCCGATGATCGGTGGGCTTTCCGGTGAGGGGGGATCGATGTCGCTGATCGTGAAGGTGACGTGCTGGTCGACTGGATCGAGCGAGCCGACGATGAAGACCTCGTGTTTCGCCGGGGTTTGGAAGCCGACCATTGACGGCACTTCATTGAAAGGCACGAGGTTGTAGACCGGCAGCGCGATTCGTGCCTGTGCGCATTTGCCCGGAGGTTTAGGCGCACAGTTAGGAGGACCCGGCACAGCCGCAGAAACAGTCAAGTAGTTGACGCCAACCTGAGATGCGTCAGGACATTTGGTTTCTTCCAGCTGTTTGACCGTGCACTGGGGCGCGGCCTCGGGGTTGACGCTCAGCCCTTCGGGGGTGTCGACGATGATGTCTTTGACGAAGCCTTCCGGGAACCCGATGAACCCTTCGGGGCCAGGAAAAGTGTTCAGCGTGAAGTCGGTGATCCCAAAGTTCGGATGCCCCGACGATTGGGTGAACCATCTTTCTTTGTGTACGAGGTCTTCCGCTTTGGTGCACTGACCTGGATCTTTTGGCAGGGGTGGGAGGCCGGCCACTGGCGCTTCTCCCACATTCGGGGTGTCGCTGTTTTCTTTGCACGTGAGTGCTTCCCAACTCTCGATGCCAAAGGCCCCCTGCGCGGCTGGAACCGCAAAAACTGCACCTAAGGCCATAACCGCAACCGCGATTAAAAAGCGCCTAGCCATTAAATCCCTCCTTGATAACCCTTTGAGCGAAACGCTGCCCCTGCGTAGCGCCCTGTACTTCTCCCGCAGAAGACATTACAGACCGGTAAGGCGGAATCAAGTGCGAATTGGAACTTTTGCGCCGAAATGGACATCAAATGCCCCCGGCTCACCCTGACTGGCCCTGACGTTTTGGCTTACCGGAGTGCTTCTTGACGCAGGGGGTTCGCAGCTTCTGGCGCTTGTTGAGCTTCTTGCCGTTCTGAGCTTTGAACCGGACGATCGCCCTCACCGGGTTTTTGCAGAGGTCCTGGGAGGCCACCAGGAGGCCTCGTTTGCCGCCGGGGAGAACCATCGTGAATTTCGAGACCGGCACGTCGGGGACCCGGCCGAAGGTGGTGCGAATGCCACCGCGGAAGCTGTCGATCCGGCCGACCAGGTCGACGTCGACTTGACCTTCCAGATGCGCGACCAGGTCGGGCAGGGGGTTGTTCGAGGAACGCAGGTAGACGGGGCCTTCCAGCGGCTGCCCGAGCAGCGGCGTGAACGCGCGGGCGCGGCCGTAGACGGATCGTTTCGGGCAGTTGCCGGCGGCGAACTGGACCCGGGTGCAGATCGTCGCCAGGCTGGCCTGGTCGAGGAAGAGCGCGTGCGGCAGGCCGACCGAGGCACGGGCGATGTTGGCATCGCCGGCGCGTGCTTTCAGCGTCGCCCGCAGGCGCGGGTGCTTGGCGCGTTTGGTCGCGCCGAATAGGCGCAGATGCAGTTTGGGCCGGAAGCGCAGCGGTTTGCAGTCGGTCGCCTGGAAGGGGGCCGAGACCGGGAAGGCGGAGAAGGCGGCCGGGTTGGTCGGCTCGGCTCCCCCACCCCGCAGCACTCCGGCGGTGGCGAATTTGGAGCAGTTGGTCCCGTTGAGCGTGAACTCCTTGCGGTTGACGTTGACGAAGACCGAGCGGATGTCCAGCTTGGCGCCGCCGAAGACGTCGGGGATCGGGTCCGAGACGGCGTGGATCTGGGCCGTCTCGGGATCGACGAACAGCGGCACCCGGACGACGACGTTGCCGAGGTCGAAGGGGCCGGCGACGCCGGGGGTGATCACCGAGAGGGATACCGGAGCGCCTCTGTAGCGACCCGAGAGAAATGCCTTGCCCTCGATCTGAAGTGGCGACGGGCCGGTGCCGGCGCTGACCAGGGCGACGCCGACCTGGCTTTTGTCCGGACAGCTGGAGTTCCCTTTCTCGGCGGCACCCGATCGGGCAACGGCGGCGGCGAGCGCGGATGGCGGGCAGTAGGGAACGCCGGCGAGCTTGGCGGTGGCACCCGGCGGCAGGGTGATGTCGACGCCCTTGAGCTCCTGCTGGCCGTCGGTGCGGACGATGCGCGTGGTGAAGGGAGTGAAGGCGGCGGCCTGGTCGCTTTTCGGCCCGGCGGCGAAGCTAGGGGCGAAGGGGCGCTCGGCCATCGTCTTGGCGCAGGGCCCGCCGCCGGGAGCGCTGGTCAGGGTGAAGCCTTTGTCCTGGGGGCCGCCGTCCGGCGTCCCCGACCAGGCGGTCATCGCGTGGCTGGTGGCGTTCGGTCCGCAGGTCGGCGGGCTGCTCAGGGTCGCCTGCGGTCCACCGTTGAGTTTGACCAGGACCGAGCTGAAGGGCACCTGCGGCGCTTCGCGGACGACGGCCGTGAGCTGGCCCGTCTGCGGGTCGGCGCTGACGTTCCCGACGAGCCGTACCGAGAGCCCGCGGGCTGCCGACTCGGCAGCGAGGAAGATCCGGTACTCGTCACCGGAGAGGGGGTCGCGGCTGAGCTGCTGGCCGAGGTAGACGTTGCCGGTCAGAATTCCGTCCGGGAGCGGCGGCGTGTTGATCGCGACCGTGCCGATTTTCGAGCCGGGCGGGCAGGCAACCGGAATTCTCTGGCCCTTGTTGAACTGACCGTCAGTGCAGACCTGCAGCGTCTCCGCTGCCGACGGGTTGATCCCCATCCCCCGCGGCAAGGTGACCCGGGCCACTTTCACGTTCGAGTTGTAGATCGCGGCCGTGGGATCGAATGGCACTTTCACCTCGACGGCCGCGCCGCTGGGCGAGTCGGTCAGATTCGTGCCGGGGTCGGCCGACGTCGAGGGATTGAAGGGCACTTTCTCGCAGCCTTCGGCCCTGGCCCCTTTGGGCAGCGGCGACTGAACTTCCTGGGAGCCGTTGACGAAGGACGCTGAAGGCGGTGCCGGAGCGGCCAGGTCGTAGCCGTTGTCCGGCGCTTCTTCCTCGTAGGAGTCCGCGTGCAGGAAGGTCGTGTACTGACGCTTGAAGGGTTCGACCTGGGGGTCGCTGCAGGTGCTCGGTATGGTCAGGAAGCGTCCGCCGCCCGCCTGGAGTTCCGTCTCTCCGTCGAAGACCAGTCGGTTTTCGAGGATCCTCGCCAACTCAAACCCCTCCCCCAGTTTGAGCGCCGTGGCATGGATCGTGAAATACTCGTGGTAGTCGCTCTCCCAAGCCACGCCGGCGTTGAGGAAGATGTCATTGCCGAGGACGCTGAAGCCGAACCGCGCGGGTTCGCCCGGCCGCGGAGCAATGTTGAAGACCGGCGCGCTGAGAGGAAGGCCGGCGCTGGTCAGAGGATTGACTGCAGTGAGGCTGCTCATCCCCACTTTGGTGGCCGCCGGGCAGCCCACTGGGCTCCCACTCGGTGGCAGCTCGCACTGCGGAGTTGCCTGGGGATTGACGCTCAGACCCGCTGGCAGATCCACCAGAACCGTTTTCAGGTTGCCGACGGGAACATCGAAGAGGAGGCCGGGCTCGTGTTTGACGATGATCTGGGTGAACCCTTTCGGCGGGTGGCCGGCCGCCTGCGTGAAAAACAGCTCGGGCGTTTCGGCGGTGCAGGGATCAGCCGTGCAGGTGCCCGCCTGCCAGCCAGCCTCGGCCGTTTCCGGGACGCCGCCGGGCTCCTGGCTTTCGATGATGTCGACCGCCTGGGCCGACGCCGGAGCGAGGGCCGCGAACAGGAGGAACATCGCGACGGCGATTGCCGCACCGGTCTTCCCTCCCTGACTTTGCCCCTCCCGGCCGCTCATCGATCAGGTCCCTACCCTCGCCCCGCGAATCTCAATCTCCCCCGCGACGAACAGCGCCACCCCCACCACGACCGTGCCCAGACCAAAGGCCCGGCCGCGGCGGGGGTGGCAACTGCCAGGGAGAGAGAGCAACGTCACGAGGGACAACGTACCCGATTTTAATGACATGAATCAATAATTTTTGGTATCTTCCACTCATGAAAAGTCGTAATGGTCACTCAGCGAACGGCCACGACGGGATTCATGCCAACGGGAATGGCAATGGCAAGCGTGCTTCCGCGCTGCCGCTCGACTGGGAGCACCTGGCGCGGGCGACCGCGCACCCGCTGCGGATCTCGATCCTGGAAATCCTCGGCCTGGACGGGGGACGCACCCTCTCGCCCAGTGATCTCAGCCAGGAGCTGCAGATCCCCCTCAGCAACACCAACTACCACGTCACCGAGCTGGCCAAAGCAGGTCTGATCGAGCTCGTCGGCCAGCGCCAGGTACGCGGCGCCACCGAGCACTTCTACCGAATCCCGGACGGCACCAAAGCAGCCACCAAGGGAGACCAGGAAACGGTCCCCGCACAGGCCTAGCCAGCCACAGTTGCGGCTAGCCTGAGCGGGCGATGCCGCGACGTCAGATCTCCCTGGGGTTGGCTGGCGAGTCCCCTTCCACCTGGCTCGGCCTTCTCGCCACGCTCGTCGCGGTCGTGGCGGGCACTCTGCTCGTCGAGGCGCTGCAGTCGGTTGCGCCCGCCGTCTCGCTGGGGATCGTCTACCTGCCCGGGATCCTGCTCGTCTCCGTCGTCTGGGGGCTTCGGCTGGGGCTGTTCGCCTCGGTCTTAAGCGCCGCGGCGTTCAACTTCTTTCAGATCCCGCCGCTGCACCGGCTGACGATTGCCGAGGAGGAGAACTGGGTCGCGCTGGCGGTATTCGCGATCGCGGCCGTCGTCTGCAGCAGCGTCGCCGGATACGCGCGGGCGCGCGCGGTCGAGGCCGAGCGCCGCCATGAGGAGGCGGACCAGGCCCTCGCCGAGCTCGCCGCCCTGACCCTGGAGCGCGACCGCATGCAGGCGGAGGCGGTCGAGGCGGAGGCATTGCGCCGCAGCGACGAGCTGAAGACGGCGCTGCTGCGGTCGATCTCCCACGACCTGCGCACGCCGCTGACCTCGATCATCGCCAGCGGCTCCGCCCTCGGCTCACCCAGCCTGACCGAGGCCGAGCGGGCCGAGCTGAGCGAGGCGATCGTCGCCGAGGGCGGACGGCTCTCCCGTCTGGTCGAGAACCTGCTCGACATGTCCCGCCTGGAAGCGGGGAAAGCCGAGCCCCACCGGGAGCCGGTCGACCTCGTCGAGGCGCTGGAAGCGGCTCGCGAGGGGGCGACGGATCCCGGGTCCGTCCGCCTCGCTGTCGACGAGGGCCTGCCGCTGGTCGACGCCGACGCCGCCCAGCTCGAGCGCGCCTTCGCGAATCTGATCGAGAACGGGCTGCGCTATGGCAACGGGCGGCCGGTGCTGGCGAAATCCCGGCTCGTCGGCGGCGATATCGTCGTCCGCATCGTCGACCAGGGCCCGGGGATCCCGGAGAGCGAGTGGCGTCGGGTCTTCGAGCCGTTCCAGCGCGGCGACGGCGCCAACACCGGTTCCGGGCTCGGCCTGGCGATCGCCAAGGGTTTCGTCGAGGCCAACGGAGGCGAGATCGCGGTCGAGTCGCTGCCAGGCCAGGGCACGAGCTTCGTCGTCACCCTGCCGCCCTGGAAGGGCGCTGAGTGAACGAGGCGACGCGGGTGCTCGTCTGCGACGACGAGCCGCAGATCCTTCGCGCCCTGCGGGTGATCCTGCGCGACGCCGGCTATGAGGCGGTCACCGCCGCCACCGGCGAGGAGGCGCTCGACCGGGCCGCGGTGCGGCCGCCGGCGGCGGCGATCCTCGACCTGATGCTGCCCGACATCGACGGCGTCGAGGTGACCGAGCGCCTGCGCGAGTGGAGCGAGATGCCGATCATCGTCCTCTCCGCGGTCGGCGAGGAGGAGGCGAAGGTGCGGGCCCTCGCCGCCGGCGCCGACGATTACGTGACGAAGCCGTTCGGGCCACCGGAGCTGGTCGCCCGACTGCAGGCCGCCCTTCGGCGCGCCAAGCCCGAAGCCTCGGAGCCGCTCATCACCGCCGACGGGCTCGAGATCGACCTCGTCGCCCGAGCGGTCCGCCGCGACGGCGAGCAGGTGCACCTGACCCCGACCGAGTTCGAGCTGCTGCGGACGCTGGCGCAGAACCGAGGGCGCCTGATGACGCACCGTACGCTGCTGGTCGAAGTCTGGGGCGTTGAGTACGAAGACGACGTACAGGTGCTGCGTGCTCACATCGCCAACCTGCGGCGCAAGATCGAGCCCGCCGACGGCCCCCGCTACATCCGCACCGACCCCGGCGTCGGCTACCGCTTCGCCGGCTAATGCTGTCGTCATTTAGGGCGCATAACGCCCCAAATGACGACAGCAACGGGGCCTTTACGAAATCTGTATGCGGGAGGCCGGTTCCTTCATGCGGTCTTGACGGGGGCGGGCGCATGATCGTCGCGTGGACCTCGTCTCCATCGCCCTCGCCGTAGTCGCCTTCGCGCTCCTCTATCTCGCAATCGGAGCGTTGAGCCGGGTATGAGCGCCGCCGAGCTGTTCGGGCTGCTCGTCTCCGTCGCCGTCTTCGGCTACCTCTGCTACGCGCTGCTCCGCGGGGAGAGGCTCTAGATGGCGCAGGGCTGGCTGCAGATCGTCGTCTTCCTGATCATCCTCACCGCGCTGGTGCCGCTGCTCGGCGGCTACATCGCCAAGGTCTTCCAGGGTGAGCGGGTCTTCCTGTCCCCCCTCTTCGGGCCAATCGAGCGCTTCGCCTACCGGGTGTTGCGTGTGCGGCCCGAGGAGGGGCAGGACTGGAAGGCCTACGCGCGCTCGATCGTCGTCTTCAGCGTCGTCTCCTTCCTCCTCCTCTACCTGATCCTGCGCACCCAGAGCATCCAGCCGTTCAACCCCGAGGGCTTCCACTCCGGGCCCTGGAACCTCAGCTTCAACACCACCTCCTCCTTCGTCACCAACACCAACTGGCAGTACTACGGGGGCGAAACGACGCTCACCTACTTCGCCCAGATGGCCGGGCTGACCGTGCAGAACTTCGTCTCCGCGGCGGTCGGGATCGCGGCGCTGGCGGCGGTGATTCGCGGCTTCGTCGCGCGCTCGGGCGCCCTCCTCGGCAACTTCTGGTCGGACCTGGTCCGGATCAACCTCTACATCCTGCTGCCGATCTCTTTCGTCGCTGCGCTCGTCCTCGTCTCCCAGGGCGTGATCCAGACCCTCGACGGCTCCCAGGCGTTCGACACGATCGCGGGTGGGACGCAGACGCTGTCCTTCGGCCCGGTCGCCTCGCAGGAGACGATCAAGTTGCTGGGGACCAACGGCGGCGGCTTCTTCAACGTCAACAGCGCGATGCCGTTCGAGAACTCGGGCGGCCTGACCAACTTCGTCGAGCTGATGCTGATCATCGTCATCCCGGCGAGCCTGACCTACACCTTCGGCCGCATGATCGGCAACCGCCGCCAGGGCTGGGCGCTCTACGCGGCGATGATGACGCTGTTCATCGTCGCCGTCGCCGTCGTCTACCTCGCCGAGCAGCACGGCAGCCCGGCCCAGCACCACGCCGGGATGGCGACCGCCGCCTTCGACGGCTCCACCGGCGGCAACATGGAGGGCAAGGAGCAGCGCTTCGGCATCTCCGAGACGTCGCTGTGGACGGCCATCACCACGGTCACGTCCTGCGGCGGGGTCAACGGCGCCTTCGACTCGCTGACCGGAATCGGCGGCCTGGTCCCGACCGCCAACCTCGCCACCGGCGAGGTGATCTTCGGCGGCGTCGGCTCCGGCCTCTATTACATGCTGCTGTTCGTCCTGCTGACGGTCTTCATCGCCGGCCTGATGGTCGGCCGGACCCCCGAGTTCCTCGGCAAGAAGATCGAGTCGCGGGAGGTGAAGCTGGTCCTGGTCGGCGTGCTGGTCACGCCCCTGCTGGTGCTGTTCGCGACGGCCTGGGCGGTCGCCAGCCCGGACGGAACCCAGTCGATCTTCAACTCCGGGCCGCAGGGGTTCTCGGAGTCGCTCTACGCCTACATGTCGCAGGCCAACAACAACGGCTCCGCCTTCGCCGGCTACACCGGCTTCATCCAGCCCAACGCGCCCGGCAACGCCGGCGCCGAAGCGTTCAGCTTCGCCAACCTGCTCGGCGGCATGGTGATGCTGTTCTCGCGCTTCCTGCCGATGATCGCGGCGCTCGCCGTCGCCGGCTCCCTGGCCGGCAAGAAAGTCGCTCCGGCCGGCGCCGGCACCTTCCGCGCCGACTCCCCCACCTTCGTCGTCCTCCTGATCGGCGTCGTCGTGATCGTCGCCGCTCTCACCTTCTTCCCCGCCTTCCTGCTCGGCCCGATCGTGCAGGGACTGACCGACCAACTCTTCTGAGATGAACAACTTGCGAAAAGACCTGGCCACCGCCACGATCGCGATCGTCTTCTTCACGCTGCTGCTCGGGATCGCGTACCCGCTGATCACCACGGGCGTCTCGCAGTTGCTCTTCCCCAACGCCTCCAACGGCAGCAAGATCGAGCTCGACGGCAAGCTCGTCGGCTCGAGGCTGATCGGGCAGGACTTCCGCGGCCTGCCGCGCTATTTCCAGAGCCGCCCCTCGGCGACCGAATACAGCGCCAACGTCACCTTCTTCAACAACCTCGGGCCGAACAGCAAGGAACTCGCCGAGCTGTTCGAAGAAGAACTCGAGACCTATCTGGCGCGCGAGCGTCGCTACAACCCCGGTCTGATCGCCGCCGACGTGCCGGTCGACGCCGTCACCACCTCGGCCTCCGGGATCGACCCCCACATCTCCGAGGCCAACGCCGAGATCCAGGCGAACCGGGTGGCGGCGGTCCGCGATCTGCCGCTCGATCGAGTCTTCGACCTGATCGACGAGCACACCGACGGCCGCGCCCTCGGCCTCTTCGGTGAGCCGGGCGTGAACGTGCTCCAGCTCAACCTCTCCCTCGACAAGGAACCCCAGAAGGAAGCAGCCAAGTGACCGACGAGACCCTGCGCAACCGCCCCCGCTCGCTGTTCGACCGCGCGATCGTGCTACGGGCGATCATCGACTCGCTGGTCAAGCTCGATCCCCGCCATCAGTTCCACAACCCGGTCATGTTCGTGGTCGAGATCGGCGCCGTGATCACCACCGTCGGCTGGCTGATCCAGGTCTTCGGCGGGCCGCCGCTGGGCGGTGGCACCGAGCCGGCCTGGTTCGCGTTCTCGATCAGCGTCTGGCTCTGGCTGACCGTCGTCTTCGCCAACTTCGCCGAGGCGCTGGCCGAGGGTCGGGGCAAGGCCCAAGCCGATGCGCTGCGCTCGATGCGCACGGAGACCGTGGCCCGGCTTCGCGACGGCGGCGAGAAACCGGCCTCGGAGCTACGCCGCGGCGACGTCGTCGTGGTCGAGGCGGGCGAGACGATCCCCGGCGACGGCACCGTGATCGAAGGGATCGCCTCGGTCGACGAGTCGGCGATCACCGGCGAGTCGGCGCCGGTGGTGCGCGAGTCCGGTGGCGACCGCAGCGCCGTCACCGGCGGCACCCGCGTGCTCTCCGACCGGATCGTGGTCGAAATAACGCAGGAGCCGGGCAAAAGCTTCCTCGACCAGATGATCTCCCTGGTCGAGGGCGCCGAGCGGCGCAAGACGCCGAACGAGATCGCCCTCAACATCCTCCTCGCCGGCCTCACCCTGGTCTTCCTCGCCGTCGTCGTCGCGCTGCGCCCGTTCGCCGAGTTCTCCGGGACCGACGCCTCGGTGGTGACGCTGATCGCGCTGCTGGTGGCGCTGATCCCGACCACGATCGGGGCGCTACTCTCGGCGATCGGGATCGCCGGCATGGACCGCCTGGTCCGCCACAACGTCCTCGCCCTCTCCGGCCGCTCGGTCGAGGCCAGCGGCGACGTCGACGTCCTCCTGCTGGACAAGACCGGGACGATCACGCTCGGCAACCGCGAGGCGACCCAGTTCATCCCGATGCCGGGGATCGAGGAGTCGGAGCTGGCCGAAGCGGCGCAGCTCTCCTCGCTGGCCGACGAGACGCCCGAGGGCCGTTCGATCGTCGTGCTGGCGAAGGAGTACGGGGTGCGCGAGCGCGAACTCGAGTCCCACGAAACCCACTTCGTCCCCTTCACGGCGGAAACGCGGATGAGCGGGGTCGACGTCAACGGCAACCAGTACCGCAAGGGCGCCGGCGACGCGATCATCCGCTTCGTCGAAGAGCAGGGCGGCAGGCCCCCGGTAGAGCTGCAGGAGCAGCTCGACATGGTCGGCCGCGAGGGCGGCACCCCACTCGCCGTCTGCCGCGACAACCACGTGCTCGGCATCGTCTACCTCAAGGACATCGTCAAGGAAGGGATGAGCGCCCGCTTCGACGAGCTGCGGCAGATGGGGATCAGCACCGTGATGGTGACCGGCGACAACCGACTGACCGCGGCGAAAATCGCCGAGGAGTCGGGGGTCGACGACTTCCTCCCGGAAGCCACGCCCGAGCAGAAGCTGGAGCTGATCCGCAGCCACCAGGGCGAGGGGCGGATGGTCGCGATGGCCGGAGACGGCACCAACGACGCCCCGGCGCTTGCCCAGTCAGACGTCGGCGTGGCGATGAACACGGGGACTCAGGCCGCCCGCGAGGCCGGGAACATGGTCGACCTCGATTCCAATCCCACCAAGCTCATAGAGATCGTCGAGATCGGCAAGCAGCTGCTGATCACCCGTGGCGCCCTGACCACGTTCTCGATCGCCAACGACGTCGCCAAGTACTTCGCGATCCTGCCGGCGATCTTCGCCTTCACCTATGCCGCCAACCCTGGCGAACGGGGGCCCCTCGACGACCTCAACATCATGTCGCTGGGCACCCCCCTCTCGGCGATCCTCTCGGCGATCGTCTTCAACGCGCTGATCATCCCGCTGCTGGTGCCGCTGGCCCTGCGCGGCGTCCGCTACCGGCCGGTCGGCGCCACGGCGCTGCTGCGCCGCAACATGCTGGTCTACGGGCTCGGCGGCCTGATCGTCCCCTTCATCGGGATCAAGCTGCTCGACCTCGTCATCCACAACGTCCTCGGGGCCTGATTGAACGCTGCGCATCCCGCAGCGGACAATGAGGCGGTGCGGAACGCACGGCACGGACAGCTGAAGGTCTTCATCGGCATGGCCGCCGGGGTCGGCAAGACCTATCGGATGCTGCAGGAAGGCCACGCCGAGCAGGAGGCCGGGCGTGACGTCGCGATCGGCTACATGGAGCCCCACCGTCGCCCGGAGACGACGGCGCTGGCGGCGGGGCTGGAGACGGTGCCGCGGCAGCAGGTGACCTACAGGGGCACCGAGCTGGAGGAGATGGACCTGCCGGCGCTGCTGGCCCGCGCCCCGGAACTGGCGCTGATCGACGAGCTGGCGCACACCAACGCGCCGGGGGTCGAGCACGAGAAGCGCTACGAAGACGTGCGCGACGTACTGGCCGCCGGGATCGACGTCTTCTCGACCGTCAACGTCCAGCACCTGGAGTCGCTGGTCGATCAGGTCGACGAGCTGACCGGGACGCGGGTGCGGGAGACGATTCCCGACGCGGTCCTCGGCAAGGCCGACGAAGTGGTCCTGATCGACCTCACGCCGGAGGCGCTGATCGCGCGGCTGCGGGAGGGCAAGGTCTATCCGGGCGAGAACGTCGAGGCGGCCCTGAACAACTTCTTCACGGTCGAAAACCTGCTGGCGCTGCGGGAGGTGGCGCTACGCCAGGTCGCCCAGGAGGTGGAGGCGAAACGGCTGGTGGTCGAGGCGCCGCTCGGGACGCGCGAGGAAGAGCGGGTGGCCGCCGAGGTGCCGAAGGCGGTCGGCGAGCGACTGCTGGCGCTGGTCCGGCCCCAGCCCTCCTCGCAGCGGCTCGTGCGGCGGGCCTGGCGCTCCGCGCAGCGGCTCGGCACCGGCCTCGACCTGCTCTGGGTGCAGCCACCCGGGCAGGCGATCGAGGGAGAGGTCGAGCGCCAGGTCACGGCGCTGCGCCACCTCGCCTCGGTCCTCGGCGCCACCTTCCTGATCGAGGAAAGCGACGACCTCGTCAACGGCGCCGCCAAAATCGTCCGCGAGCGCGGCATCACCTACATCATGGTTGGAGAGTCGCTGCCGCGGCGCGGTCTGACCCGGCTGCGTGAACCGCTGCCGCAGCGACTGATGCAAGCGACGCCGCCGGGGGTCGACGTGCGGATCGTCGCCCACCGCGGGCTGAAGGACACGCATAAGGAAAAGGAGGCCAAGTGAGCGTCGAGCGGGTCCTGATCGTCGTCGCGCTGGTTGGCGGCCTGGCGGGCGGTTACCTGATCGCCCGCTCGCGCCGGCAGGGCCGCCGCTCCGAGCGCCCCCAGGCCATCCACCAGATCCTCCTGCCCTTTACCGGCACGGCGATCTCCCGCCGCGCTGTCGACGCGGCGCTGCGCCTGGCCCGAGCCGAGGACGCGACGCTGATGCCCGCCTACCTGGCGACGGTGCCGAAACGGCTCCCGCTCGACTGTTCGATCCCGGCCGAGGCGGCGAAAGCGATGCCCTTGCTGGAGGCGATCGAACAGCGGGCGACGGCTCAGGGCGTGAACGTCGACGCGCGGATCGAGCGCGGCCGCTCCTACCGCCACGCCCTCTCGCGCCTGCTCGACCACGAACCGTTCGACCGCGTCGTCGTCCCGGCCAGCGCCGAGGCCGGCGGCGACCTCTCCCCCGACGACCTCGCCTGGCTGCTGGAGAAGGCCCCGGCCGAGGTGCTGATCCTGCGGCCGGGACCCGAGGACAAGCGATTCGTAACGGCGAAGAACGGCTCCCAAGCCGCCTGACCCGGCGCCGATTATGGAGTCCTGGGGAAGCGAAATACTGCGCCGATGATCGTCAACTGCTCGGCTTATGAGGATGGGCTCTGTCGCGACGGCGATCTCGCTCTCGACGACGCCGGCGCAGCCGCCCGAGAGGACGGGGGCTTCGTCTGGCTGGGCGTCCTCGAGCCCTCGGCGGAGGAATTCGACTCGATCGCCCGCGAGTTCGACCTGCACGAGCTGGCGGTCAAGGACGCGGTCGACGCCCACCAACGTCCCAAGGTCGAGCTCTACGGAGACACCCTCTTTGTCGTCGTCAAGACCGCTCACTACGTCGACTCCGAGGAGGTGATCGAGGTTGGCGAGCTGATGCTCTTCGTCAACCCCCGCTTCATCATCACCGTGCGCCACGGCGAGGGCGACCTCGGTGCTGTCAGGGAGCGAATCGAGCACCGGCCCGACCTGCTCCGGCATGGCCCGGGGATGGCTCTCTACGCGATCCTCGACCACGTGGTCGACGGATACGAGGTCGCCGCGCAAGGCGTCGACGTCGACATCCAGCAGGTGGAGCGCCAGGTCTTCTCCAGCGACGGGGAGAACCCGGCCGAGCGGATCTACAAGCTGGAGCGCGAGGTGCTCGACTTCCACGCCGCGGTGGCACCGCTCTCAGACGCCGTCGACGAGATCGCCCGCGGCCACTTCGAGGTGGTGCCGGACGACCTGCGCGAGTACTTCCGCGACGTCCACGATCACCTGCGGCGGGCCAGCGGGCGGATCGCCGGATTCCGCGAGCTGCTGGGCAGCGCCCTGCACGCCAACCTGACCCAGGTCTCGGTGCGCCAGAACGAAGACATCCGCAAAATCTCCGCCTGGGTCGCGATCCTCGCCGTGCCGACGATGATCGCCGCCATCTACGGCATGAACTTCGACCACATGCCCGAGCTGCGCTGGCAGTTCGGGTACCCCACCGTGCTGGTCCTCATCCTCGTCGCCTGCACGGTGCTGTACCGACGCTTCAGGCGCGCCGGCTGGCTGTAAGGACCGCCAAGCTAACCTCGGAGTCGGTGGCTGAACTGCGAGACGCTGAGCTCGACGGACTGCTTGCCTACTGGGAGGCGGCCAACTACCTGACGGTCGCGCAGATCTACCTGCAGGCGAACCCGCTGTTGCGGGAGCCGCTGCTGGCCGAGCACATCAAGCCGCGGCTGCTCGGGCACTGGGGGACGTCGCCGGGCCTGAACCTGATCTACGCGCAGCTCAACCGGCTGATCCGCGAGACCGGAGACGACGTCCTCTTCGTCGCCGGTCCGGGACACGGCGGCCCCGCCGTGGTCGCCAACGTCTACCTCGAGGGCACTTACTCCGAGATCTACCCGGAGGTATCGGCGGACCACACGGGCCTGCTGCGGCTGGTGCGCCAGTTCTCCACTCCCGGCGGGATCCCGAGCCACGTCAGCGTGCCGACGCCAGGCTCGATCCACGAGGGCGGCGAGCTCGGCTACGCGCTCGTCCACGCCTTCGGGGCCGCCTTCGACAATCCCGACCTGCTGGTCGCCTGCGTGATCGGCGACGGCGAGGCGGAGACGGCGCCGCTGGAGGGCTCGTGGAAGGGCGTCCGCTTCCTCAACCCCGCCCGCGACGGCGCCGTACTGCCGATCCTGCACCTGAACGAGAACAAAATCTCCGGGCCGACCGTGCTCGGGCGGGCGCGGGAGTGGGAAGTCGTTGACCTGCTCGCCGGGCACGGCTACGAATGCCGGATCATCGCCGGCGACGATCCGCGCCAGGTCCACCGCGACTTCGCCGCCGCCCTGGATCAGAGCCGCGAGCGGATCGCCGAGATCCAGGCCCACGCCCGCAACCCCGCGGCGGCGGCGCGGCGACCTCGCTGGCCGGCGATCGTGCTGCGCACGCCGAAGGGCTGGACCGGCCCGAAGGAAGTCGACGGGGTGAAGATCGAGGGAACCTTCCGCGCCCACCAGGTCCCGCTCGGCGGCGTCCGCGAGAACCCCGAGCACCTGGCGATGCTGGAGGCGTGGATGCGGAGCTACAGCCCCGAGCAGCGCTTCGATTACACGGGACGCCTGGTGGCCCCGCTGGCGGCGCTGGCGCCGGCGGGCGATAAGCGCATGGGGGCGACGCCGCACGCCAACGGCGGCCGCTGCCTGGTCCCGCTGCGGATCCCCGAGGCCTCCGCCTACGAGCTCGCGGTCGAGGGGCCGGGGACCGAGCTCGCCGAGTCGACGAGGCGCCTCGGCGAGTTCCTGCGCGACCTCTACTCGGCCAATTCCGAGGCGGCGAACTTCCGCCTCTTCTGCCCCGACGAGACCAACTCCAACCGGCTCGGCGCCGTCTTCGAGGTGGAGGACCGGTGCCTGATGGACGCGCGGCCCGAGGACGAGGACATCTCCCCCGAGGGCCGGGTGATGGAGGTTCTCTCCGAGCACAACTGCCAGGGCTGGCTCGAGGGCTACCTGCTGAGCGGCCGCCACGGCCTCTTCGCCACCTACGAGGCCTTCGCGATGGTCTCCGCCTCGATGGCGATCCAGCACACGAAGTGGCTGGAGGAGATGGAGCGGCTGGAGTGGCGGGCGCCGGTCGCCTCGCTCAACGTCCTCCTCACCTCGACCTGCTGGCGCAACGACCACAACGGCTTCAGTCACCAGGGACCGGGCTTGATCGACACGATGATCTCGCTGCGCGGGGAGGTCGTCCGCATCTACTTCCCGCCGGACGCCAACAGCCTGCTCTCGGTCGCCGACCACTGCCTGCGCAGCCGCGACTACGTCAACTTGATCGTGATCGACAAGCAGCCGCAGCTGCAGTACCTCAGCTATCGCGAGGCCAGCGCGCATGCCGAGGCGGGCGCTTCGCGCTGGGAATGGGCAGGCACGGCCGGCGAGGAGAAGCCCGACGTGATCCTCGGCTGCGCCGGCGACATCCCGACGATGGAGACGCTGGGGGCGGCCTGGCTGCTGCGCCGACTGGTGCCCGACCTGCGGGTGCGGGTCGTCAACGTGATCGACCTGATGGTGCTGTTCCCGCGCGAAGCCCACCCGCACGGGTTGGAGGAGGAGCCCTTCGTCGAGCTGTTCGGACGCGACGACGAAGTGGTGATGGCGTTCCACGGCTACGCCCGCGCCCTGCACCAGGTTCTGCACGGCCGCCCCCACCCCGGTCGCTTTCATGTCCGCGGCTTCTCCGAGCAGGGGACGACGACCACCCCCTTCGACATGGTCGTCCTCAACCGCATGAGCCGCTACCACCTGGCCATGGAGGCGCTGCGGCGGGCGCGGCGGCGACCCGAGGGCGCCGAAGCGCTGGAGCAGCACTGCCAGGAGATGCTCGAGCGCCACCACTCCTACGTGCGCGAGCACCTCGAGGACATGCCCGAGATTCGCGACTGGACCTGGGACGCGGCCTGAGGTGGGCGGGTCGCCCGAGCGCGTTCTCACGGTCAACGCCGGCTCCTCCAGCCTGAAGCTGCGGGTGCTGGACGCGGACGGGCGCGTCGTCTGCTCGCGGGACCGCGGCGCGATCGAAGACGAGGACGAGCTGCGCGGAGAGCTGGAAGCAGTCCTCGACGAGGCGCCGGCGATTGACGCCGCCGGCCACCGCATCGTCCACGGCGGCGTCGAGTTCACCGGGCCCACCGTCCTCGACACCGATACCGAAGGGCGGCTTGAGCGCCTCGTGGATCTTGCTCCGCTCCACAACCCACCGGCCGTGGCGGCGATCCGAGCCCTGCACGCGCTGCGGCCGGAGCTGCCCGCCGTCGCCTGCTTCGACACCGCCTTCCACGCAACGATGCCGGCCGCGGCGTCGACCTACGCGATCCCGGCGGCATGGACCGACCGCTGGCCGCTGCGGCGCTTCGGCTTCCACGGCCTCTCGCACGCCTACGCCAGCCGGCGGGCCGCCGAGCTGCTCGGCCGCCCCGTCTCCGAGCTGCGTCTCGTCACCGCCCACCTCGGCGCCGGCGCCTCGCTGGCAGCGGTGCAGAGCGGCCGCTCGGTCGACACGACCATGGGCTTCACGCCGCTGGAGGGGTTGGTGATGGCGACCCGCTCGGGCTCAGTCGATCCGGGACTGCTGCTTTGGGTGCAACGCCACGGCGACCTCGACGCCGCCGAGATGGAGCGAGCGCTCGACCGCGAGTCCGGCCTGCTCGCCCTCTCCGGTCGTTCCGGCGACATGCGCGAGGTGCTCGCCGGGATCGACGAGGGCGACGAGCGCTGCCACCTCGCCTTCGACGTCTACATCCACCGCCTCGCCGCCGGCATCGCGGCGATGACGGCGGCAATGGGAGACATCAACGCCCTCGTCTTCACCGGCGGGGTCGGGGAGAACTCGCCCCAGGTTCGGGCCGCCGCGGTCGAGGCAGCCGCCTTCGTCGGCATCTCCCTCAACCCGACGCTGAACTCAGAGGCCAACCCCGACGCGATCCTCTCCCCCGCCAGCGCATCCGCCGCCGTCGTCCTCGTCGCAGCCCGCGAGGACCTCGAGATAGCCGCCCAGGTTCGCTCGGCATTGGGCAGCGTGTAGCAGTTGACTATGCAAAAGTCGTGATCCCGCCTGCGGCCTGCCAGGTTTCAAACGGGCGAGAGGAGATGAAGTCGATGAAGGTCACCCCAAGCAAACCGTTATTCCCGTTGCTCGCAATCGTCAAGGGGAACTAGAAGCGGACGACGGGGGTAGAAGCCGCGATTAGGACCGGCTCTCGAACCCAATGGCGACAATGGGGCCTACGATCCGCCGATGAACATCCGGGAGATGCGCCCCCACGAACTTGATGCCGCGGTGAGCGTCTGGCGCGAAGCGAACATCGCCCGTGGAGCTCCTCACGGGCTGAGGCGCACCACCCGCATCCGCGAGAAACTCTCTGCCTCAGACGCTCTGCCGTTCGTCGCGCTTCGGCCAGGCGTAGTCGGCATGGCGCTGGCCGAGCCCGGGCGGCTCGACGACGGCGCGGGGAAACTTGATCAATCGCTCCTGCACATCTCAATGGTGTTCGTGCGTCCCAACGCCCAACGCGCAGGAGTTGGGCTACCCGTAATCCTTCACATCCTCGAGGTCGCGCGCTCGCTGGGCTACGAACGTGTCGATGTCTGGACTGCCCAAGAGAACCGCCCCGCCCGCGGGCTCTATGAGCGCGCCGGGATGACGCTCACCGGCAGGACGGCTCCTCTTCGGTCGAGCACGCAACTCCAGTACGGCAGCTTTCTCAGCGGCGCGAAGGCGCCGCGATCCGAGGTGGCCAGATAGCGGCACACGTGCCCGCCCCGATCTGGGCGCAAATGCTTCCGTTCGGCATCAGCTAGCCCCAATCGCCCCTGGCTATCCGCTCCAAACCTTTCCAGAGTTCGTCGTCCTCAACATCGAAGGGGTCGCGGTAGTCCTCCCCGGGGGGTAGCTCGGGGTCTCGTCCTGCATTTCCGACGAGCTGGCCCAGGCGTTGGTCTGGATTCTGTTCCCAGGCTTCTCTCAGCAGGTCGAGCATCGGCTCGATGCGCTCGGCGGGACGCATCTCCCTCATTCCCTCTCGGGAGTCGCCTGCACCACCCCGCCTTCCTCGATCTCAAGCAGACCCGCTCCGACAAGGCCACGGATGGCAATCTCGACACTGCCGTCGCTGAATCCCGAGGACAGCTTGTCGGCGAGGGCAGCCACCGTCTCGCCGGGAAGCTGCTCGGTCACGACGTAGCCGAGTACGGCCGCCTGTGCGACGTGCTCCATGCGAAACGGAACGACCTTCCCGTCATCGATGCAGAGCATCCCCTTGGCGATGAGGTCGAGGAAGGCGGCGACGGTCTCTTCCCAATCGCCCTTGTGTTCCCAGACGTACCAGGCGAGCAGATCGTGGACCGATTCGCTGCGGTGGCCCTCGCTGACGACGTAGGACAGGATCACCGACTGAATCCTGATCGTGTCGAAGCTCGGGCGCTCCGCACCAGCGGATACCGAGCCGTCCCCAAGCCATCGACGGTCAAGCGCGGTCACCGCCGATTCCGCTCCCCCCCGAAGGAGAATTGGGGCGCCGCCCTCCGTGGGACGGTCAGCGGCGCCCCGGTCCTCGCCAGTGTCGCTCGTCCGGCGCTCCGGCCGCGATCCACTGGCAAGACAAAGTTGGGGCTCGGGCATGGTCGAGAGAGCAGTAGACATGCCCGAGCCCACTCTTGCCGGCATCCTGGATCAGTCCCAACCAGGATTTGAGCCGTGGCAAGGTTCCTGTGCCGGGGTAGGCATGAATCGCGTTGCCGGGGCGTCCGCCTTGGTGGCAGCGGTGGCCGCGAACGCCCCAGCAACACGACCTTGCTGGTCGCCCGCGTCTCGGGGAACGGGCGCCCCTCCCCTCCCAGCAAGCTTGTGGTCAAGCACCTCATAGGTCCTTACAACCCTTGGGCGGCGGGGCCGCGGGGAATGAGGCGTGCCCCGTCACGTACGGCTTTAGTTCGGCGTTGGAGCGCTCCCGGCACTTGACGTCAATGGCTTCTAGCTGAGAGTTCAGGCCCTGGAAAAGACCTCGAACCTCCTCCTCCCCTGCCTCATCGACCATGATCGTCATAGACCCGATTGGGGTCTCATCGTAGG
>DASSFS010000115.1:0-23026 GCA_035694165.1 Solirubrobacterales bacterium | reverse complement strand
CTTTGACCCAGCTCGAGATGCCGGATCCGGTGCTGAATCCGACCATGTAGCGGTAGAGGCCGCCGCCTTCGGACTCTGCGCTGATGATGTCCGTTTTGCCGTCGGCGTTGAAGTCGCCGAGGTCCATCGCGACTGGTTTGCTCATGCCGCTCAGCACTTTGGTCCAGCTGGAGATTCCCGATCCAGTGCTGATGCCGACCATGTAGCGGTAGAGACCACCGCCTTCTGACTCGAGGGCCACTATGTCGGCTTTACCGTCGGCGTTGAAGTCTCCGGCGTTTACTTTCTCCGGAAAACTCATCCCGCTCTTGACTTTCAGCCATTTCGAGATACCAGATCCCGTGCTGATCCCAACCATGTAGCGGTAGAGGCCACCCCCTTCGGCCTCGGCGGCGACCATGTCGGCTTTGCCGTCGGCGTCGAAGTCGCCCAGGTCCATGGCCTGCGGGTAGACCATCCCGCCCAGCAGTTTCGTCCAGGTCGCGATACCCCAGCCATTGCTGATCCCGACCATGTAGCGGTAGGAACCATTGCTTTCGGCCTCGAGCGCGCCGATGTCAGCCTTGCCGTCGGCGTCGAAGTCGGCGATGCCCATCTTCTCCGGGTAGCTCATCCCGCTCTTGACTTTCGTCCAGCTCGAGATGCCCCAGCCGTTGCTAAAACCGACCATGTAGCGGTAGAGGCCGCCACCCTCAGGCTCGGCGGCGACGATATCCGTTTTGCCGTCGGCGTCGAAGTCGCCGAGATCCATCTGGGTCGGACGAGTCATCCCGCTCTTGACCTGAGTCCAGCTCGAGATGCCCCAGCCGTTGCTGAATCCGACCATGTAGCGGTAGAGGCCGCCACCTTCGGACTCGAGCGCAAAGATGTCCGCTTTGCCGTCCGAGTCGAAGTCTCCGATGCCCATCTTCTCGGGGTAGCTCATCCCGCTCTTAACTTTGACCCAGCTCGAGATGCCAGATCCGGTGCTGAATCCCACCATGTAGCGGTAGAGGCCGCCGCCTTCGGACTCTGCGCTGATGATGTCCGTTTTGCCGTCGGCGTTGAAGTCGCCGAGGTCCATCGCGACTGGTTTGCTCATCCCACTGAGTACTTTGGTCCAGCTCGAGACCGTCCCGCCACTATTGCTGCCGACCATGTAGCGGAAAGTGTTGCCGCCTTCGGGCTCAACCGAGACCATGTCGGCTTTGCCGTCGCCGTTGAAGTCACCGATGCTTTCCACGGCTGGCGGACCCGAACTCAATATCGTGCTCCAGCTCGTGATCCCCCATCCGTTACTAGGTCCACTCATAACACGGGTGCCTACGGTCTTGAAGCTCCGGTCTTCTCCATAGCTCGTGCCGCCGACACCACTTGCGACGATCCGATAGTGGTAAGTAGTCCCCGCTAGAAGATTTGATATGGAGACGCTTACCCCGACAGCGCTCACTCCGGCGGCGACATTGCCATCGGGGATGGGAGCAGATCTACCATAGTCACCGGTCATTCCATATTCGAAATGGTATGAGACTGATTTGGAGTTCGGACTGATAGTCCCGTTAAGGGTCGCTTGGTTTTCCTGAACTTCGCTTGCGGCGCCAGTCTGTACCGCGGGAGGTGGCCAGGCCGATGCCCCCGTCTGTGCTTGGAAGGCCCACCATGAAGGTCGATATCCCCCCGCCGCATCACGGAGGCCACAGAAGGCGTCCCATTTGACACCTTCTGGAGGGTCCCGGTAGAGGTACCAGGTGATCAACTGGAGATTCAGCGTACCGCTTTCCGCCTTGAGCCAATTGAAACTGCTCGTCAGAAGGGACGCCTGTTCGGCTTCATCCACCGTGACCTGGCCGGTACCTCCCACTGGCCAGCCCAGCTCCGTTATCCACAGCGTCTTGCCCGCGCCACCGTAGATGTTGAGCGCATTACGTGCGGCGTTCACCGCGTTTTTCATCCCTTGGATCTTTTCGGTTTGGCTGCCCGCGAAGGAATATGGATGTATAGACAGCCCCTGGTAGTAGTTGCTGAGCGAGCTTTCCCCGGTCGCTTCCTGAATGTATTTCGAGACTCCCGAGGCGCCATCTTTCTGCCACAGCCCGCCGAAGATAACCTTGGCGTTGTTCACCGGCTGCCTCACATTGGCCGCACCGTGGATGTAGCTCGACGCCGCTTCCAACAATTCCCCATAGGCCCGCGGCTGAACTTTCGTGCCGCCTGGGTTGTTTTCCGGAAGATTGGGCTCGTTCCAGACCTCCCAGGCCGTGATCGGATGGTAAGGCAAGCTCGGATGATCGACCCAGAATTTTCCGTTCTCTCCGTAACGGGTGACCGCCTGCCAAACGAAGTTGTTCAGCCAGCCGCTCCACTGAGTGGAGAGGGGAAACTGGCGACCCTGTTCGCCACCGTTGAGATAGGCAAGGATGGTGATGCCACGTTTGGCGGCCTTTTCGACATGCAGGTCATAGGTTTCTGCCCAGCTGGCCCCGCCCGCGAATGCGCCCATCGAGAATTCCATCCGGTAGGTCGAAGCCCCGGACCGCTGGACTGCTTCCCAGTCCGGTTCGTTGCCGTAGTAGTGCTGGGAAGAAATCACGCCAAGGGCTGGTAGGGCAGAGGCGGTCGAAACAGTGCACATGAACAGAATGGCGCTGCCGAAAAGCGCAGCTAGGAATAGATACAGCCGTACTCCAGCCGTGTGGCTGTGTTCCACACCTCGAGATCCCGTCATTGCTTCCCCCTGCCGGATTACCTCGGCCGTTGTTTGCACACTGCAGACGGGCAGTTTCACTTCGGCGGGCTTGCGCTTCTATTCCAATCTGCCTAGAAAAAGTGACACTTGTAAAGGGACGCGCGCCTCACGACGTTCGAGACTCAGGAGGGTGGGTCGCAGGTCGCAGGTCGCGGAGTCTCAGCGCCGTCTCCATCTCAGCGGCACAGGTCCCGATAGAGCGGCCGATTCTCGCCTCGATGGTTCTTAGGCGGTTGTTGACCGTCTGTCGGCTTACCTTCAGCGCCGCTGACGCGGAGGAGACGTTGCGGCCGGCTGCAAAGTACGCCCGCAGTGTCAGGCGAAGGCCAGCGCCCCCATCGCGCTCCTCTGCCAAGGGATCGAGGTAGGCCGTCGTAAGTGAATCCGCAAGAAGATCGTCCCGTAGGGCAGAGGCCAAAAGGGCGAAGTCGATGTAACGCACGACGCTTGGGGGACGGTTGAGGGCAACTGGGATCGCAGCCTTCGCCTGGCGATGAGTGCGACGCCACCCACGAAGGCCACGGGCGGGCTCGCCCAACGACAAGGAGACATCGGTCGGACATTTTCCGGCTGACAGATGCAGAAGCTGCTCTCCTGACACCTTCTTGTGCCCACCGAGCCAGGCCCAGACCATCTCGCCTTCCGGGGTCACCAGAAGAAGACGACGATCGAGAACTTCGGCTAGCTCGCGCAAAGCCACGGACGCGCCCGGGCCAACCGCGACAACGCCGATGTGCCAAGCATCGAACTCGTAGTCGAGGTTGCGAGAGTCCATGAGTTGACCGGCAAGGAGCTTCTTTACGCGCTCGGCCTGGCGCTGCCCGAGAGTGCTCAAGCGTTTTGCGGCCTCGCTCTTGTACGCCTCTGCCATCGCGCTGACGAGGCGATCAAGCATGACTGCTTGGCTTCCCCAGAAAAGCCGGAGTTCACGCGGTGTCAGAACCAGATCCTCGACGGCTTGAAAAACGAAGTCGCCGAGCAACGCATAGCCAGCAAAGCAACGGCGCATGACGATGTCGAGGTCAACACCGTTGCAGGCCGCTTGCCTTGCCTGTTCCAGCAGCACCTCGGGGACCGCCCCAGACCCCTCATCTCCCCGTTCGATTCCAACAAAGCCAAACTCGAGGGCGGCAGAGCTAGCCGCCCGCAATCCAGCCAGATATTCAGGATCCTCAATCACGCTCGGATCCGCGACTCCGTAGGAGCGCGCGAGCGCTGCCTCCTCGATCTCAGGAAGCCTTTTTCTCAGCCATTCGGAGAATTCCGATCGCCCCCCTGCCAAGCGAGGGAGTATTCAGTAAAGAAACCCACCTGTCAAGAACACCTGAGTTCTCAGTCCTCTACTGGCTATCGCCGCCTCAGCCCAATCCTTCGCGCCCGCGCCGCGCCGGCTTCGGCACCTGATAGTCGCCGCGACCGAGCGGGTTCTCCAACCAGACCCCGATGAAGAAGGTCTGGATCACCTCTAGGTGTGGGCGCGGACGATTGCCTTCAACGGCATCTCGACGGCTAGATCGTCTCGACGACCTGGCCCCGTAGGTCCTTCAAATACCTATTTTTTCTCGACCAGCGGCTTCGAACCTGAGCGAGGTTTCCGCACCTGGTAGTCACCGCGGCTGAGGGCGTTCTCGAGCCAGACGTAGAGGACGATGAAGAGGTAGCGGCTGCCCATCTCTTTCATCGCCAGCTTCGGGACGCCGCTGGTGCGGTTGGTCCAGGAGGTCGGGATCACCTCGTAGGTGTGGCCGCGGACGATCGCCTTCAGCGGCATCTCGACGGTCAGGTTGAAGTGCTTGGAGAGCAGCGGTGAGATCGTCTCGATGACCTCGCGCCGGTAGGCCTTGAAGGCGTTGGTGGTGTCGTTGTAACGATGACGGAAGAGGATCCGGATGAACCAGTTGGCCAGCCGGTTGATAGTCAGCTTCAGGCGCGGGTAGTCGTGCACCTGGGCACCCGGGACGAAGCGCGAGCCGAAGGCGCAGTCCCAGCCCTCCTCGAGGATGCGGTGGTAGCGGACGAGGTCCTCGGGATTATCCGAGGCGTCGGCCATGACGATCGCCACGGCGTCGCCCTCGAAGACGTCGAGCCCGGCCCGGATCGCCATCCCGAAACCACGCTCGTAATGAGAGCGGTGGCAGCGCACACGCGGGTTCTCGGCGCCGATCGCCGTCACCACGGCTTCGGTCGAGTCCTCGCTGTCGTCGTTGACGACGATCACCTCGTAGTCGATCCCTTCGCGCTCCAGGGCCGCGACCACGCCTTCTACCGTGGCCCCGACCGAGCCCTCCTCGTTCTGGGCCGGCATCACCACCGAGAGCTTCATGCCGCGCTCGCGGTCCAGCGCTCGAGGTTCTGCTCGTACATCTCGCGCAGGATGTCCTCCACCCCGTAGCGCAGCTTCCAGTCCGGGTAGTCGGCCTCGAACGGCGCCAGGTCGGAGATCCACCAGCGGTGGTCGCCGATCCGCGGCTCCTCGCCCATCTCCCAGCTCAGCTCGCGGCCGGAGACGCGCTCGCAGATCTCGATCGCCTCCAGCATCGAGCAGTTGCTGAAGCGGCCGCCGCCGATGTTGTAGACCGCGGCGGCGCGGGGGGCCTTGCGGTAAGCGTCGAAGGCGGCGATCAGGTCGGCGCTGTGGATGTTGTCGCGGACCTGCTTGCCGGCATAGCCGAAGACGGTGTACGGGGTGCCGGTGACAGTGCACTTCATCAGGTAGGCGAGGAAACCGTGCAGCTTGGCGCCAGCGTGCTGGGGGCCGGTCAGGCAACCGCCGCGGAAGGCGACGGTCGGCATCTCGAAGTAGCGGCCGTACTCCTGCACCAGCAGGTCGGCGGCCGCCTTGGAGACGCCGAACAGGGAGTGGGTCGAGGAGTCGATCGACATCGAGGTGTCGATGCCCTTGTAGTAGGGGTGGGATTCCGGCAGCTCCAGCCGCTTCTCCAGGTCTTCCAGCGGCAGCCGGTTGGGCGTGTCGCCGTAGACCTTGTTGGTCGAGCAGAAGATGAAGGGGGCCTCGGGGCAGTGGGCGCGGGCGGCCTCGAGCAGGTTGAGGGTGCCGTTGGCGTTGACGCCGAAGTCCGTCTGCGGCTCGCTCGCCGCCCAGTCGTGGGACGGCTGCGCGGCGGCGTGGACCACCAGCTCGATCTGGCCGGCGTGCTCGCGGAAGATCCGCTCGATCGCCTCGGCGTCGCGGATGTCGGCGTTCTCCCAGCGGAACTCGGAGTGCTCGGCGACCAGGCGCTCGGTCACGTGCGAGGTCGATGACTCGGGACCGAAGAAGCGCGCCCGCATGTCGTTCTCGATGCCGACGACGTCGAACCCCTCGCCGATGAAGTGCTCTACCGCCTCGGAGCCGATCAGCCCCCCCGCCCCCGTGATGATCGCAACCGGCATTCGCCCCTACTCCCTTCCCCCCGTGGGGACGTCGATGTTGAGCGCCTGGGCGATCCGCTGCTCGTCCGCCGCGATCCACTCTCGGATGTCGGCGAGCACCTGCTCGGCGCTGCGCCGCGGGCGCCACTCGTCCAGGCCGAAGATCTTGGCGCAGTCGGAAAGGTATATGGGGACGTCCCCGGCCCGCGTCTGCTCGACCGGCTCGATCGGCACCTCGTTGCCGGTCAGGCGCTGGCAGATCGCCGTCGTCTCCAGCAGCGAGAGGCTGCACTCACGGCCACCGCCGACGTTGACGGTGCGCCCGTCCCACTCGCCGGGAGCGAGCAGCTGGCGCTCGACCAGGTCGACCAGGTCCTCGACGTGGAGCAGGTCGCGCACCTGCTTGCCCTTGCCACCGAAGCCGATGTAGCTGAGGGGATTGCCGAAGTGGTGGGCGAGCATCCAGTGGGTGAAGACGCCCTGGTCGACCTTGCCCATCTGCCAGGGGCCGGCGATGACCCCGCAGCGGTCGATCACGGCCGGCACTTCCAGCCCCGCCCGGTACTCCTCGATCAAGAGCTCGGCGGCGAGCTTGGTCGCGCCGTAGAGGGTGCGGGCGCCCTCCAGCGGGAACCGCTCGGAGATGCCGGCCGGTGAGACTCCGGGAACCTCCTGCTCGGCGGCGATCTCGAAGCGGGTCTCCGCCTCCTCGAGCTTGAGGTCGACCTGGGGCGCCACCGGGTAGACGCGGCTGGTCGAGAGGAAGACGACGAAGGCACCGTCGCGCCGGGCCAGCTCGAGGCAGTTGTAGGCCCCGGTCAGGTTGGTGTGGACGAGGTAGCCGGTGTCGCCGTCGACGCCGCTCATCACCGAGGGCTCGGCCGAGCACTCGATCAGGGCGTCCACCCGCGCCACCCGAGCCAGGTCTTCGGGCTCGCGCACGTCACCGCGAACGAACTCGACCCCCGCCTCCTGCAGGCGCGGCAGGTTCAGTTCCGAGCCGCGCCGGTAGAGGTTGTCCAGCACCACGATCTCCAAATCGGGATGCCTCGAAGCGAGGGACACGGCCAGGTTGGAGCCGACGAACCCGGCCCCCCCGGTGATCAGCAGACGATTCAAGGCAGGCGACGGTATCGAAGAAGGGGGATGCGCCAGACCGCCTCGGCGACGATCGAGCGGCTCATCTTCGAAGTCCCGACCTCGCGGTCGCGGAAGGTGATCGGGACCTCCACCACCGTGAACCCCTGGCGGATCGTGCGGTAGGTCATCTCGACCTGGAACGCGTAGCCCTTCGCCTCGACCGAGTCGAGGTCGATCGCCTCCAGCACCTCCCTGTGGAAGCACTTGAAGCCACCGGTCAGATCGCGCACCTTCACCCCCAGCACCAGGCGCGCGTAGGCGCTGCCGCCCCGGCTGATCGCCAACCGCGGCGCGCTCCATTCGGCCGCGCTTCCGCCCGGCACGTAGCGCGAGCCAATCACCAGGTCGGCGCGCTCGCTGCCCTCCAGCAGGCGTGGCAGCTGAGCCGGATCATGGGAGAAGTCGGAGTCCATCTCGAGCACGAGCCCGGCGCCGCCGGCAAGGGCATGGCGGAAGCCGGCGATGTAGGCGGGGCCGAGCCCTTCCTTCTGCGGTCGGTGCAGAACGGCGATGCCCTCATCGGCAGCCGCGAGCCGGTCGGCGATCTCGCCGGTCCCGTCGGGGGAGTTGTCGTCGACGATCAGGATCCTCGCTGAGGCCGGGAGATGCTCCCGGACCGCAGCCGCGAACCGCTCGATATTGCCGGCCTCGTTGTAGGTGGGCAGGACGAGCCAGGCTGGTCCCCGCGCCGCAGAGTCGTGCACGCCAGCGATGCTATTGGCTAACTTGAAGGGAGTGATTCGCGCCGC
This sequence comes from Solirubrobacterales bacterium, assembly GCA_035694165.1. GTDB lineage: Bacteria > Actinomycetota > Thermoleophilia > Solirubrobacterales > 70-9 > VAYN01. The sequence goes on along the minus strand of DASSFS010000115.1, from coordinate 15,040 downwards.
AGCGACACTCGGGGTCCTGGTTTCCCTATTGGCGACGAGCGCTGCACAGGCACTGACGCTGGAACCGGTCGGCGAGTTCGACCAGCCGGTTTACGTCACCTCCGACCCCGGAGACGCCGATCGGCTCTTCGTGGCCGAGCGCAGCGGGATCATCCGCCTTCTCGAGGACGAAGTCTCCTCCGTCTTCGCCGACCTCACGACCGAGGTCGAATGCTGCGAAAACGAGCGTGGCCTGGCCTCGATCGCCCTCGACCCGGATTTCGACGACAACGGTCGCCTTTACGCCTTCTACACCGGAACGGAAGAACCGGGCGAGCTGCATGTGGACGAACTCCTCTCCACCGATCCCAATCACCAAAACGCCGCCTTCGAGGCCAATCTTCTGATCGTCCCTCACGGGGATTTCCTGAGTCATAACGGCGGTCAGCTCCAGTTTGGCCCCGACGGCGATCTCTACGTCTCCACCGGTGACGGCGGTGGCAACAACGACCCCCTCGACAACGCTCAGGACCCAGCCAGCCCGTTGGGCAAGGTCCTTCGCATCGACCCCGACGATCCCAACCTCCCGAATTCCTATGAGATCTGGTCCTCCGGCCTGCGCAACCCCTTCCGTTTCTCCTTCGACAGCCTCAGCGGCGACATGGTGATCGGCGACGTCGGCCAAACCGATCGTGAGGAGATCGACTTTGCCCCCAGTCCCTTCCCGGGCATCGTCGGCGGCGAGGGCGCCAACTATGGCTGGGATTGCCGCGAGGGCCTGATGCCCGGCGCTGGCCCCAGTCCGCTGTGCGCCGCCCTGACCACGGAGGCATTTACGGAGCCCGTCTTCGACTACCCGCACACCCCTGACCCGGATCTCGGCGGGACCGACCGCTGCTCGGTAATCGGCGGCTACGTCGCCCGCGATCCGGGGCTCGGAGCTCTGCTTGGCCGCTACGTCTACGCGGACCTCTGCTCGGGCGTGGTCCGCAGCCTGCAACTGCCAGCCGCTGGCAGCGCCAGCGCCAGCGGCGACTGCTCCCTCGGCCTGCGGCTACAGAGCCCCGTCTCCTTCGGCGAAGACGCGGCGCATCGGCTCTATGTGGTCGAGCAGGGGGGCGCCGTCTACAGACTCGCCGGATCGCCCCCGGCGGATTGTCCGGCGCTCCCGGTCAACCTTCCACCAGCTCCGGAATCGAAGCCGCAACCAGGCCCCACCTTCGTCGGGATCACCGCCCAGCGGCGCCGGGTCGAGCGCGGCAAGGCCGCCCTGCTCACGGTCTGGGTCTCTCCCTGCCAGAAACGCAAAGGCCAATCAGTGGCCCTGTTCCGCAATGGCGCCCGCAACGGGTCGCGATTCCTCAGCCGCGCCTGCACGGCCCGCTTCCTGCGCCGCGTTCACCGCAACACCGTCTTCGCCGCCGTCGTCCACGCCAGCAGCGACTACCTCGCCGGCAGCTCCCGCGGGCTCAAGATCAAGATCAGGCCGCGCCGCCCGGCACCGCGCCCCCGCTAGCGCCAATAGCCTGTCGGGCGATGCAACTCGGTCCGCATCACGAAATCGTCAACCTGAGGCGTGCGCCCGGCGAGCTCACCTTCGAGGCACGGATCGGTGAGCGCAGCCAGTCGGTCTGGATGCGCAGCGACACCCCGGTAACCCCGAACCCCGAGGCCGCCCTCGCCGCCTGCCTGATGCCGGCGATGCGCGAAGGCGGCAGCCTGGAGATCGCCGACGCCCTCAGCCCCAGGGTCCTGCGCGGGCAGCGTGAGTTCCAGGCGGTGCAGGCGGCCTGGTCGCTCGACTGGACCTTCGGCGAGGAGCCGCTGCGCGAGGTGGACGTCAGGGCGCCGACGGCGGAGCCACAGCCGAGCGCGGGCACGGGACGGGTGGCAGCCTTGTTCAGCGGCGGAGTCGACTCCTGGGCGACGGTGCTCGGCAACCCCGAGGTGACCGATCTGATCTTCGTCCGTGGCTTTGACCTGGTGCCCGGCGCCTCCCACCAAGAGCGGCTCGGCGACGAGGTCGAGGCGCGATTGCGCGAGGCGGCCGCGGCGTTGGGGCTGCCCCTGCACGTGGTCGACACCAACCTGCGCAAGCTCTCGGACGCGTTCCTGGCCTGGGAGTGTTATTTCGGCTGCGCCGCCGTCGCCGTCACCCACTTCCTGGCGCCGCTTTTCGACCGGGTCCTGATCGCCGGCGACTCCGACTACCAGGTGCAGGAGAAGTTCGGCGCCAGTCATCTCGTCGAGCAGCTCTGGAGCAGCGAGCAGCTGGAGATCGTCGAGGACGGCGGCCGCTTCAGCCGGATCGAGCGGCTGCGACGGATCGCCGATCACCCGATCGTCCAACAGACGCTGCGGGTCTGCTGGGAGAACCCCGACGGCGCCTACAACTGCGGCCGCTGCAACAAGTGCCTGCTCACGATGACCGGGCTCGAGGTGCTCGGCAAGCGGCAAGCGGTGGCGACCTTCCCGCCACAGCTCGATCTCGAGGCGATGGCGGCGGTCGAGCTGGGCCAGCCGGTCCACATCACCCTCTGGCAGGACGTGCTCGACGCCGCCCGAGCAGCCGCCAGGTCAGACCTCGAGCACGCTCTGGAGCCGGTGCTGGCCCGCGGCAAGCTGGCTCTTGGCCTGCCAGCCGATTACCGGCGCCGTCGACGACCGGCGCCGGCCGCCACGGTCCGCCTCGCCGTCGTGATTCCGGCCTGGCAACAGGCCCAGTACCTGGCCGGTGCCGTGAAGTCCGCTCTCGACCAGGAGGCCGAGTACGGCGTCGGCATCGTCGTCGTCAACGATGGCTGCCCGGAACCGGAGACCGATCGGATCGCGCAAACGATGCGCGACGCGACTCCCGACCGCATCGCCTACCTGAAGCAGCCGAATGGGGGCGTCTCCGCCGCCCGTAACGCCGGCATCGACCTGGCGCTTCGGCGCTGGCCCCAGGTCGAGGCGGTGTTCCCCCTCGATGCCGACAACATGCTCTCCCCGCAGACGCTGACGCAGCTGCGAGCGCGGCTCGCGGCAGACCCCGAGGCCGCCTGGGCTTCCCCCGCCCCCGAATTCTTCGGCGCCGAGCTCGGCAGCTGGCAGGTGCCGGGGCCCTATCTTCCCTACCGTCAGCTGTTCACGAACCAGTCCGACACCGGCAGCCTGATCCAGCGCCCCCTGTTCGATGCCGGGTTCCGCTACGACGAGACGATCAGGGAGGGGTTCGAGGACTGGGAGTTCTTCCTGCGGGCGTCGCTGGCCGGGCACCGGGGGCTGCTGGCCGGGCGCTGCGGGTTCCGCTATCGCCGGCGGCCCGAATCGATGCTCAGCGACGCCCAGCGGAAGCAAGAGGCCCTCGAAGCCCAGATCCGCGGGCTCCACGCCGACGCCTACGAGGTGGGCGCACAGACTTGTCGTGAGCACGCCGAAGCGCCGCGCTTCGCCGTGGTCCTCTGCGATCGCGCCGAGGTGCGGCTGACCGCGGCCTGCGACCTCGAGCCGCGGGTGCTCTCGGTTGCCGATTACGCGCGGGCGATCGCCGGCGGATACACCAAGGACCCGATCCCCGCGATAACCGTCTTCACCAATTCGGCGATCGTGGACGGCCTCGGTGTCGGGGAGCTCGCCGAGGCCCTGTTCCGCTTGCAGATCGAGCTGCGCCGCACTCCGTTCGTCGAGCTGCGGAGCACCCGGGACGCGGAGGGGGAACCGGCGGCGGTCGCGGTGCGGGCGAACGCGCTGTCGCGGATCCGTCTCGGAATCCCCGCGCCGGAGATCATCGTCGAGTTCGGCGCCCTGGACGGCGTGCCCCGAGATCCGCGTCCGGCGGCGAGGGAGCGAGCCGTGAGGGCGGTCGGCCTTGCCGCCGAAGAAGCTGGCACCCTGCCTCAGCTATCGCACACGGCATTCTTCGAGCATCGCCACATCGACCTGATGCAAACGACCTATCCATTGAGCAGCGGCCAGCCGATCGAGGGACAGTGACCGCATGACCGCCGCCGACCTGTTCGCGACTCCGGCAACCGTGCGCGCCCTCAGCGAGGCGCGCGCCGCGGTCGTCCTGGTAGGCAGCTACGACGGCTCCGGCAACTACGGTGACATCGCCCAGTTCGACGCCGCAATGGAGCTTGTCGGGCGCCTAGGGCCGGCCGTCGTTGCCCTTCCGGTGCTCGAGCGCGTGCATCTGCGGAATCACGACTGGCTGGCCGAAGAATCTGGAGTGAATGCCCCATTTGCCCTATTCCTGGACGGGAATGGTGAGGCCGACGACGGACTGGTCGCCGCCCCGGCACCGCGGGAGCTCGCCTTCGGCGCCTGCTACCTCTACGGCGGTGGCTATCTCAACGGCGCCTGGGGGGAGAGAAAGCTGGCGATGCTCGAAGCCGCTGAGAGCCTCCTGGCCGGGGCTGGCGTCGCCACTCCGGCGCGTGTTGCGTCTGGGCTTCAGGTTGATCCGGCGTGGATCGAAGGATGCGCTCCAACCCTGCAGAGCTTCGACTTGCTGGGCGCTCGCGACCCGATATCGGGTGCGGCCTTCGTCGCCCTCGGAGGCGAGGCAGAAGTGCGCGAAACCGGCGACGACGCGGTCGGCGTGCTGCGGCGCCTGACCCCGGCCAAGTCGCCCGCTGCAAATGACGAAGCCCTCCATCTCAACCTCCACTTCGCCGAGCACGAGTGGATGGGCGAGCGACCCGAGACGGTGCTCGACTTCTACCGCGGCTTCGTGGCCGAGCTAGGTCGACTAGCGGAGCGGCCGCTGCGAATACAGCCCCTAATCGCGTATTTCGACGGGCGCATCGACGAGCATCCGGCTGCTGAGCGCCTCCGCGCCGCCTGCGCCGATCTCGGAGCCGAGGTCGCCGAAACGCTGGTCCTACGCCCCGCAACACTTGCTGAGGCGGTGCCGCAGCTCGGTGGCGCCGCCCTGACCCTGAGCTGCTCTTACCACGTGGCCCTGACCTCGCTGCTGCTCGAGGTCCCCGCGATCCTGGTCGGCGACAACCCTTATTACGAACAAAAGGCCGCCGGCCTCACCGCCGATTTCGGGCTCCCGGCGGCCTTCACCATCACCTCGTCCGTGGACTCTGCGGAACAGGCGGCGGCGGTGTTCCCTTTCCTCTTCGAGGACGGTGATCGTCAAGAGGCTCGACGTGGGATCACCGAGGGAGCCAGCCGCCTGCGCCAGCGCCGAACGGAAGCAGAGATGGAGTTGCTGACGCGCCTTGGGCGCGGCGCCCTGAGCGGGCTCGCATCTCTTGCGGTGGATCAAGATGACCGCCTGCGTCGGCGCTCCGCAGAACCGGCGCAGCTCCACGTGCAGCTCGCCGAGATCCAGACCGAGCTGGAGGAACAGCGCCAGCTCGCCGCGGAATCCCCGCTCGATGTCGAGCTACGAGCGCAGGAGGCGGAGGCACGCGCGGAAGAAGCCCATCGGGCGCTGGCAGTGGCGCTCGGCTCTCGCTCCTGGCGGATGGCGGCGCCACTGCGCCGCGCCGGCTCGCTGTTGCGCCGTCGGTGATAGCTCCGACCGCGGGCGAATAGGCTGGCCCCGATGACAGAAGGCCCCCGGCACGAGATCGTCGACCTCTTCCGCGCCCCTGGCGAGCTGTCCTTCGAGGCCCGGATCGCAGGCCGCTCGAAGCGGGTCTGGCTGCGCAGCGAGACGGCAGTGACGCCGCCGCCCGACCCCGCACTGGCCGCCAGCCTGATGCTTGCGATGAGCAATGGCGGCGGCACCCTAACCATGCGCGAGCGGGTCAGCCCACGACTTCTGCGCAGGCAACGCGAATACCAGGCGATCCAGTGCACCTGGTCGCGGGCTTGGTCGCTCGGCGAAGAGCCCCTGCGCGAGGTCGAGGTCTCGGCCCCTCCCCGCTCCCCCGCCGAACGGCCCCGCGGCCGCGTCGCGGCCTTCTTCAGCGGCGGCGTCGACTCCTGGTCGACGGTGCTCGATAACCCCGACGTGACCGACCTGATCTTCGTCCGCGGGCACGACCTGATCTCTCGCGTCGCCGACCACCAAGCACTGGCCGACGAGGTCGAGAAGCGCCTGCGAGGCGCCGCCGCAGAGCTGGGCTTGCCGCTGCACGTCGTCGACACCAACCTGCGCGAACTCTCGGACCCGATCATGCGCTGGGAGCCATACAACCCCAGCCTCCTGGCGGCAGTCGCCCTCTTCTTCGAGCCGCTCTTCGAACGGGTTTTGATCGCCACCGATACCGATCACGAGACCCAACCGCCGCTCGGGACGGCGCGGCTGGTCGACCACCTCTGGAGCACCGAGCAGCTCGAAGTCGTCGACGACGGCGGCCGCTTCAACCGCGAGCAACGGCTGCGGCGCATCGTCAGTCACCCGGTGGTGCAGAAGACGCTGCGGGTCTGCTGGGAAAACCCTGGAGGCGCCTACAACTGCGGGCGCTGCCGCAAGTGCATGATGACGATGATCTCGCTGGAGGCATTCGGGCAGAGGGAGCTGGTCCGGACCTTCCCGGCCGAGCTCGACCTCGACCTGCTCGCCGACTTCGAACTGACCCAGCCGATCGCGCTGGTGCTATGGGAAGACACGCTGGAAACCGCGCGGGCGGCGGGGCGGCCCGAGCTGACGCAGGCGGTCGAGCCGGTGGCCGTCCGCGGCAGGCTTAACCTCGGCCTGCCGGCGTCCTACCGGAGCCGGCGTCAGCCACAGGAGACGCAGGGGTCGGCGTCCACGGACCCGGCCGATTCGCCCGCCGGCGCCGACGCGCAGGCGCAGCTCGAGACGATCCTCAACTCCCGCTCGTGGCGGCTGACGGCGCCGTTGCGCCGGCTCGGCGCCCTGCGCCGCCGCCGCTGAGCGCTACGGGCGGGCGAGGCCGCCGCTGATACCGACGAACGCGTGCCAGGCAGGCTTCGCGTGGAAGCGCGGGCCTTCGCGGAACAGTCCGACGGAATCGCAGAAGGTGCAGGTATCCGGGATGTCCTTCCAGGAGAACCAGTAGACCTGCTTCAGGTTCAACCGCTGGCGCTCTTCCAGCAGGTAGCGGTAGGAGTCCTTCAGCTGCTTCACCTGGCCCCTGATGCCCTGCTCGAAGGCGACCTGCTTGAAGTTGTTCTCCGAGCCCCAGCCCATCTCGGTGATGTAGAACGGGACGCCGCGGTCGCCGTTTTCGATCGTCACTTCATGCATCGCTTCGACCAGTTCCTCGAGCGTTTCCGCATCGACTGCGTAGGGGTGCAGGGCGATCCCATCGAAGCGGCTCTTGATCCCGGGTGAGCGGTAGAGGATGTCGAGGAACTGGTCCGCCGGCATGCCCTTGGGCCCGTGGGCGGTCGGTTCGCCGAAGAGCCCGCTGAGGATCACTTTCGCCCCGGGGTCGACCTTTTTGATCGCCGGGCCGGAGATCTGCACCAGCTTCGCGTAGCGCTGCGGCGAAGCGGGGAAGGCGAAGTAGAAGAAGTTGGCCTCGTTCCAGATCTGCCACTGGCGGATCGGCAGCGCCCGGCTGATCGCCGGCTCGTACTGGACCACGCCGGGCGCGTGCTCGCGCCAGAAGTCCCCGCGGGGGCCGTAGCGTTTGACAGCCGCCGAGAGGAAGGCGGACCACGCCTTTTTCGCCTTGTTGTTGTTGACCGGCAGCGTCGTGTACTTGCCCGCGAGCCAGGATGGCGTGCTGTAGACGAACGGCAGGACCTGCAGCCCGTGCCGAGCGGCGATCTCGACCACAGGGTCGAAGACTTCCCAGTTGTAGCCGCCCTTGGCGGTCGGCTGCACCGCGCCCCAGGTCAGCGGCCAGCGGATGCTGCCAATGCCGCCCGCCTTCATGTACTCGAGGTCCTGGTCGGTCAACACCGTCTGCGGGCCGATGCCGAAGAAGCTCTTCGGTGCGCGTGGCGGCGGCTTCGCGGAGCCGGCCTGGGCACCGACGAAGAACGCCGTGGCGAGGAGGGCGAGGACGAAGATGGCGGCTATGCGTTGTTTCATCGAATCGGGAAAGGTAGCGATCGCGTCACCCTGCAACACGGCGGCGCCGCGGATGTAGCGACGCGGTCAACCCCTGCTCAGTAGATCCCGCCGAGCTTGCGGTGGTCCCAGCTCGCGGTCCGGACCGGCTTGAAATGGATCGCGACGCGCTTCGGCGCCTGCGCTTCCAGAGCGGCTTTGGCGTCGCCCTCGATCGCCGAGATCCCCTCGGCGTAGCGCAGCGTCAGCTCTTCGGCGAAGCCGATCACCGTCTCGAAATCGTGGTGGATCTCGGCTTCGGCCTCGATCATCGCTCCCCGCAGCTCGCCGTACTCGTGGCCGGTCTCGATCAGCACAGTCGCCCGCGGGTCGCGTTCGAGGTTGCGGACCTTCTGCGATTTGGCGTAGGTCCAGATCCAGATCTCGCCGTCGCGGGGCACGAACCAGAGCGGCATCGAATGCGGCCAGCCGCGCGGGCCGTGGCTAGTCACGACCGCGACCCGCTCCTGCTCGAGCAGCTGCAGGAGCTCGGCCTCGCTGAGCACGATCTGGTCGCGGCGACTCACGAGGGGTGACTCTAGGCGAGAAGTCGGCACAGAATTTCTGCAAAGCACGCACCCCGCGTGAATCGGCTCGGTCTAGCGTCCTCCCCATGGCCCCAACCGCCGCCCTTGCTATCGTACGTACGTCTCAACATATTCCCGTACGTACGTTAGGAATCCCAATGGCAATCAGCGCCTCGAAATTGCGTGCCAACGTCTATCGACTCCTGGACGAGGTTCTGGAGACCGGCCAGTCGCTCGAGATCGAGCGCAACGGAAAGACCCTTGTGATCGCACCGAAGGAGCAGCAGTCGATCTGGGATCGGCTGCCCCGGCGCGAGGGATTCATCATCGGCGACCCCGACGAGCTGATCCACATCGACTGGTCCTCGGAGTGGAACCCTGATCCTTCTTGACACCCACGTTGTCGGTTGGTTGTACGAGGGTGCGGACCGGAGTATCCCCGCGGCATCCAGGGAGCTGGTGGCGAGCGAGGAGGCACAGATCTCCCCGATCGTTGAGCTCGAGCTCGCCTACCTCTTCGAGGTCGGCCGCGTTAGCGAGCCCCCAGCTGCACCCCTGACGGCCCTCCAACGCAGCATCGGCCTCACCGTCTCCGACATCTCCGTCGCGAGCCTGGTCGACGCCGCGACCGCGCTCACCTGGACCCGCGACCCTTTCGATCGCCTGATCGCGGCCCACGCCATGGTCACCGGTGCGCCGCTGATCACCGCCGACCGGACGATCCTGGCGAACCTGCCGCAGGCAGTTTGGGACTGAACGAGCGCCGATAGGAGGTAGGCGTGGTCGCGGTGGCGCGGCGGAAATGGTCGCGCAGCGAGGCGGCGCTGCCGAAGCCGCAGCGCCAGGCGACCGTCTCGACCGGCAGGTCGGACTCCTCCAGCAGCCGCCGAGCCTCCAGCACGCGCTGGGAGAGCACCCACTGCAGCGGCGTCGTCCCCGTCTCCTCGCGGAAGCGGCGGGCGAAGGTGCGGGGGCTGACGCCGGCGTGGCCCGACATCGCGGCGACGTCGAGTTGCTGTTCGAGCCGCTCGGCCGCCCAGCGGCGGGTTGCCTCCAGCGAGCCGCTGTCCTCGACCTGGGCTCGTTTGGCGAACTGGGCCTGGCCGCCCTCGCGGTGGGGCGCCGCGACCATATGGCGGGCGACCTGCTCGCCGGCGGCGGCGCCGAAGTCCTTGCGGATCACATGCAGGCTGAGGTCGATGCCGGCGCTGAGCCCGGCCGAGGTCATCACCTCGCCTTCATCGACGTAGAGGGCGTCGGGGTCGACCGTGATCGACGGGAAGCGCCGGGCCAGCTCGCCCGCCCAGGCCCAGTGGGTGGCCGCGCGCCGGCCGTCGAGCAGGCCGGCGTGGGCGAGAGCGAAGGCGCCGCTGCAGACCGAGAGGACGCGGGCGCCGCGGCGAGCGGCGGCACGCAGGCCGGCGAGCGCGTCCTCGTGCGGCGGCTCGAGGATCGCGGCGTAAGCCGGGACGACGATGGTGCCGGCGCTGCGCAGGGCGCCGAGCCCGGCCGCCGGGCTCACCCCAAAACCGCTCGTGGTGCGGACCTCCGCCCCTCCCACCGAGCAGGTCGAGAACTCATACAAAGGCTCGCCGCTGGGGCGGGCGGCCAACCCAAACGCCTGTGCCGGCGCCGTTAGGTCGAAGGCGACGAGACCTTCGAGGCAAAGGGCCACCACTCGGTGCCGGGCCGACATGGCAGACAGTGTGGCAGGAATTCAGCGAACATTGGCAATCCTGCCACTGGCAGAAGACTGCCACGCCCGCCAAGATCTCTCCCATGAAGACCTCGATCCTGATCTTTGACGGAATCACCGCCCTCGACGCGATCGGCCCCTATGAGGTGCTGCGCTCGGTTCCCGGCTGGGAGGTCGAGTTCGTCGCCGCGACGACCGGCGAGAAGCGGACCGACAGCGGCCACCTCGGGCTCAGCGCCGACCGCGCGCTGGGGGAAGTGAGCGAGACCGACATCGTCCTCGTCCCCGGCGGCGAAGGCAACCGGCCGCTGCTTACGGACGACGCGGTCCTCTCCTGGCTGCGCGAGGTCGATCGCCACACCAAGTGGACCACCTCGGTCTGCACTGGCTCGCTCGTGCTCGGTGCCGCCGGGCTACTCGAGGGCAAGCGCGCGACCGGACACTGGCTCTACCTGGAGCCGCTGCGCGCCTACGGCGCCGACCCGGTCGGCGGCCGCTTCGTCGAGGACGGCAAGGTGATGACCGCCGCCGGCGTCTCCGCCGGGATCGACATGGCCCTGCACCTGGTCGGCCAGGAGGTCGGTCCGGAGGTCGCCCAAGCGGTCCAGCTCGGCATCGAGTACGACCCCCAGCCTCCCTTTGATGCGGGCTCCCCGGCCAAAGCCCCGGATCAGATCGTCGAGCTCGTCACCGCCGTCGCCGAAGCCGACGGCTCGTCGCTGAACCTGCGGGACTAGCGGGGGACCAGCTCCAGCTCCCCCCAGGGGCCCTCGCCGGCCATCGGCTGGGTGCGGCCCTCGAGCCAGTCCGCCTGGAGGTCGTCGTAGTGGGGGCTGGCCGGGTGACCGGACTGGCCGGTGAACATCTGCCAGCGTGAGCGGTCGGGGTCGGTCGGGTCGGCGACCATGCGCCAGCTCGGCGCCCAAACCGCTTTGTAGGGGTTGTTGGGGTCGTAGGCGATCTGGCTCACGGTCTCCTGGGCGCCGCCGGCGCGCAAGCGCCGGTTGAGCAGGCGCCGCAGCAGCGGGTTCGCTTCGCCCAGGGGGTGCGGGAACTCCATCTCGTGCACGCGGCCCCAGCGCCAGGCGTCGGGATCGGGGCCAAAGCGCTCTTCGAGGTCGTCCAGGGCGCCGGCCAGCGCTTCCAGCACCAGCTCGTCCCAAGGCCGCCCGATCAGTTCCTCATCGCCCTCCTCCCAGAGCCCCATCAGGTGCGAGTGCCAGCGCCAAGGCGAGGTGATGTGCGGCGTGAAGCCGTTGTCGGCGCGGTCGAGCCAGCGCTCGCTGAGGTCGCGGTCGCCGATCACGGCCCGCGCCACCTCGCGCGCCAGCCGCAGCAGGAAGGCCTGGTAGATCGTGCCGGCGATGGTGTCCGGGTCGAGGCGACCGTCCCAGCTGCGCAGCCGCTCGAGCGCGCTCAGCTCGCGCTGGCCGCTGGGATCGAGCCGGCCGAGCCGCCGCGCCGCCTCCAGCCCCGGCAGCGAGAGGTTGTCGGACTGCATCGCCTCGAAGTCATCGATGTCGTGCTCGGCGCTCTCTCCCAGCAGCTGCTCGATCCGCTTGGCGCGGAAGCCGTCCAGCCATTCGCTGGTGATGTGGTGCGGGTACTCGTCGCCGACAATGCGGTTGTTGGCGGTAATCAGGTAGCCGCTCTCGGGATCGACCCGCTCCGGCAGTTCGTCGTAGGGGATCGTCCCCTCCCACTCGAACTCCCCGCTCCAGCCGGGCTTCGGCAGGTCGGGGCAGCCGCCGCGCCGCAACGGCAGACGGCCGATCAGCTTGTAGCCAATCGAGCCGTGGCGGTCGGCCCAGATCAGATTCGAAGCCGGCGCGGTGTGGCCCTCCAGCTTTTCCACCAGCTCTGGCCCCGAGCCAATCTCCAGCAGCTCGAACATGCCGGCGAAGGCGGTTGGTTCGCTCAGCGCCTGCCAGCTCAGGGCCAGCGGCTCACCGTTGTCGGCGCCCAGCGCCTCGTTGACGATGGGACCGTGGTGGGTCTCGCGAACCTCGAGGACGACCGGCTGCGAGCGTCCCTTGACGACGATCTCCTCGCGCGTCGTCTGCAGCGGCCTCCACTCGTCTTCGAAGAGGTAGGTCTCGTCCTCGATCCGCTCGATGAAGAGGTCCTGGACGTCGGCCATGACGTTGGTGAAGGTCCAGCAGACGTCGTTGTTCTGGCCCATGTAGATGCCCGGCAGGCCCGGCAGCGAAGCGCCGCGGACGAAACGGTCGCCCTGACGCAGGCCCACCTGGTACCAGATGCCCGGCATGCTCGGGGGCAGATGCGGGTCGCCGGCGATCAGCGGTGATCCCGTCGCGGTCAGCGAGCCGCTGACGGCCCAGTTGTTGGAACCGCTGGCCTCCGCGGCCAAGCCCATCGAGCGCCGCACCGCGTCAATCTGCTCGACCAGCGCCAGGCCGTCGCCGCTCCAGGCTTCCTGGGTGACGATCGGGTTATCGGCCGGATAGGTCGGATCGAGGCGGGCGCTCAGCTCCGGCCCCAAGGCCCGCAGCATGTCCGCTCGCAGCAGCTCGCGCTCCCAGTTGGTCGAGAGCCCGAAGGCGAGCAACTTGCCGAGGCCGAGGATGTCGACCGGCCGCCAGGGCTTGAAGTCGAGTCGCAGTAGCTGCATCTCGAAGGGCAGCGCCGTGGCCGCTGCGGCGGAGGCGTTGACCCCCTGGCAAAAGCGCTCCAGCAGGGCGCGCAGCCGAGGGTCGAGCGCTTGCGCCTCGCGCTCGGCGGCGCGGCGCATCCCGAGCGTGCGCATCAGGCGGTCGATCGGCAGGCCGTCCTCGCCCGCCATCGCGGCGACGCGGCCGTCGACGACGCGGCGGTAGAAGTCCATCTGCCAGAGCCGGTCCTGCCCGTGGACGAAGCCCTCGGCGAAGTAGAGATCGCCGCGGGCGTCGGCGTCGATGTGGGGCACGCCCCAGCGGTCGCGGCGGACCCGCACCCGACCCTCGAGCCCCGCCAGCTCGATCGTCCCGCGCTGCTTCGGCAACGGCCGCCGCGCCAGCCAGTGCCAGGCGGCAGCGGTCGCGGCGGTGGCAATCCCGGTCCCCGCTGCCCCAGCGAGGAATCCGGTCCTCGCGACCTTGCTTTTACTCAGACGGCTCATGTCAACTGTTTATCAGTTGGCCAGCCGGCCAGGAAGTCTGCCGAGCGGGTTCAGGGACTGAGATCGGCCGGCAGGCGACCTTCGTCCTCGAGCTTTTCGAGGTGTGCCTCCATCGCCATCGCCGCCATCGGCAGCAGCTCGATCGGGATGTCGTCCCAGGCCTCGGCGAGGAGGGCGGCGCGGGAGCGCTCGCCGCGACCGAGGGCGGTAAGCAGACGCTGCTCGCGCATCTCCCGGTGCTCGACGTATTCGGCCAGTTTCGCCGCCGGCTCGGTGACCCAGGGGCCGTGGCCAGGGGCGATCAGCTCGATCCGCTCGGCCTGAAGCAGGCGCAGCGAGTCCATGTAGGTGGCAAGCGAGCCGCCGCCGGGCGGCACGATCGTCGAGCCCAGTCCGAGCACGAGGTCGCCGCTGAAGCAGACGCCGTCATCACTGAGGAAGGAGACATGGTCGGCCGCGTGGCCCGGGGTGGGGAGCACCCGCAGCCCCACCCCCGTATCTGACCTGCCGGTCCCTATAGGGGCCCTTAAGTCAGACACGTCCCCGGCGGGGAGAACGACCTCGGCCCCGAGCTGGTCGGCACCGGCGGAGTGATCGCCGTGTGAGTGGGTGAGCAGGACCAGGCCGATCCCGCCCCGCTCGGCCGCGGCAGCGCGGATCGCGTCGAGGTGGCCCTCATCCTCGGACCCCGGGTCGATCACGACGCAGGGGTCGCTTCCGTACAGGTAGGTGTTCGTCCCTTCCAACGTCATCGGCCCCGGATTGGGCGCGACGATCCTCAGGACCTCAGGGTGTCCGGGGGCCTCGGTCAGCCGGCGATCTCTTTGGCGATCGCGTCGCGGGCGTCCTGGGGCTCCAAGACGACGAGATCGCCGGCGCCGCGCAGGATCTCCCGCACCAGCCAGGACTTGCCGGCATACGGGAGCTCGACGACGACGGCGCCGTCGGCCAGCTCCTCGACCACGGTGCGCTCCTCGCGCAGCCAGCGGGCGCGCTCCGGCGAGACCCAGACGCGGGCGACGTCGGCGGTCGGCACTTCGCCGTGGGTCATCCAGCCCTCAACCCCGGCCAGCTCCTCGACCTCGGCCCGCGGCTCGAAGGTGCGATCGGAGAGCGTCGCCTCTTTGACCCGGTCCAGCTTGAAGTGGCGGACCCCTTCTTTGGTCAGGTCGTAGCACTCGACGTACCAGCCCTCACGCCCGTTCTCGAGCCGGTAGGGCTCGACCGAGCGGTCGGTGAACTGGTCCTCGTTCTCCTTGTAGTAGCTCAGCTCCATCACCTTGCTGCCGGCGATCGCGTCGTTGACCTGGCGCGCAACCTTGGCGTCGCCGCCGCCGGCCGAGGCGATCTCCAGCCCCTCCTCGGAAGGGTCGTGGCCGAGCGCGCTGACGATCTTCTTGCGCGCTTTCTGCAGATCGGTCTGCGGTAGGTGGTCGCCGAAGAGGTCGATCGCGGCGACCAGGGCCTTGGCCTCCAGCGGCAGTAGCCGCGCCGGACGGGCGAAGTTGTCGCCGTAGGGCTCGGAGTCGACCTCGATCTCGTCGCCGAGGATTTCCGCGTAGAGGACGTAGGTGCCGCCGCCGAAGTTGACGACGTTGAGCAGCTCGACGTCCTCGCGCAGCTCCTCGTTGGTCAGTTCGAGCCGCTGGCGCAGGTCGAGGATCTGCAGCCGCTCGCCCTTTTTCGCCGCTTCGATCAGCATCCCGGCGAGGGTGACGAGGCGGGCGAAGCGCTCGGGCCGGATCGCCGCC
>DASSFS010000114.1:0-32389 GCA_035694165.1 Solirubrobacterales bacterium | reverse complement strand
CGGAAGCTAAAGGCTGGAGCCGGTCTCGTCGCGCTTGAAGTCCTCGAGCTGGCCGAGAGCCTGGGCGCGGGCCTTCGCCCGCAGCGGCGGCAGGAAGGCGACCAGGCTCCCTTTGGCGCCGAGCGCCTGTTTGGCCCAGCGGCGGAAGTCGAAGTCGTCGACGTGGTCGACGATCTTGCCCTCGCCGTCGAACCGAAAGCTGGCTTGGATGTCGTTGACGACCGGGCGCCCGGTCGAGAACGTGTAGCGAGCGATCCAGTGGGCGCTGCCGGTCTCCTCGTTGGCGTCATGCTCGTGCAGCTCGATCTTGAGGTCGGTGGCGCGACCGGTCAGCATCCGCCACATCGCACCGATGTCGCCGCCCTCGAGATCGCCGAAGGCGGGGTCCTGGAAGTGGGCGCCCGACGCGTAGCAGGCGGTCATCGCGGCGCCGTTGCACTCACCGAAGGCCGCGTAGAAGCGCTCGATCGTTGCCTTGTTCGCCTCGGCGGACATGCGCCCACCCTACGCCCTAAGCCGCGGGAAGCTCGCCCCGGACCACGTAGCGCAGGACGTCGACCACCTGCTCGGAGGTGCGCGCGGTCGCCTGGGCTGCGCGGTCGACCTCCTTCAGCGCGTGGTCGAGCTCGGGGTCGTGGACGGTGACGACCGGCTTGCCCAGAGCGGCGGCGAAGCCGGCGTCGAAGGCCGCGTTCCACTGCCGGTATTTGTCGCCGAAGCGGACCACGACCAGGTCGGCGTCGCGGATCAGCGTCTGCGTCCGGATCGCGTTCACCCCGGCCCCCTTGTGGTCGCGCCAGAAGGCCTCTGCCTCCTCGCCCAGCGTTCCCGTCCCGGCGTCGTCGGAGGCGGCGTGATCGGTCACGGGGGCCGAGAAGGAGACCGGCAGGCCAACCTCGCTCGTCCCCGCTTCGATCCGCTCGCGCCAGTCGGAGTGGATCTCCCCCGCGAGATAGACGTTCCAGGTCCGCTCGGCCATCGGCCAATCCTAAGACCATCCCCTCCGTTCGTCGCTTGTCGCCCAGAGGGATACAAGCGACGAACGCTGAGGGCCGGGGACGGCGCGTTACTACGCTAATCCGGTGAACGTGAAGGAGCGATTCACGCGCCGCGCCGGCGTCGACGGCGACCACGAGCACTACAAGTGGTGGGCGCTCTCCTGCACCAGCCTCGGGATGGTGCTGGTCGCGACCAACTCGGGGACCTTGATCATCGCCCTGCCGGACCTCGAGCTGGCGCTCGGGACCAGCCTGCTGGAACTGGTCTGGGTGATCCTCGCCTACATGATCTCCTCGACGGTGCTGGTCCTCACCGCCGGCCGGCTCTCCGACATGTTCGGCCGCAAGACCGCCTTCATCGCCGCCTTCCTGATCTTCGCCGTCGCCTCGTTCGGGGCCGGCTTCGCCGCCGACGGGACCCAGCTGATCCTCTGGCGGATCGTGCAGGGGATCGGCGGCGCCTTCATCTTCGCCAACGGCCCCGCCCTCGTCACCGACGCCTTCCCCTCCGAGGAGCTCGGCCTGGCGATGGGGACCAACACGATGATGGCGGCGGTCGGCCTGGTGATCGGGCCGGTGCTCGGCGGCGCCCTGGTCGCGATCTCCTGGCAGTGGGTCTTCTGGTTCAACGTGCCGCTGGCGCTCGCGGGCGCTGCCTGGGCCGCCCTCGTCCTGCGCGAGCTGGCCCAGCGCGACAAGGTCCGCGGCTTCGACATCGCCGGCACCCTCACCTTCGTCGTCGGCCTGACCGGGCTCGTCTACGCGATCTCGCGCGGCGGCGTCTCCGGCTGGGACGACCCGTTGGTGAGGGAGGGCCTCGTCGCCGCCGCCGTCCTGCTGCCGCTGTTCGTGCTGGTCGAGCACCGCAGCCGGGCGCCGATGCTCGACCTCTCGATCTTCCGCAACCGCCTCTTCGCGGCCGCCACCGCCGCCGCCTTCATCAACGGATTCTCCCGCTTCGCTCTGCTCTTCATCTTCGTCTTCTACTACCAAGGGGCACAGGACGACGACCCGATCACGGCCGGAATCAAGCTGGCGCCGATGGCGCTCGGGATACTGGTCGCCTCGCCGCTGGCGGGGATCTGGGCCGACCGCCACGGCTCCCGCACGCTGGCGGCGCTGGGGATGCTGGTCAGCGCGATCGGGATCGCCCTGATGACGACCCTGCAGGCGGACTCGCCCTACTGGCAGGGAGGGGTCTTACTGGGGCTCGTCGGCATCGGCTCGGGGATGTTCAACTCGCCCAACACGGCGGCGATGATGGGCACGGTGGACGCCGACCGCCGCGGGATCGCCGCCGGCACCCGGACGATGCTGCAGAACACCGGCTCGGTGATCTCGATCGCCTTCGTGCTCGCGATCATCACCGCCGCGGTGCCGAAGCCGGTCCTGTTCAAGATTTTCTCCGGCCTCTCCTCGGGGCTGACCGAAGCCCAGCTCAATCCCTTCATCCACAACATGCACACGGCGCTGTGGGTGCTGGCGGCGATCTCGCTGCTCGGTGCCGGGGTATCCCTTCTGCGACCGCGCGAGACTACGGTCGGGGAGCTAAGCGCCGCCTGAAGGCGCGCCCGCGGTCGCCTCGGCACCCGCGGTCTGCTCTTCGAAATGCTTGCTCAGCATCGTCACCTGGCCCTGGTAGTTGGAGCCGAGGCCGGCCCCGTAGAGGCGCTCGGCCGGCTCGGCCATGCGCTCCAGGCCCAGCTTGCAGACCGGCTGGCGGTGCTCAACCATGAAGGAGACATCGCGGGCACGCACCTCCAGGGCCGCCCGGCTGCCGTGCCTGCCGCCCTGCGGGTCATAACCGAACCCGGGGTCGAAGAAGCCGGCGTAGTGCGTGCGCAGCTCGCCGGCAGTCGGGTCGTAGGCCATCATCTCGGCGGCGATCTGGGGCGGGATGCAGACGCCCTCAGCCGAGAGCAGCAGGTAGAAGATCTCCGGCTCGAGGACGACCCGGCCGCCGGACTCGGGGAAGACCGGGTCCCAGTAGTCGGTCCAGCGATAGGCGCGCACCCGCGAGAGATCCACCGGGAGGCTGTTCTTCTTCGCCCTGTAGCCGACGGTGCGATCGGCTGGCCCTGAGAGGTCGAGGCTGAGGAAGAGACCGTCGGCGACGGCCAGCTCGGTCTGCGGCACCGGCTCGGAGTCCATGTAGAGGAGCGGCGCCTCGTCCTGGAGGTCGCGGATCTGGGCGTCGCCGAGGCGGACGTCGCCGCGGGCCAGACGCAGCTGGTTCAGCGAGAGCCCGGTCTTCACCTGGATCGCGAAGGACCGCGGCACAACCTCGAGGTAGAGCTTGCCGTGGTAACCGGGACGGATGTCGTCGAAGCGGTGGTGGCGGTCGGTGATCACCCGGGTGAAGACGTCGAGGCGTCCGGTCGAGCTCTTCGGGTTCGCCTTGGCGCGCACGTCCTCCGGCAGTGCCAGCTCCTCGATCAACGGCACCAGGTAGGGACGGTCGCGCTCCAGCACGGCGCCGTCGCGCAGATCGACTTTCTGAAAAGCCAGGCCCTCCGTCTTCTCCTCGACGGTCGAGTCGACGTCGGGCAGGAAGGAGCAGCGCAGCGCCCAGGCAAAGTCGCCGAGGCGGAGGTCGATGCTGGCGGGCTGGATCGCCTCGGGCCGGATCCGGTAGTCGCCCGAGCTCACCCACTCCGCCTCGATCGCCCGGCTCAACTCCTGCGATGGGAAGACGCCCGGCGTCGGCTCGCTCATCCAGCAGAGATTATTCGCCTCGCACCCGCGGCGCCCAGGTAGGGCGTCAAGGCGAACTCGAGCACCTCGGGAAGCAGATCGTCGAGTTGCTCGACTTCGCCGACGAGGACACGACGGCCGAGCAGCGAGGCGATGCCGCCGACCACGGCCTCGTCCATGGCTTCGGGCACCGGGTTCCCGTCCAGCGTCCGCGGCGCCCCCTCCCTCAGCTCGGGGACGAAGGTGTCCAGGGCCACCTGGTAGCGGTCGTAGATACCGCGCCCGGCACGCAGCCCCTCGACCAGGACGATGCTCGCCAAGGCGGGCTCGGCGGCAAGCAGGGCCAGGAGGGCGGCGATGGCGGCTCGGATGCGCAGCGCCCACTCTTGCTCCTGGTGAGCGGCACACGCATCCTGCACCTGCTTCCTGATGCTCCCCACCGCGACCTCGTAGGCGGCGACGAAGCACTCGTCCTTGCTCTCGAAGTGCTTGTAGAAGTCGCTCTTCGATACGGATGCGCGCTTACCGATCAGCGAGACGGTGGTCTTCTGGTACCCCATCTCATAGAGAACTTCGGTCAACCCGATGATCAGCCTTTTGCGCTGATTCTGGGCAACGAATTCAGGGGAAAGGCCGTGGCGTCCGCGCGGAAGTCGCTCCATTACCCATTGGAGTCTGTCACCGTACTGTTACTTTCGTCTACTCGTCAGGATCCGAGTTTGCCTACACCGCGGTACGGCGAGAGCACAAAGTCCAGCAGTTCGGGCATCAAGTCCATCGCCTGCTCGGCTTCCCCGCGACGAATTTGCTGGTGCAGGATCCAGGCGACACCCCCGACCAGGGTCTCCTCGATCGTCTCGGGAAGACCGCTGTCGGCTGGCGCTTTTTGGCGCAGGAGATCGACCACGCGCTCGAGCGCACCCTCGTAGCGGGCCGACGCCGCGGGTGTCGCGGACATCGCCTCGATCATGCAGAGGCGAGCAGCAGCCGGCTCCTCGGCGACGTAGGTCAAAAAGGCACGGAGCCCGGCCGCGACCTGGTCGAACCACTCGGCGTCCGCCTCCTCACAGGCCTGCTCGATCCGCCGGCTCACCTCCGCCACGGCGCTGTCGAAGGCAGCGAGGAAAACCTCTTCCTTGCCGTCGAAGTTGTCGTACAGCGTTTTGCGGGCGACGCCCGCGCGGCGGACGACGTCGGCGATCTTCGTCGCCTCGTAGCCCTGCTCTGCGCACAGCTCGGCCATCGCATCCATGATGCGACGCCGCTTACGCACTGCTATGAACTCTCGTGGAAGCTCGGGCCGATTCGGCTTCACCTGGGCTCCCCCGGACAGGGGTGGCATGTGGTGAAGAATACCCGTGGTGTCTAAAAACGCGCGCACGGTAGCAACTCTTCTGGTACCGTGAGAAAACTCCCGAAGTTTTCATTGGAAACGTGGGGGTTTTCTTTTGCCATTCGACAGAATTCATTTGAGCGAGGAGAAGCTGGCGGCCGCGATCGGCAATCACTGGCCGCCCGCGCAGATCGATGCAGCGGTCGAACTGCTCAGTAACAGCAACGGAAAGTTCCCGTCCGGGGTGCGCAAACTCCCCTCCGATCTGGTCAGTGCCGTACAGCGCGAGCGGCTGATCGCAGCAATGCTCCAAGCGGCATCGGAACTGGGCTACAGAGGAACCAACGTCCAGGACGTAATCGAAAGGGCCGGCGTCTCCCGCCCGACCTTCTACGAGCACTTCACCAACAAAGAAGACTGCTTCCTCGCCTCCTTCGACGTGACGGCGAGCCGCCTTCGCGAGCGCATCCGCGCCGCCAGCGAGAAAGGGGTCGACAGCTGGCGCAATCGCCTGCGCTACGGACTGGAAACTCTCCTGCACTTCGTCGCCACCGAACCGGAGGCCGCGCGGATGCTGATCGTCGAGGCCCGCGCGGCAAGCCCCGAGGCGGTAATGCGGCGGGACGAGCTGCTCGACGACTTCGCCTCCTGCATCGACGCCCAGGTCCGCGAGTACCTCCCCACCGCCCCCGCCCACTCGGCGATTACATCGGCTGGCATCGTCGGCGGCGTCGAAGCGCTCCTCTACTCCCGGCTCAACAAAGGCGAACTCGATGATCTCGATTCCCTCCTGCCGTCGATGATGTACTTCCTGGTCCTTCCTTACGAGGGCCACGAAGCCGCCAGCGAAGAGCTGGCTGCCGCGGTGCGCTGAGCGCAGCCGCCGCAGCCGCTCATCCCCGCCACCGTTCCCTGAACTGCTTGAAACCCTTTGATTTGCAGGGAGGTCTATGCTGATTCGATGCGCTCGCCGACCAGCGCCAGAGCAGCCTTGGCGGTCCTGCTCGTCGCGGCGCTGTTCATTGGAGCCACCGCTGTAGTCGCCCCGCAGACCTTCTACGACGACTTCCCCTTCGTCGCCCACTGGGTCGAGCTGCTGCCGCCCTACAACGAGCACCTGGTCACCGACGTCGGCGGCTTCTATCTCGGCTTCGCCGTCCTCTTCGCTTGGGCGGCGTGGACGCTGGAGCGCACCCTGGTCCGCGCCGTCTGCGTCGCCTGGCTGCTAACGGCGACGATCCACCTGATCTTCCACGCCGGCCACCTCGAGGGCTTTGGCACCGCCGACGCGATCGCCGAGATCGCCTCGCTGGCGCTGCTGCTGGCACCCCCGCCGGTCGCGATCTGGGGTGTGACCCGCGCGCACTCCGGCCCTCCCCCGGCTCCCGGGCCCGACCCCGGCTAGGTCGGCTGCTTTGGAAGTACGAGCCCCGTCTCGTACGCGAGCGTGACGAGCTGGGCGCGATCGCGGGCATGCAACTTGCCCAGCGCCCTGCTGACGTGCGTCTTCGCAGTTGCCCGGCTGATCACCAGATACTCGGCGATGTCGTCATTGCTCAAGCCCGCGGCGACGAGCCTCATGACCTCACGCTCGCGCGGGGTCAGCTCGCTGAGCTGCTCGGGGCCTGGCAAGCGAGGATCGGGTTGCGATGCGAGTTCGGCGATCAGCCGGCGCACAACGCCCGCTGAGACCGCAGCCTCCCCAGCTGCGACAGCCCGCACACCGTCGGCGAGCTCGGTCGATTCTGTGTCCCGGGGCAGGAATCCGCTGGCCCCTGCGCGCAGGGAGGTCCAGGCCTCCTCGTCCTGCTCGGACACGCTGAGGATCAGGACGTGGACCCCCGAGGTGTCGGGGTCGGCGACGATCCGCCGCGTGACCTCGACGCCGTCGACACCGGGCATCGTAATGTCGATCAGAACGACGTCAGGCCGGATCTCTGCGGCGAGGGCGACTGCTTCCTCCCCGTCAGCGGCCGATCCGGACACTGCGATGCCCTCGACGTCGAGCATGGCATGAAGCCCTGCGCGCGCGAGCTTGTCGGCGTGGGCGATCAGGACACGAATCTCCTCCGAGCCGACCTCAGAATCGGGGTCGACTGCATCGACCAGAACCAGCTTGCCCGAGGGATCGTTCCTGGGTCGCTTGTGAAGCGTCTCTGCTGCAGCCGTTCCCGCGCTGTCTTGCATGAGGCGAACCATTGTACGCGCCATGCCCCTCCGCCCCAGATGAGAGGCGACTACGGGAGCGAGTAGGCGACCAGCTGGAATTTCGGCTTCTCCTGAAGCCCGGGCGTGCCGGCGCCGACGAGCAGGGTGTCGCCGTCGATTGCTGGGAAGGAATTGATCCCGGCGGGCGCCTTCGTCGTCCAGAGCGTCTTGCCGGTCTGCGTGTCGAAGGCGTAGATCAGGCCGGCGAAGGAGCTCGTGAAGACGACGTCGTTCGCGACCGTGGCCGCGCCGAAGTTCATCGCCGGCAGCTTGTGCTGCCAGAGCACCTTGCCGTTGGACGCGTCGAAGGCGGTAAAGCCGCCGCGACCCCTGCTGAAGCTTTGCGCCACAAGGCTGCCCGAGAGGCCGGTTGCGCTTGCCTTCACGGGGAAGTTGTTCCAGGGCACGAAGAGACGGTTTTCGGCGAGCGCCATCGGCGTCTCGACCCCGCCATAGTCGCCCGGAAAGATCGTGACGGCTTTGCGCGGCAGCGGCCCGGTGTCGTTCTGATGCTTACCGACGGAGCGCGTCCAGAGTTGCCTGCCGTTTGCGGCGCGGAAGGCGAAGACCTTGCCCATCTTTCCGGCGACGAGCACGGCCTCGGTCATTGCGCCCTTGATCGGGAGGGTCGTGAGGATCGCGGGAATCTGCAGGTCGTAATCGCGCACGTCGTGCGGGACCGCCTGCCGGAACCACAGCCGCTTTCCGGTTTGACCGTCGAGAGCGACGAGCGAACTGGTGTAGAGGTCGGGGCCGGGGCGGCTCGATCCGTTCGGGAACTTCTTGGTGCCATAGAGCGGCGCCGGGTTGGCGACCGAAATGAAGACGCGCCCTTTGCTGTCGACGGCGGGCGGATACCAGAGGCCGCCGCCGCTGTTGACCTTCGGGTTGCCCCACAGCTTGGCGCCGTCGGAGACCGTGTTGAACTTCCACTTCATCTTCCCGGTAGCGGCATCGAGCGCCCAAACGACACCCATGGCCCCACCCTCGTAGAAGCCTGAGATGTTGCCGGGGATGGTGCTGATCAGGACGGTGTCGTCGAAGAGCTGGGGCGTCATGTCGATGCCCTCGCGTTTGTTGCGGGTCAGCTTGTGGCTCCACAGCGTCTTCCCGGTCTGGGCGTCCAGCGCGAAGATGTTCGTCTCGGTGGCGCCGTAGATACGGCCGGAGCCGAAAGCGACGCCGTTAGGCCCGATACTCGGCTTGTTGAACAGGTGCTGCCACCTGACCGCGCCGGTCGAGCTGTCGAGTGCGTAGACGTTCGAGTTCAGGTCCTGGAGATAGACGGTGCCGTTGAGGACGATCGGCGTCGACGCGAAGATGCCGAAGGCGCTCCCGCCCTTGAAGGGGAAGCGCCACTTCACCTTCAGGTTCGAGACGTTCTGGGAGTTGATCGCACTCTGCGTCGTCGCCCGGGTGTTCGCGAGGTCGTAGTTGTGCGCGGGCCACGCACCAGCATTGGCGGCCCATTCGGGTGGTGGCTGGCCAACGGCGGCAGCCTGGTCGGCGACCGGCCGATGCGCCGATTGGCCCATTGCGGAGGCCTGGCTTTCGGTCGACGAGTCACTCGAGCCACAAGCGATTGCGACGATTGCCAGGAGGGTGCCGGCGAGGGCGAGGGCAAGCTTTCGCGGGGGGCCCAACCGAATTCTGCGCGCGAACGGAATCATTTTTTGGATCTCCCATTCTGGATTCGACAGTGCAATCGTCCTCGCCGGACTCGCGTTTGTCGTCGGCTCCAGGGGGACTCTTTTGCGTACGTCCAGCGGTGTAGTCCGAGCGAGGGAGGAGGTGCGGTTACCTCGCTCGCCGTAGGCAAAAGAGTCGCCCTCTGGGCGACGACAAACGCGCCCGCCGCCGCGAACATCGACGAAATGATCGCGAGCCTTCCGCGGGTTGCCGGCGAGGCCGAGGCGAAATCCCCGAGGAAAGGGACCGAGCATGACTTCCAGCAGATTCACCATCTTCCTGGCCAGCGCGGCAGTGATACCTCTCATCGCGTTGGCAGTTGTCGCCGCCGGCAGCGGGGCGAGCGCGCCCGCGGCGCCCGCTAAGGCCACGAGCCCCCTGCCAGTGCCGAGCGGCGTTGCGAGTCGCCGCCCTCAGCCGACCGTGCAGGTGCGCAATACCCACCTCGGCAAGATCCTCGTCAACTCACGCGGTCATACCCTCTACCTGTTCAAGAAAGACTCGGGGAAGAAGAGCAAGTGCTTCGGCGCATGCGCCAGTGCATGGCCCCCGCTCCGGGTGAACGGGAAGCCGACGGCGGGCGGCGGAGCACATGCCTCGATGCTCGGAACCACGGCTCGATCCGATGGAGCTCGACAGGTCACCTACAACGGTCATCCCGTCTACCTCTTCGCGGACGACCAGAGGCCGGGCGATACGAACGGCGAGGGTCTGACGGCGTTCGGCGCCCGCTGGTACGCGGTGTCTCCCGCGGGGAACCAGGTCTCCGGCGACTTCGCGAGCTCCGGGGCCGCACCGGCCGACGGCCACTAAGGGGCGAGTGACGTGAGCGAAACTGCCGGTGACTTCCTGGCATCAACGGAGTGATGGGCGCCTTCGATTAGGATTTGGCTTGTTTAAGCCCTGGAGGGGTGCCGGAGTGGTTGAACGGGGCAGTCTCGAAAACTGTTGGCGTCGCAAGGCGCTCGTGGGTTCGAATCCCACCCCCTCCGCTGAGTTGAGTCGTTTTCGCGTCGTGCAGGGCTTTCTCGACGCGAAACGGGAACGGAAACTCGGGCCAGGCGGTGGAATCGCCGCCCTCAAGCGGTTTGACCCGGTAGTTAGAGGGGATGACCTTGCTAGGCCACCCATTTCATGAGCTCACCGTCGAGCACATCCAGTCTTTTCTCGAAAGCGCAGAAAGCGAGCCGTTGCTCTAACAAACCTCTGTATGGCCGAGTCAGGCCGCTGCTTGGGACTGCGGCCAGGCACCCGAACGGACCCGCTCGTAGAGGGTGTCGGGGGCGAGATCGGCTCCGCCAGGCCAGACGACGGTTCCAATCTCCGTGTCGGTCTCGACTCTGGCAAACCCGTCGGGCGTGCGCGCATCCTCAAAGACAGGACCGCACATGCGGTCGAGCACGTCGACCTCGCCGCTCAGTCCATCGGCAAAGGTCAGCCGAAGGACGCCATGGCGAACGACCTCTGCGGCAGTGATATCAGGGGTTAGGCCGTTCATTTCAAAGGCTCGATATCTAGAAGTGTCTCACCGGCTCGCGCTCGGCGCCAGTTCTCTTCCAGTTCTTCCTGATGGAGCTCTGCCCAGGCGAGGACGAATCGCAGCTGGCGACGGCCGAGATTGCTGTCCATGACCTCGAGGTTGTCGATTCGGACCTTGGCTTCTCCTTCGGCATGGCGAGCATGGAAATGCGGGAAGCCGTGATCGTCGAAGAACATGACGATGGCGATCCCAAAGAAGCGGCTGATCGTCGGCATGGAGCAATCATGCCGCCAGCACCGGCGGCTGGGGCGCAGACAAACATTCCGCTTCGGCCTTCGGCTGGATACCGCCGACGGAAGACGCACGTCCTGACTCCTGATCCGAGTTTCGTTCCCTAGAACATTCCCTTGGCGGCGGTCAGTCACTGAATTTGGCTTTTTAGAGGGCTATGAGCGAGCAGTCGGGCAGTCTCGAAAACTGTTGGCGTCGCAAGGCGCTCGTGGGTTCGAATCCCACCCCCTCCGCTGGTGATCCGGGAACTGCCCGTTTAACGAACCCGCGCGTCCCTGCCGATTAGGCCGTGTGGAAAGCGGCGAGCAGACCCGTGCCGGGCGGTTCTTCGACCGCCACACCTGGCTGCTCCGCGGCCTCGCTCTGCTGGCGTTGGTCTGGGGCCTCGGCTACCTGACCTGGCGCGTCGGCTGGAGCGGCGAAGGAGCCAATCCGATCCTCTTCGCGATGCTGCTGGCAACCGAGGTCTACGGCCTCTACGCGCTCGCGGTCCTCGCCTGGTTTTCCTGGTCGCGACCGCCGGCTGTCCGGCCCGCGACCACGCCTGGCCGCAGCGTCGACGTCTACGTCTGCACCTACGACGAGCCGAGCGAGGTCGTGATGGCGACGCTGGCCGGCTGCCGCGCCCTCACTTATCCCCACACCACCTACCTGCTCGACGACGGCCGGCGCCCGGAGATGGAGGAGATGGCGAAGCTGGCTGGCGCTCGCTACCTCACCCGCCCCGACAACTCCCACGCCAAGGCCGGCAACCTCAACGCGGCGCTGCCGCGCACGACGGGCGATCTGGTGCTGATGCTCGATGCCGACCACGTGCCGATGCCCGACGCGCTCGACGCGCTGGTCGGCTACTTCGACGACGAGCGGATGGCCCTGGTCCAGACCCCGCACGACTTCTTCAACCACGACTCGGTCCAGCACTATGTCGTCGGCCGCCACGAGCAGTCGCTCTTCTACCGCGTCGTCTGCCCCGGTAAGGACCGCCACGGCGCCGCCTACTGGTGTGGCTCAGCGGCGCTGATCAACCGCCACGCCCTGCTGGCGATCGGTGGCGTCGCCACGGAGACGATCGCCGAGGACTTCCACACGACGATCCGGCTGCTGCGCGACGGCTGGCGCACCCGCTACCACGACGAGGTCCTGGTCCAAGGCCTGGCTCCACACGACCTCGACGGCTACCTGCTGCAGCGCGACCGCTGGGCGCGCGGCAATCTCGCTGTCTTCACCCTCCCCGAGTCCCCTCTGCGGGCCAGCGAGTTGACGCCCCTGCAGCGCCTCTCCTACTTCGCCAGCCTCTTCGCCTACCTGGCGCCGCCAATGCGCCTGCTGCTGTTGCTGACCCTGGGCGCGGTGCTGTGGACGGGGGCCCTACCGCTGAAGATCAGCGTCGTTGCGCTGGCGGCGCTGTGGCTGCCCTCGGTGCTGCTCAACCTCGGCGCGGGCGCGGCGCTGGCGCGGGGCTACATGCGGATCCCCGAGACCGCTCATTACGAGCTGCTGACGATGGAGATCTACACCCGTGCTCTGCGCTGCATCGTGCGACCGAGCCGGACCGCCTTCAAGGTGACGCCGAAGCA
The DNA here is from genome assembly GCA_035694165.1 of Solirubrobacterales bacterium. Classification (GTDB taxonomy): domain Bacteria; phylum Actinomycetota; class Thermoleophilia; order Solirubrobacterales; family 70-9; genus VAYN01. The sequence goes on along the minus strand of DASSFS010000114.1, from coordinate 20,119 downwards.
GGGAGCCGACGGCGGCGGGCTCGAGGCGGTGCGCAAGCTGCACCTGGTCATCTTCTGCACCGTCCTGCTGGCCACTGGCACGCTGCTGCGCCTGCTCGACCTCGCGGGAGTCGGGCCGCTGGGGGACATGCCCGGGATCGCGGCGGTGATCGTGCCCTTGCTTGGCCTGATCGAGTTGCGACGACTGGGGAAAACGTTGTGGACAGTCGGTCGGCGGCGCCAGCGGCGACTCGTATACCGCTTCGAGGGTGACGCGGCGGCGAACTGCTTCTCCGAGGACGGCCACGTGGCGGCGCGGCTAGTCGACGCCAGCGCTTCTGGGGTTGGCCTGGTCGCCGAGGCGCCGCTCGAGATCGGCTCGCGGCCCGCGGTTCTGCTGACGCTCGACGACCCGGCCGGCGTGCCACACGAGGTGACCGCGCAGGTCGAAATACGCAGTTGCCGCGAGCTCGATGGCCGCTTCCTGGTCGGTGCCACGATCGCCGATATCGACCCCGACTCGCGCCTGCGGCTGATGGAATGGTGCTACGTCGTCTGCAGCCACGAGCGCCTGCGCGGCCACCGTCCCGCCGCCGCGCCAATCCCGGAGTCCGACGCGATCGTCGTCGCCCTGGACGAGTACCGCAGCACCGTCCCCCTCGCCCTCCCTGCCGTAGAACAGGCCTAACAAGGACGCCGGGAGCGGAGAGGGTGGGATTCGAACCCACGAGGCGGGTTAACCCCGCCCACGCGATTTCCAGTCGCGCTCCTTAAGCCACTCGGACACCTCTCCGGGAGTGCCCCGACAGCCTAGCTGGCAGGAAAGCGAGGGTTGCGGACGAACGAGCGGGGATGACGAGTGGTGCCATCCGCGACCGCGGGCGCGAGCGCTGGGTGCAACGGGCCGAGGGGTTCAGCGACGCGTTCGGGCTTGTCTTCCTCCTGGTCCTGCTGACCTACGTGCTGACGTCGCTGCTTTCGAACCACGGCTGGCCGGCCGTGATCCTGACGATCGCGACGAGCGCTACCTCGGTTGTCGCCCTGACGAGTTCCCATGCTCACGCCAAGGTAGTCCGCACCGCGATCTGGCTCTCCGCGGTGACGATCCTGCTCGCCGCGGTCGCCGCGATCACCGACGAGCGCAACTGGCTCAACCTTGCCTCTGTCGTCCAGATCCTGCTGCTGACGATCGCGATGGCGGCCGTCCTGCGCCGGGTGGTCACCTCGGCCGAGGTCGGCTTCCGCACGATCCTCGGCGCGATCAGCGTCTACACCGCGCTCGGGATCCTCTTCACCTTCCTCTACGGCACGATCGACCGGATCCAGGGCGGTCCCTTCTTCGAAGGCATCACCGACCCCGTGGGCAGCGACTTCCTCTTCTTCAGCTACACGACCCTGACCACGACTGGCTACGGAAACCTCGTTCCGGGAGGCCAGCCAGGCCGGATGATCTCCGGCCTGGAGATGATGCTCGGCCAGATCTTCCTCGTCACCCTGGTCGCCGGTCTGGTCAGCCTCTGGCGCCCCGGCGAGGGATTGCGGCGGCGCCAGGAAAAGCGCACGCAGGAGTAGCTCCAAAAGAAAGCGCTCCCCGCCGCCGAAATGGTGGCTTCGGCAACGGGGAGCGGAGCGCCTGGCACAAGTTCGTCAAGGCCCCCTGCCTGGGCTGGCTCTCGCCGGCACCGAACTTTGCCCGGCTGTCGCGCGCGAACGCCGGGGGTGGCGACTACTGTCCGCCCGAGTCCTGAGCGCAATGCCGGTCCGAATGGTCTGCTTCGGACGGTGTGAGTAATACCATCGTTAGAGGAAAGATGTCAAGCCAACACCGCCTCTCCGCCACCTCCTACATAGTCCTGGCACTGATCGAGGGCGCCGGCGAGGCAACTCCCTACGACTTGAAGCAGGCCGTGGCCGCGACCCTCGGGAACTTCTGGTCAGTGCCCCACGCCCAGGTCTACGCCGAGCCCGAGCGCCTGGCCGCGGCCGGCTACTTGAGCGAGCGACGCGAGAAGGAGGGAAGGCGGCGGCGGCACTATCGGATGACGGAGGCCGGCCGACTGGCCCTGTGCGACTGGCTGGCCGAGCCGACAGCGGAGATGGCGCAGCTGCGGGACCCTGGGATCCTCAAGCTCTTCTTCGGCGGCGACCCGAAAGCGCTCGCCGAGGCGCAGCTGTCCCTGCACCGAGGCAGGTTGGCCGAGTACGAGCAACTCGCCGAGCAGATCGAGGGTCACGTCTCGGCCGGCTTCATGCTGGCGCTGCGAGCGGGAATCGGCCACGAGCGCGAGTGGGTGCGCTTCTGGGCGGCCGTCGAGAAAGGCGAGACGCCCTAGCGGGCAGCGACTACTCGGAGAGCTCGACGCGCTCGATCGTCTGTGCCTCGAGCGGCTTGTCAGAGCCGTCCGTCGGCGTCGACTCGATCGCGTCGACGACGTCCATGCCGTCGACGACGGTGCCGAAGACGGTGTGCTTGCCGTCGAGCCATGGCGCCGCTCCGGTGGTGACGATGAAGAACTGCGAGCCGTTCGTGTTGGGACCGGCATTCGCCATCGCCAGCGCCCCCCGCACCACCTTGTTGTCGTTGAACTCATCCTCAAAGGTGTAGCCGGGCCCACCACGGCCGCTACCTTCCGGACATCCTCCCTGGATCATGAAGTCGGGAATGATGCGGTGGAAGATGAGGTCGTCGTAGAAACCGTCGGCCGCGAGCTTGCGGAAGTTCTCGACCGTCTTCGGGGCATCCTCGTCGTGCAGCTCGAGAACGATCGCCCCGGCGTTGGTGTGAAGGGTTGCCTGCGACATCGGCCACCACCCTACCGACCCTGGACGCGGACCGTTACCGGACGGGACGAGCCCGGGGCGTAGGGCCAGCGCTCCTCCGCCAAGGCGGTTGCCCGCAGCCGGATCGCGGCGGTACCACTGACGTAGCGGAAGCGATAGCGGGCCCGGAACCGGCCCTTGTGATCGCTGCGGGTCACCAGGACCGGCCGCCAGCGCTTGGTTGCCGCCTCCAGGTAGTGGATCGCCACCAGCTTCCCGCGGCGCGGGATCGCGGCCCCGCGGCTGGCGACCCGGCCGCGGAGCAGCACCGACTCGCCCGTTGCGAGGAGCCGGGGCTTGGCTGACAAGGAGATGCCGGAACGTACCTGTAGGTCAAGGAGCGGACGACTCGCTGGCTCGAATCCACCGTCACCGGCGAAAGAGACGGTGATCCGGCGTGAGGGCCCAGCGGCAAGGGGCAACTCGAAACCGCCGCGCTCGCCGGTAACGACGGTCGCCCCTGGGATCGTCGCCAGGCTGCCACGGGCGGCATGGGCGAGGATCCGCAGCTCGCGCCCGGCGATGCCGGCGCCGTCGGCGCGCGTGAGTCGCCCGCCGAGCCGAGCAGTGGCAGCGAAGGGAACCGTGAGGGCGTCGCCGCGGCCGGGCGCTCCGTGCAGCCGCGCGAGCAGCCGCGTCTTCGTCTTTGGCGGCAGCGCCCGTTTCGGTGGCACCGCCCGCTGCGGTGCCACCGGCGGCGGCGTGCGGCGAATCGCCATCTCGGTACCGTCGGCGCGAAGCGTGGTCGAAGCCGTGTTGCCGGCAGCGTCCACGGTGTCGGCGCGGAAGACGTAGGTGCCGGGGGCGAGCTCGGGAGTGCGGGCAACCAGAGTCAACCGCCCGGCCCCGGTACCGGGCTGCGACTTGGTCTGAAGTTCACTCCACTCCGAGGCGTTCAGGCGCCGGTAGAAGATCGCCCCGCTGGCCGGGCCGGAGAGAGCGTCGCTGACGTTGGCGCGGATCTCCGGTGCTTCAGCGTCGGCGCCAACCTCGAAAGCGATGCCCGGCGGCACGTCGTCGAAGCGCAGGGGGATCTCCAGTGCCGAGCCTGGCGCGTCATTGCCGGCTCCATCTCGCAGCCAGAGATGCAGCGAAAAGACACCTGGCCGAGGCAGCGAGCGATCGGGCAGGGCGGCAATCTCCTGCCCACCGGCGAGCTTGACCCCAGTGTCGTAGCCGGCCGGCCCGGTGATCCGCCAGTAGGCGCCCCAGATCGGGCTCGCCGCGCCCTGGTCGGGGTTAACCCAGGAGAAATCGAAGTTGTTCACCCGGCGCCAGGCATCTCCACCCGCCAGGGTCAGGTTGCGCGGATGTGCCGGCGGGTTGTTGTCGATGTAGATCGGCCAGCTGGGGCTGCAGCCCACGTTGCCAGCGAAGTCGGTGGTGCAGTGGCGGAGCCCGTGCACGCCGTCGCTGAAGCGACGGGTGTCGATCGAGCCATGGCCCGAAACAGTGGGCGGGCAGGGCTGCATCCGGGTCGCCCGCCACTCGCTGCCGATCAGCGCCTTGGCGCAGGGATACTCGGTCAGGTCGACCCTGCCCCCGTCCATGGTCGTCTCGCCGAACCGGATTCCGGCGCCCGCCGTGTCACCGCCGGAGAAGTCGGTGCCCTGAACCCCGCGCCGCCAGCCGCCGGCGCCAATCTCGCCGGCAATCCCGGCGTAGGGGCCGGCGTCGTCCTGGACGGTGATGGTCAGCGCTCTCAGCGCCGACCAAGAACCGGCGGCGATCGAGCACCATTTGCTCTCGGCTTTGGCGCAGAGCAGCCGGTCTTCGACCGCGACCTTCGGGGTCGCGAAGCCGGCGACGAACTCGCGCAGGGCCAGGTCGGTCCCGTTGGCGCTGGCGAACACCTCGAAGCCGCCGTTGCCCGGATCGGCCCCGAGCCGCTGCTCCATGCCGTCGTGGAGTGCATGCCACCAGGTGCCTCGGACCTGAGTGATCCCCGTCCCCGGCGGCGCTACCCAGCGCCAACGTGCGAAACGGGTGCCGGAGACGGTTTCCTGGCCCTCACGGGTGAAGCTCTTCAGGTGGACGCCGTCGAACGGGTCCGCGCCGGCCGGCGGGGTGCAGTAGCTGCTGGGACGGAACTTGGCCCCACCCGTCGTATCGGCCCAGCTCGCGTCGGCGCCGACGTACCAGCCGCACTGGGCGACCGCGTACTTGCCCGCCTGCGCCTCGCTGGTCACGATCAGCAGCAGCGCCACCGCCACCGCGATTCCCATCGCCACGATCCGCCCCAACCCACCTCGCGTGCCCGACATCAAGCCCCCGTTCGTCGTCTGCGTATGGGGGCTTCAAGGGCCGGGAGGCCGAAACTCTCCCCCCTCGACCGGGATCGGGACTGCCGCGCGAGCGCCTTTGCGAGAATGACCGCATGGCGCTTCCGACGAAGGATCAAATAACCGAGCAGCTGCGCGCGGTCATCGACCCCGAGCTGCGCCGATCGATCGTCGAGCTGGGCATGGTGCGCTCGATCGACGTTCAGGAAAGCGGCCGGGTCGAGGTGATCGTCTCCCTCACGACCGCCGGCTGCCCGATCCGCTCCCACTTCGAACAGGCGGTCGCCAGGGAAATCTCCGTCCTGGAGGGCGTGACCAGCGTCGGCGTCGGCTTCGACGTCCTCTCCGACGAGGAGAAAGGCACGCTGCAGCAGACGCTCGGCCGCAAAAAGCTGCCGCAGGGCGCGCTGGCCAAAGTCAAGAACGTGATCTGCGTCTCCTCCGGCAAGGGCGGGGTCGGCAAGTCGACGATGACCGCCAACCTGGCGGCGGCACTGACTGCCGAAGGCCACCCTTCCGGCGCCCTCGACTGCGACGTCTACGGCTACTCGATCCCGCGCATGCTCGGTGTCAACGCCAAGCCCGACGTCAACGGTGAGCGCAAGATCCTGCCGCTGGATTCGCCCAGCGGCGTCAAGGTGATGTCGATCGGCTTCTTCGTCGAGGAGAACGCCGCGGTCGTCTGGCGCGGGCCGATGCTGCACAAGGCAATCCAGCAGTTCCTCGAGGATGTCGCCTGGGATGAGCTGGAGTACCTGCTGCTGGATCTGCCGCCGGGCACCGGCGACGTCTCGATGACGCTCGCCCAGCTGCTTCCCCAGGCCAAATTCGTCGTCGTCACCACGCCGCAGCCGGCAGCCCAGTCGGTGGCCCGGCGCGGGGCCGAGATGGCGGCCAAATTCGACCTCGAGATCCTCGGCGTGATCGAGAACATGTCCGGCTTCACCACTCCCAACGGCGAGCGCTTCACGATCTTCGGCGAGGGCGGCGGCCAGTTGCTCGCCGATGAGCTCGACGTGCCGCTGCTGGGCAAGGTGCCGCTCTCAGAGCCGCTGCGCGAGCACGCCGACTCAGGCTCGCCGCTGGTCCTCGCCGAGCCCGACGCCCCCGCCTCCCAGGCAATCCGCCAGGCGGCCCGTGGCATCATCGCCATGACCCCACAGGAGCTGCCTGTCCTCCAGGCGACCCCGAGTGCCGCCGAAGCCCCCCCGGTCAGCGGCACCCCGCTCCCAGTAGTCCAGTAGCAGTCAGCGATCCGCAACTTCTCGGATCGTTCGAGGTTCTAGGAACCCCGGTATTTCTTAGAACGAAGTGACATCCGACTCACGACGGCTGGGAAGGGGATCGATGAGGAGACTCGGACGGCTGACCGCGGTAGCGACTGTGTGCGCCGCGCTCGCGGCAACCGCGGTGTTCGCGGCGACGAGCTCAGCGGCTGACTGGCGGCTCCAGGCCCAGGTGAAAGGCGAAGACTTTCGGCTCAATGCACCGCTGCTCGACATCTCTTGCCCGTCCACCGAAATGTGTGTCGCCGTCGGCGAACTGAACAAGATCGTCTCCTCGACGAACCCGACCGGCGGCCCTTCGGCCTGGCGTCTGGCCCGGCCCACCGGAGAAGCGGCGACCGACTGCCACGAGACCTGGGTGCCTCCCTGCAGGGATCCGAATGACCGCAGGATCAGAGGTGTTTCGTGCCCCTCGCCAAGCCTTTGCGTCGCCGTCACCGGCGAAGGCTACGTGTACTCCTCGACCAACCCCACCGGTTCAGCGGACGACTGGCGGGTCGCTGACATCGACGGCAACAGCCGCGACACGCACCTGCTGGGCGTTTCCTGCCCGACTGTCTCGCTCTGCGTAGCCGTGTCCGGCGAACGCTTTACGTCCGGGAAGATCCTGACCTCGACGAACCCGACCGGCGGGGCATCGGCCTGGACCGTCGCCCAACTCGACGAATCGCTCGACCTCCGCGCGATCTCGTGCGGGACGGCCACGCTCTGCGTCGCAGTCGCCCAAGAAGGCCGGCTGCTCGTCTCGACGAACCCGACCGGCGGGGCTTCGGCCTGGACGGAGCTGGGGACGCCGGGTGGCTCCGGCAACCTGCAGGCCGTCTCATGCACTGCGACCGTGCTCTGCGTCGCCGGCAACGCCGGGGGCAACCTGCTGTCCTCCACCAACCCCACTGCCTTGTCCAGTTGGGGTGAGACCAATGGCGGCGCCTCCGTCCAGATAACGGATATCACCTGCCTTCCCACCCGCAAGTGCGTCGCGGTCGATAACAATGGCGACGTCCTGACCTCGAACGACCCGATGGAGGGACCCGGCTCATGGTCGGTGACCAGGCTGATCCCCTACGTGCAGCCCGCCGACGAATATGAATTGCCGCTGAACGGGCTGTTCGGCGTCTCCTGCGTGTCGACCTCGTTCTGCGCACTGGTCGCCATCGAGGGGCAGATCTTCACCAATACCGATCCATTTGCCGAGCCCTCGAGGCGATCCATCGGGACCGGCGCGGACAGGAAGCGCGGTTCCAAGCGCCCCAGGGTCACGATCGCCGACCTCTTCCCTCCCTCAAGACGAGCGCTGCGTGAGCACCGAGCCCGGGTCTTGGTTCGCTTCTTCTCCAAAGGTCCCGTGCGCCGCTTCGAATGCAAGGTCAACCGCCGCCACTTCAGAGCCTGTAGCTCTCCTGAGCGCTTCCGGGTCGGGCAGAAGGGCACTTACGCGATCCGCATCCGCGCAGTGGGGACGACAGGTCTGCGTGGCCCGGCCACGGGCAAACGCGTCCGGATCAAAGAGCGATGCATCCACGGTCGATGCTTCACCCTGGTCGACGTGTTGCCGCTGAAGCCGAGAAACTGAGCGCGACTGAAGGCGCTCTCCGAGTTATCTCAGGCGCTGGCTTTGCTCTTGTAGTAGTTCGCGTTGATCTCGGCGTATTTGGCCCACTCAGCCGGGAGCTGATCCTCGGCGAAGCAGGCGTCGACCGGGCAGGCCTCGACACAGGCGTCGCAGTCGATGCACTCGTCCGGATCGATATAGAGCATCTCGACCGAGTCGTAGTCGGGCTCGTCCGGCGTCGGGTGAATGCAGTCGACGGGGCATACCTCGACGCATGAATTGTCCTTCTGGCCAATGCACGGCTCGGCGATGACGTAGGTCATTCGGGGAGGTTCTCCTAAGTCGGTTTCGGTGCTCGACAGAGGCCTATGGCCCCCGCCGAAAGCGAGCATCCATTCTACGGATATGCGGCGGCGGAGGGGGTCATTAGGGTTGGTCGCTGCAATGAGACGGGCAAGGCAAGAGAGGCGCGATCGATGCTGCTGCTGACGGGAGCGACCGGGAGCATCGGCTCGCGGCTGCTGCCGCTGCTGCTGGAGAGCGGCGAGGACGTGCGCTGCCTGGTGCGGGAGCCGCGACGACTGGGCGAGCGCCGAGTCGACGTTCAGATCGCCCTCGGCGACCTCGGCGAGATGTCCGATCCCTATCTGGTGCGCCAGGCATTGCGCGGGGTCGACACCGTGGTCCATCTTGCCGCGACGATCCGCGATCAGCCGCCGAAGCGGATTGAGGAGCTGAACGGGCTGGCGACGGTGCGGCTGCTGCGGGCGGCGGAGCGCAGCGGCGTCAAGCGCTTCGTCTTCTTCAGCGCCCTCGACGCCTACGCGGCCCAGCGCACGCGCTTCTTCCGCGCCAAGTGGCTGGCCGAGCAGGCGGTCACCTCCTCGCCGCTGCCGACGACCGTCTTCGCGCCCTCGATCGTCTACGACCACAGTGACCCCTGGATCACGCTGCTGCGCCGTTTCTCCTTCCTGCCGGTGCTGCCGGTCTCCGGCCACGGCAAGGCGGCGTTCCAGCCGATCTGGGCGGAGGACGTAGCCCGCTGCGTCGTCGCGGCCCTGGCTCGCGAGGCGGGGCCGCGATACGAGCTGGCCGGGCCAGAGACGCTCACCTACGACCAGATGTCGGACTTGGTCAGCCGCATCGCCGGCCGGCCGCGGCCGCTGGTCCACGTGCCGCTGCCGCTGATCCGCTCGAGCCTGATAGCCCTGCGCTCCGTTTTCGGCGAGGCCGTGTTTGCAACCTGGGAGGAGGCCGAGTTGATGGAGGTGCCGATGGTGAGCGAGCGCGGGACGGCCGACGCGCAGGCCCTTGGCGTTGAGCCGCGAAGGATGAGCGATGTACTGGAGAGTCCCTAGTCGAGTCGCAGTGCTGGCCGCGGTGCTCGCGGTGCTCTTCGCTGCGCAGGCGTCGGCGGTGAGCCTGGTGCCGCCGAAGCCGAGCGTCCTACTCGGTGTCAGCGACCGCGGCACCACCCAAGAGTTCAATGAATTCGCTGCGCTGACCGGGAAGCACCCGGCGCTGCTGCAGACCTTCCATCCCTGGGGCAACAGCCTCAACGAGGCCTACGAACGCTGGCGCGAAACCGCGACGCGGCCAATCCTTCACATCTCGACCGCCGATGACCAGACCCTGGCCGAGCTGATCACCCCGGCGCAGATCGCGCTCGGCGGCGGCGATGACTACCTGCTCCAGCTCAACGACTTCTTCGCGAAACGCGGCCTGCCCGCCTATATCCGCCCGCTGGGGGAGCCGAACCGCTGCCTCAATGCGTGGTCGGCGGTCAACTGCGACGGCAGCCAGAAAGGCGGCGAACACACCACCGGCTGGTACAAGCAGGCGTTCCGGCGCATCGCCGCGATCGTGCGCGGCGGGCAGACGCTGGAAGGGATCAACCTGACCCTGGCCGAAATTGGCCTACCGCCGTTGAACCGGACCAAAGGGCCGAACCCGGAAAGCCTGCCGCTGGCACCGGTGAGCATGGTTTGGAGCCCGCTTCCCGGCGGCTCGCCGCGGGTCAAAGGCAACTTCCCAGGGAACTACTGGCCGGGGAGCCGCTGGGTCGACTGGGTCGGCACCGACTTCTACTCCCAGTATCCCGTCTGGAAAGACCTCAGCCGCTTCTACGTCGGCAAACAGTGGAAGCACAAGCCCGTCGCCGTGACCGAGTGGGCGGTCCACGGCGAGGACGAACCACGTTTCGTCAAACAGCTGGTCGCCTGGGTGGTCAAACGCCCCCGGGTGCGGATGTTCGTCTACTACACCGGCTTCGGCCCCGGCAACCAGTACGACCTCAACCTCTACCCCCGCACCGCCAACACCCTGCGCCTGAAGATCCGCCGCGCCAACTTCCTCGCCTACGCCGAATACAACGCCGGCCTACTGCCACCGCTGCCGCCAAAGCCCAAGAAAACGAAGCCGACCCCCGTGCCGGCACCAGCACCCGCGCCGGCGCCGCCTCCCGAACCAGCGCCGCCGCCCACGCCCTAACCAACGGCCGATGGGCCGATAAGTTGACTCAGGCGCAACTTATCGGCCCCTCGACAGCGGGTTTCGCGGCTTGGGCGAGGAGGCCTCGGATCGTTTGGGCGAGCCGACTTGGTTCGTGTTCGATCTCCCACCACGTGCAGTGGGACACGCGCCAGCCGGCAAGCTGCAGGCGTTGCTCGCGCCGACGATCGTCAAGAAAGGCCAGGTCGGTGTCGTGGAACTTGCGGCTGTCCGTTTCCATGATCAGGCCGGCTTCGCGCCAAAGGAAGTCGGGCATGAGAACACTGGTCCCAACTCGAAGCCGCACATTGACCTCGGGCCTGGACAACTTCGCGGTCGTGCACATGCGGAGAAACATCCGCTCCATCTCACTGCGCGTCCGCCGCGTCTCGGGATGGATTTCGTCGAGGATCATCCGAAAGCGAGCCACGCCACGCCGCCCGCCGCTGCGCTTGATCAGCGCCCGTGCGGCGCTCTTGTCGAGGATCCGCCGCACCTCCGCCTCACCGACGGCCCCGCGCAGCTCCCTAACCGGCTCGACACCGGCAAAGTCCAGCAGCGTCCGCGCCACACTCGTACAAGGAATGCCGACAACGGTCGTCCGGTCGGCAGCCGCCAGCGATCCATCCCGGTGCGCATCGATCTCGCCCGGCGATCGCCCGCGCCGATCCGGCGCCGTCACATCGATTCGTCCGCGACGACTCTCCCGCAACCCGTGTAGATCCGCCGCCGACCGATGCGACAACACGGCATTCGGCCCGCAGGCCAGCACCGCCGCCATGTACCGAGCCTCTCGCGTCTGCTGCCTGTAACCCACCGCGAAGACCTGCTCGTACACCCGGTGAAGACGACCCGCCTCACCGCGCCTATGGACAGCGCTTCGTGAGATCCCAAGCCTTTCGAGCTGAGCGAGAGTGATCAAGCCGTGCTGCTGCCCGGCAATTCGGGCGATCTCAGCATCCCTGGCCTCCCGCCGATGGGCCGATAAGTTGATCTTGACGCAACTTATCGGCCCATCGGCGGGGTGTTGGGGGTGGTGCGAGGGCATGGGAGGGAGCCTCGCTCGGTGAGGCGCACAAGTGGTGCGCACGCGCTCGCGCCCTGATGACGATTGTGTGGCGGAACTCAAAAAAAGAGAGGCCCGGGTTTCCCCGGGCCTCTCGAAAAAGCCACTCGCCTGTTGGGGCGAGGATACGCCTGGACGGCGTGGCTACATCATGCCGCCCATGTCCGGCATACCGCCGCCGGGCATACCGCCGCCGCCATTTTCCTCTGGCGGCTCGGCGATGATCGCCTCCGTCACGAGGATGTTCTTGGCGATCGACGCGGCATTCTGCAGCGCCGAGCGGGTGACCATGGTCGGGTCGATGACGCCGGCCTTAATCAGGTCGCCGTACTCGCCGTTGGCCGCGTTGAGGCCTTCGCCGGGCTTGAGGTCACGGACCGCATTGACGACGACCGAACCCTCCAAGCCGGAGTTCTCGGCGATCTGGCGGACCGGCTCCTCGAGCGAGCGGTGGATGATCCGGGCGCCGGTGCGCTCGTCCGGGTCATCGACCAGCTTGTCGGGGTCCAAACCGGACTGGGCGTTCAGCAGAGCAACGCCACCACCCGGAACGACGCCCTCCTCGAGGGCGGCGCGGGTCGCCTGCAGCGCGTCCTCGACGCGGTGCTTTTTCTCCTTCATCTCGGTCTCGGTGGCGGCGCCGACCTTGACCACGGCGACACCTCCGGCGAGCTTGGCGAGACGCTCCTGGAGCTTCTCGCGATCGAAGTCGGAGTCGGTGTTTTCGACCTCCGATTTGATCTGCTTGATCCGGCCCTTGATGTCGTCGGCAGCGCCGGCGCCGTCGATGATCGTGGTCGTGTCCTTGGAGACGACCACGCGGCGGGCTTTACCGAGCTGGGTGAGCTGGGTGTTCTCCAGTTTCAGGCCCATCTCCTCGGTGATCACCTCGCCACCGGTGAGGATCGCGATGTCCTCGAGCATCCGTTTGCGGCGGTCGCCGAAGCCAGGGGCTTTGACGGCGACACCGGTGAAGGTGCCCCGCAGCTTGTTCACGACCAGGGTCGCGAGGAACTCGCCCTCGACGTCCTCGGCCACGATCACCAACGGCTTGCCACCCTGCATGACCTGCTCCAGCAGCGGCAGAATCTCCCGCACGGAGCCGATTTTCTGGTTGGCGATGAGAATGTACGGTTCCTCCAGCACGGCCTCCATGCGGTCCTGGTCGGTGACCATGTACGGGGAGATGTAGCCCTTGTCGAACTGCATCCCCTCGGTGAACTCCAGCTCCATGCCGAAGGTCTGGCCCTCCTCGACGTTGACGACGCCGTCTTTGCCGACTTTCTCGATCGCGTCGGCAATCACGTTGCCGATCTCGTCGTCGGCGGCGGAGATGGCCGCCACGCGGGCGATCTGGTCCTTGCCCGCGACCTCTTTGGACTGCTTCTCGCGCAGGTTCTCGACGACCTCGTCGACAGCCTTCTCGATGCCGCGGCGCAGGGCCAGCGGGTTGGCGCCGGCGGCGACGTTCTTGAGGCCCTGACGAACGATGATCTGGGCCAGCAGGGTCGCCGTCGTGGTGCCGTCACCAGCAACGTCGTTGGTCGCCGTGGCGACCTCGCGGACGAGCTGGGCACCCTGGTTCTCGAAGACGTCCTCTACCTCGACCTCGCGGGCGATGGTGACTCCGTCATTGGTGATGGTCGGCGCGCCGAACTTTTTGTCGAGCACGACGTAACGGCCTTTGGGGCCGAGGGTGACCTTGACGGCATTGGCGACGGCGTCGACGCCGGCCTGCAATGCCCCCCTGGCCTCCTCTGCGTACTTCAGCTCCTTATGAGCCATGGATTCAGTCCTCCTTGATTCTTCAGTCCGTGGGTGGCTAGCTGAGCTTCGCGAGAACGTCTGACTCGCGCAGCACCAGCAGGTCGTCGCCCTCGACGGTTACCTCAGTGCCTCCGTATTTGGAGTAGAGGACCTCGTCGCCCTCGGCGACGTCGAGCGGGCGGCGGCTGCCGTCCTCGTTGATGGCGCCATCGCCGGCGGCGATGACCTTGCCCTTCTGCGGCTTCTCTTTGGCCGTATCGGGGAGGACGATGCCGCTCGCGGTCGTCTCCTCCTCCTCGATCGGCTTCACGATCAGCCGGTCCCCGAGGGGCTTCAGCTTCATTCGTAAACCTCCGTTATCGGTGCGTGTTTTACTGGCAAAAGTCGAGAAATCCCGCTCTGAAGCCGTCTCTGGCCTCCAGCGGGGCTTGGCACTCTAGTGGTGGGAGTGCCAAGAGAGAAAGATAGCGATCTCAGTCCGTCGCCAGCAACCTGCAGCCGAGCAGCTGGGCGATTCCTTCCCCGCCGCGGGCCATCACCCAGTCGTGGTTCCACTCGAAGGCCGGCCGCAGCAGCGGCGCCAAGGCGTTCATCCAGGCCTTCGTCGTCTTCACGTTCCACTCGTAGAGGACGGCGGTGACGCCATCCTGCTCGTAGAGCCGCCAGCGGCCGACCCCCTCCAGCCCACCGACCGCGTGGCCTTCCAGCAGGTGCGGGTGCTCGACCCGGGTCGTCGTCACCTCGAACTCGACCCGGTAGGGCAGCAGGCTCTTCCAGACCATCCGCGCGACCGTGCCGACGTCGCCGTTCTCCCCCGGGGAGACCTCCTCGGCCTCCTCCACCCCGCGCCACCACTGCGGCCAGCGCTCCTGGTCGTGGATCGCCTCCCAGACCTGCTGCCGCGGCGCATCGAGCAGCCAGGTGGTGAGGAATGCGTACTCCGCCATCGGGACCCGCCTCAGTTGCGGTGCGGCGTCTCTCCGTTGCCGAGGTGGGCCCGCGGCGGCTCGACTATCTGTGAGAAGCGGATCACGGTGACCGCGTCGTCTTCGGAGATCGGCCGGCTGTAGATCTGTTCGAGGAACTTCTTCTCCTCTTCGAGCCGGCGGAACTCGGGGTTGTCGTGCTCGATGTCACGCCGGGAGAGGTCTCCCAGTCGCTTCACTTCGACATCGTCGATGACCGCGGTGAAGATCTTCTCGCGCGGGCTGTGGCGGAAGCCGACCGTGACCCAGACGACCTGGCCGCGCTCGTACTTGCCGCTCTTGTCGCCTAGCCGGATCGTCGCCGTCTTGCGGCCGCGCTTCAACTGGTCGACGAAGACAGCCGAGTAAAAGTTCAGTACGTAGGTGCCGCCCCTCATTTGCGCTGCGAGCGTATCTGACGCTCCCGTGATCCAGGCGGCCGGCCCGTGCCTAGACAGATGTCTGACGCCCAGGACTGGAGTTTTTCGCTCGGCGGTCGATGGAGGACCCGTGGCAGCCGCTCACACTCGTATTCGCCTCTTGGCAGTCGCCCTCGCTTGCGCCGGCGGCCTGCTCGCGGTCCCGCTTGCCGGCAGCGCCGCGGCGATGACCTGTGGCGGCAAGAAAGTGACGATCATGGGCACCGCCGGCAACGACCGGATCGTCGGCAAAGGCGCCAGCGACGTGATCTACGGCGGTGGCGGCGATGACCACATCGACGGCGGCCGCAACGGCAACGACACGATCTGCGGCGGCCCCGGCGACGATAGGATCAGCGGCGCCCGCGGCTTCGACGGCCTCTACGGGCAGGAGGGCGACGACGAGCTCTTCGGCGAAACCGGCTCCGACATGCTCGACGGAGGCTCCGGCGACGACAAGCTCTCCGGCTTCAAGGGTGCCGACAAACTTCACGGCGGCGGCGGCGAGGATTCGCTGATCGGCGCCAAGGGCCCGGACGCGCTCGACGGCGGCGCCGACAACGACTTCCTCGACGGTCAGCAGGGCAGCGACGAGATCGACGGCGGTGGCGGCGAGGACGAACTGCTCGGCGACAAGGGCAACGACCACATCGAGGGCGGCATTGGCAACGACCGGATCGAAGGCGGCGCCGGCGACGACAGCAGCCTCGACGGCGGCGGCGGCACCGACGCGATCTACGGCGGCGCCGGCACCGACAACGCCGATGGCGGCGACGGGGACGGCGACATCGTCCGCGGTGACGCCGGCACCGACACCCTGGCCGGCGGCGGCGGCATCCAGGACATCGTCTCCTACGCAAGCGCGACCCGCAGCGGCGTCATCGTCGACCTCGCGGCCAGCAAGGCGAAAGGCGACGGCCACGACGGGCTGAACGGCTTCGAGGACGTCGTCGGCTCCCCCCAGGGAGACACGATCTTCGGCGACGGCAATCCCAACCGGCTCGACGGCGGCGTCGGCGACGACACCCTCAATAGCGGCGGTGGCGGCGGCGAAGCGTTCGGCGGCCCCGGCAGCGACAACTGCGACGGCTTCTCGGTCGAGAACTCCTGCGGCCCCGAAATCGGCCCCCCGCCCGGAACCGCTTCAGTGATCCTCAACCAGGGCCTCGACGAATCCAGCCTGATCGTCCAGGGTGGCCCGACGGCCGACGAACTCCGGGTCGCGACCGGGCCCGGCGGCTGGACCGTCTTCTCCGGCGCCCCCGTCTACGCCGGCGGCGGCTGCGCCAACACGGCCGACCCGAACGTCGTCGCCTGCCCGGGAGACCCGGGGCTGGCGCTGATCGTCGTCACCGGCAACGACGGCAGCGACACGCTCGTGATCGACCCCAGCGTCCCGCCCAACGCCAAGGCCCGGCTCAACGGCAACGCCGGCAGCGACACCGTCGTGGGCGGCCCCGAGAACGACGTCCTGGAAGCTGGCGAGAACTACAACGGGCCCGACAACGGCAACGACACGCTGATCGGCAACGGCGGCAACGACGTCCTCTACTCCGACCCCGGCGGCGACAACCTCAACGCCGGCCCGGGCGAGGACCTGCTCGTCTCCTCCGTCCCCACCTGCCAGGGCCACACCTACGACGGCGGCTCCGGCGAGGACACGGTCTCCTACGCCCGCTCCAACGACAACCTGCGAATCGAACTGGGCGGAACCGGCGGTCCCGCCGGCTGCGGTAACCCGGACCATGTCCTGCCCAACAACGAGAGCCTCGAGGGATCCGACGGCCCCGACGTCCTGGTCGGAGACAACGGCGACAACAGCATGATGGGGCACCTCGGCGCCGACGTCTTCCTCGGCAAAGGCGGCGACGACTTCATCGACGCGCTCGACGGCCAGCACGACAGCCAGATCTCCTGTGGCGGCGGCGACAACGAAGTCCTCAAGGACCGCAACGACCCCGCCGCGGCCGGCTGCTGAGCCGGCGTTAGAAGCCTTCCTCGCCCACCAGCGGGACGAAACGGCAAGGGCCGATCGTCTCGGTCTCGACCTTCTCGCCGCGCCGGCGCAAGATGGTCAATAGATCGGTCTCCGGATCGGCGGTGATCGGAACCACCAGGCGACCGCCCTCGGCGAGCTGGGAGATCAGGGCAGGCGGAGCGGCGGGGGCAGCGGCATGGACGGCGATCGCCTCGAACGGCGCCCGCTCGGGGACGCCGCAGCTGCCGTCGCCGACGATCAGCTCGACGTTGGTGATCGCCAGCGAGGCCAGCGTTTCGCGAGCGTTCAGGGCGAGCGCCTGATGGCGCTCGATGGTGACCACCTCCGCCGCCAGAAACGAGAGCACGGCGGCTGAGTAGCCCGAGCCGGTGCCGACCTCGAGCACCCGCTCGGAGCCGTGCAGTTCGAGCGCCTGGCTGATCGCGGCGACGATCCAGGGCTGGGAGATCGTCTGCCTCTCCTCGATCGGCAGGGCAGAGTCGGCGTAGGCGCGGTGGCGCAAGCGCGGTGGCACGAAGGCCTCGCGCGGCACCTGCCCCATCGCCGCCAGGACCCGCTCGTCGACGATGCCACGGCGGCGCAGCTGCCGCACCACCATCCGCGCACGGAGGGCGGCGAAATCAGTCATGACGGCCCCAGGCGTCGCCATGCTGCGTCCTCGGTCGGCCTCCTCGGGTCACGCACCTGACAGTGCGCTCCCCTCGTCGGCCTTCCCTGCGTCCTTGCCTGGCGACGCCTGGGCCGCGTCATGGGGTTAGAAGATGTAGTTGTGCAGCTTGGCCGGGTCGAGGACCGTTACCCGGCCGCGGCCGGAGCGGACGATGCCGGCGCGCTCGAGATCGGCGAGGAAACGGCTGACGCTCTCGCGCGAGGTGCCGGCGAGCTGGGCCAGATCGGCCTGGTTCATCCGGATCGTCACCTCGCCGCTCTCGCTGCCGCGGGTCGTTTCCGCAACCAGCTGCAGGAGGACGCCGGCGACGCGGCTCGGCACCGTCTGGAAGGACTGGCGTGAGATCCGCTCGTTGGCGGCGCGCAGACGCCGAACCAGCGCCGCGACCAGCTTCACCGAGATCTCTGGGTGGCGGGCCAGCAGAGCCTTGACGTCGACCGCGGGCAGGGCCAGGAGCTCGCCGTCGCTCAGCGCCTCGGCGCTGGCCGAGCGCAGATCGCCGTCGAGCATCGCCAGCTCGCCGAAGACCTCGCCGGGGCCGAGCGTGGCGAGGGTGATGGCGCGGCCATCGGAATGCTCGCGGGTAACGCGGAAGCTGCCCTCGCGGACGATGTAGCAGGCGTCGGAACGATCGCCCTCGTGGAAGACGCGGGTGCCCGCGGGGAAGGAGCGGGGCACGGCAACCCGCGAGAAACGCTCCAGCTCCTCCTCGCCAAGATCGGCGAAGAGCGGCACGCTGCGCAGCAGCTGGGCACTCGTCTCCACCTCCACCTCCTCCGTGGCCATCGACTTTGATTATCCCAGTGCGGCGGCGCCGACAGGCCGCGCTCAGGCAGAAGCGGTCAATTTGCGGGGACCGCGGCTGAAGCCGGCGCCGATCAGGGCCTCCTCGTAACCGGAGCCGATCACCGCCTCCCCATCGAGTTTCTCGACCGCCAGTTTCGAGAGCTGGCCGGCGGAGACGGCATCGGCTAGGGCGACCATCGCCCGTTCCAACTCGTCTCCCTCCATCCGTATCAGTCGTAAGAGCCCGCGGCCGCCGCGCTCGAGGAAGACGACCGGCTCGCCGTCGCGTAGTAGCAGGTGGGCGCCAGGGGTACGGCCCGGCCGCCGCCCGCCCTCCAGTTTCGGCCAGGGCAGCGAGGCGCCGTAGGGGTTGGCCGGGTCGGTAGCGGCGAGCACCTGGTAGGAGCCGTCGGGTTCGGGCAGCGAGCGCAGGCGCTCGACCGCGCCGGGGAGGGCGAACTGGGCGCCGCCGAGCCCCTCGACGAAGTAGCCGCGGCGGGCGGTACCGAGCAGCTCGAGGTTGCCGAGCTCGGCGTAGAGGGTGGCAAAGCCGCCGGGGACGCCCTCGGCGAGCACGGTCTCGCGGGTGACGATGCCGTAGCGCTCCAGCATCAGCTCGGCCTGGGCACGCAGGCGGGCACCGGGGCCGGGGGCGTCGGCGAACAGCGACTCGGTCAGGGACCAACGGCCCTGGACGGCGGCGCCCGTGGTCGAGCGGCGGCGGGCGAAGCGGCGGCCCTGGCGCTCCTGCGGCGGCACCGCGCGCAGCCGCGGCGCCCGCAGCGGCGAGAAGGCGTCGTTGGTGACGGCACCGGTCCAGGCCAGGTCCCAGAGCGCGTTGTGGAGCTCCTCGGCGGGGTGGTTGAGGTCGGCGAGGAGATCGAGCCAGAAGGACGGACCGGCGGCGAGGCGCTCGCGGATCGCCTCGTGGACCTCGCCGCTGGGCACCTCCAGCTTGGCGCTGGCCGGCGGCGGGCCGGCGAGGCGGACGTCCTCGCGGAAGTAGAGGGCGACGCGGCCATCGCTGCGGCCGAGCGCTCCGGCCCCGACCCAGACCAGCTCGCCGCTGGTGCAGAGCTCGTCCAGCCAGACCGGCGAGTAGGCGCCAAGACGGCGCGGCAGCACGTCGTTCTCCCAGACTTTCGGCGTCAGCGCGACTCCCTGCAGCGGCACCAGGGCCTCGCGCAGGCGATCCGCGCCGGCGCCGGCGCGGCGGAAGGCGTCGACGTTCTGCCAACTCGGCAGGAAGCGGGCGAGCTCGGTGCGATCGGCTGCCTCGACCTCGCGCCGCAGGCGGGCGAGGCTGGCGCGGCGGACCCGGCGCAGGACTTCGGAGTCGCACCACTCGCGCTTGGTGCCGCCGGGGAGCAGCTCGCCGCGGACCATCGCCCCTTCGGACTCGAGCTCGCGCAGGGCGGGTGAGGGGTCGATGCCGTAGCGCTCCGCCAACCGGGCGGTCGGGAAGGGACCGTGGGTGCGGGCCCAGCGGCGGACCAGGGCGCGCATCGCGTCCGGGTGGTCCTCGAGAAAGGTCTCCGGCAGACCGGCGGGCGGCGGCACCCCGAGCGCGTCGCGGTAGAGGCCGGCGTCCTCGGCGGCGATGTAGCGCTCCTCGCCGGCGACCCGGACCTTGGCGACGCGGCGCTCGGCGCTGAGCTTCTCCAGCATCGAGGCAGCCGAGTAACCCTCGGTCACCCGCTCGTCGCACTCCGCCGCGGTCAGGTCGCCGAGGTTGCGCAGCAGCTGCTGCAGGGCGTCGCGGTCGCCGGCGCGGCCGGCCTCGGTGCGGTGCTGGAGCTGCGCCTCGACCTCCTCCAGCGCCTCGGGGTCGATCAGTTCACGCAGCTCCTCCTGGCCGAGCAGCTCGCGCAGTAGGTCGCGGTCGAGGGCCAGCGCCGCGGCCCGGCGCTCGGCGTTCGGCGTGTCCCCTTCGTACATGTAGGTCGCGACGTAGTCGAAGAGGAGCGAGGAGGCGAACGGCGAGGCGGTCGGCGTTTCGACCTCGACCAGGCTGAGCGAGCGCGCGTGCAGCTTTTCC
>DASSFS010000113.1:0-2283 GCA_035694165.1 Solirubrobacterales bacterium | reverse complement strand
GCTCACAGAGGCGGCTGGGACACCGGCATGGCGCAACCGCCCGGTCTGGGCGGTGCTCCCGACCGCCGACCGGTGCATCGATCCCGGCGTCCACCCCTTCAGCTACGAGCGAATGGACGCCGAGATCACCGAGATCGAAGGCGCCTCGCACTGCGTCTTCATTTCTCACCCCAAGGAGGTTGCGGAGGTGGTCATGACCGCCGTCCACGCCTCAGCCGCAACGCCGGCCTGACCTGCGAACCGGCGCAAGCCCGCTTGACACCCGCTGACACGCCCTGACCCGGTGAGCGTCCTCAGGCAGACGCGATACGGGGCGGGCGATGTCGGCGGATGACTCGGAGGTCGCCGGGCGAGGCGGGCCAGGAGGTGAAGCAGATCGCATAGATCTGGAGCGTGTGCGCCGCAATTACGAGGCTTTCGGGCAAAGGGACTGGGACCGCGCCCAGTCGCTGATGGATCCGGAGATCACGTGGCAGGATCCGCCCGGGCTGGCGGGCGGGGGTGTCCACCAGGGAAAGGAGGCGCTGCGGCGGGCCTGGCAAGAGAACTTCGAGGAGACCTGGGAGGAGTTCAGCCTCGAAGCGCAAGAGGTGATCCGCTCGGGCGACCTGATCTTCGTCCACGCGGTGCTGAGCGGGCGGTCCCGCCACGAGGCGCTTGAGATCTCGATGGACGTCTTCCAGGTCTGGACGTTCCGCGATGGGCTGGCCGTGAGGCAAGAGGCTTTCTTGGACCGGAACGCTGCCCTCGAAGCCGCGGGGCTTTAGTAGCGCCGACGCCCGGCGCTACCGCGAGGTTTCGTCGTACCCATGCCGGTAGGGCAGCGCCCGGATCAGGTTGATCGCCCCGACGATCAGCACGACCACGGCATAGCCGGTGCGGATGTCGTCGGTGACGAGGCCGACGATGCCGACGCCGATCAGCACGACGGCGAGCAGCGTCGCGATCAGCGGTGAGTTCAGTCGCCGGGCGAGGCGCGGCAGGATGACCATGCGGCCGCGCGGAGACTACGGCAGGAACTTTCGCAGGGAGGCGAGCAGCTCCTCGGGCGCCTCCTCCGCGATGAAGTGGCCGGAGGGCAGGGGTCCGCCCTCCACCCAGTCGGCCCATCTGCGCCAGACCTCGAGCGAGTCCGAGAGGGACGATTCCTCGGAGCCCCAGTGCACGAGCAGCGGGCAGCCGAGGCGTCGCCCGGCCTCCCGATCCTGGGCGTCCAGCTGCCGGTCGAGGTGGAACGAGGCGCGGTAGTCGGCGCACATCGTCGGGATCGTCTCCTCGTTGAAGCCGGCCAGATAGACCTGGACGGACTCCTCTGGGATCGCAGCCGGCGAGGCCGGCCAGGAGCGGAGGATGTCCCGCAGGACGTACTCGGCGCTCGCCGCGATCACCCCCTCGGCGAACGGCGGCGGCTGCGCCAGGAAATACCAGGGCCAGTAGCCGAGGCTCGCCGACCCCGCCATACGCTCGAACTGGTCGACGGTCGGGACGATGTTGAGGACAGCGAGCCGGTCCACGCTCCCTGGGTGGTCGAACGCCATCCGGTAGGCGACTCGCCCGCCGCGGTCGTGGCCGACCAGCGAGAACCGCTCGAAGCCGAGCGCCGCCATCAGCCCGACCAGCTCCGCGGCGCGCTCGCGATTCGAGTACCCCTCCCCCAGCTCGCCGCCGGGCTCCGAGCGGCTCTCGCCGTAGCCCTTGAGGTCACAGACGACCACGGTCCGGCCGGCGATGAGGCCTGGTGCAACCCGATGCCAGCAGTGGTGCGTCTCGGGAAAGCCGTGGAGGAGCAGCACCGCCGGTCCCTCTCCGGCGATTCCGGGCCGGTAGCTCGTCGGGCCGATCTCGATTCGCTTGTAGTCGAAGTCCTCGATCACAATTCGGGTATGCGCAGCCCCCGGAGAGGCTCGATCGCCTTGGCGGCCGCCGTAGTTGGGATCGCCTTGGTCGCCCTGATCGCCAGGTCGAGCGACCCCGAGGCGAAGCCTAAGCCGCGGGCCCAAGTGCTCGTCTTCTCCAAAACTGCGGGATTCCGGCACGACTCGATCCCGGCCGGCATCGCGGCGATTCGCGGCCTCGGCAGGGCGAACGGCTTCTCCGTCTCCGCGACCGAGAACGCCAAGGCGTTCACACCCAGGCGGTTGCGCGGCCTCGCCGCCGTCGTCTTTCTCAACACGACCGGCGACGTGCTGGGCCCGTCGCAGCAGAGGGCCTTCAAGCGCTACGTCCGCCGCGGCGGCGGCTGGGTCGGCATCCACTCCGCGGCGGACACCGAGTACGACTGGC
>DASSFS010000112.1:0-25087 GCA_035694165.1 Solirubrobacterales bacterium | reverse complement strand
CGCAACAGCGGGGAGGCTCCGCCGACCCATGCCACGGCTCCCTTCGAGGTTCGAAAGCTGGGAAGCGATCGCGAGCAGGATCGGGGCGGTCATGTTGGCTACGACGGTTGGGGCTAGGTCTGGGAGCTGTTGGCGCAGGTTCATGCGCTCCAGTTGCACGGTCACGTCGTTGATGGTGGCGTTAGCGGCGGTTGCTTCGAGGGCGGTCTGCTCGTGGTCGTAGGCAGCAACCGGATCCCAGCCGAGCTTGGCCGCCGCAATCGCCAGCACACCCGAACCGGTGCCTAGATCGGTGAGCGGGCCTTTCGCCTCTCCCCCCTGCTCCAACTCCAGCAGCAGTTGAAGGCAGAGGCGGGTGGTTGGGTGGGCTCCGGTGCCGAAGGCTTGGCCGGGGTCGACGATGACGTCGATCGCTCCATGTCGCGGCGGCTCCCAGGACGGGCGCAGCCAGAGGCGGTCGCCGATCAGGAGCGGTTTGTGGAAGTCGCGCCAGCGGTCGGCCCAGTCGTCGGGGATCTCCGTGGCGCTGACCTCGACCCTGCCGGCGCCGACGACGGCGTCGATCTCGCCCAGCTCCGGCAGCTCCCCCTCGCCGCCGTAGATCGCGTACTCGACATAGCCGGGGCCGCGCTCCTCCTCGACTCCGTTGGGGGCCAGCACGGTCAACTCGGCGAGAACGAGGTCCGCCTGCTCGGGCGGACAGCGCACCGCGAGCCGGATCACCCGAAGGCCCGGCGAACCCGGCTGAAGAGGCCCTCGCCCTGGCTGGGACCGAGGTTGTCGGGCTCGAGTGAATCGTCGAGGCGCTCGGCCAGCTCACGCTGCTCGTCGCCGAGATTGGTGGGGACGATGACGTTGAGGATCAGCCGCTGGTTGCCGCGGCGGCGGCTCCCCAACCGCGGCAGGCCGGCGCCGCGCAGAACCTCTTCGTGGCCGGGCTGGGTGCCGGCGGCAAGCTCGATCTCCCGCTCCCCCTCGAGGGTCGGAATCGTCACCGTGGTTCCCAGCATCGCCTCGGTCGCGGGGATCGAGACGACGGAGAGAAGGTCGGTCCCATCGCGCTGGAAGCGCTCGTCCTCATTGACGGTGACCTCGACGTAGAGGTCACCGGCCGGCGCCCCGGAGTCGCCGGCGTGGCCAGCACCGGTGACCCGCAGTCGCTGCCCGCTTTCGATCCCGGCTGGGATTTCCACCGCCTGCGTCTTCTGTCCCTGCACGCGCCCGCTGCCGCCGCACTCGGCGCAAGGGGTCTCGGGAATTTTGCCGGCGCCGCCGCAGGCATCGCAGGCAACGCCGCGCACCATCTGCCCGAACGGCGTCCGCGTCACCTGGCGCAGCTGGCCGGCGCCGCCGCAGCGCTCGCAGGTGCTGATCGGCGTCCCCGGCTCGGCCCCGTTGCCGCGGCAGTGCTCGCAGGCGCCAACCGCCTCGTAGGTGATCTCGCGCCTGGCTCCGGCGACCACGTCCTCGAGCTCGATCTCGGCCGCAACCAGGATGTCGGCGCCGGCCATCCGGCCGCCACCTCCGCCTCCGAAGCCGAACGCCTCGTTGCCGAAAAAGGCCTGGAAGATGTCGTCGATCGAGCCGAAGGAGGAGCTGCGCGGGTCGAAGCCACCGGAGCGCAGGCCCTCGTGGCCGTAGGCGTCGTAGGTCTGGCGGCGCTCGGCGTCCGAGAGGACCTCGTAGGCCTCGGCCGCGGCCTTGAACTTCTCCTCGGCCTCGGGGTCGTGATCGTTGACGTCCGGGTGCAGTTCACGGGCAAGGCCACGGAAGGCTTTCTTGATCTCGGCCTCGCTCGCCTCTCGACTGACGCCGAGCACCTCGTAGTAGTCGCGTGGCATCAGTCGGTCAGTCTTCGTACACGGTCTCGAAGTAGCGAGAGAGCTCGCGGGCGGCACCGCGCACCGAGGCGATCGCGGTCGCGTAGTCCATCCGCAGCGGCCCGACGACGCCGACCGAGCCGAGGTTACGGTGGCCGAGCCCGTAGTTGGCGCCGACGATGCTGACCGTGCGCAGCTCCGGCTGCGGATTCTCCTCGCCGATCCAGAGGAAGACCGAGCGCTCCTCCAGCGTCGAGCGCAGCATCTGCAGCACCCCGGCTCGGCGCTCCAGCGCGGTCATCAGCTCGTCGGCGTGGGGAAGGTCAGCGAGATGTGCTTCGGAGAGCAGCCGCGAGGCGCCCTCCATGTAGAGGTCGGCGCCGGTCTCGCGCTCGAGCTCGGTGAAGGTGGCGCCGAGGGTGGCTACGAACTTGGCCTCGAGCGGGTCGAGGTCGGCGTCCGCGAGGCGCCCGGCGATCATCCGCGAGCCGACGCCGAGGCCGGAGAGGGACTCGTTCAGATAGCTGGAGGCCCACTCGACCAGGCCGGGATCGACCGGGTGGTCGAACTCGAACACGCGCCGGGCGACATCGCCGGTCGAGGCGATCGCGATCACCACCACCTTGGTCGGCTGCAACAGCATCACCTCGACCCGGTGGATCGTCGCCGCCCAACCGAGCGGCGGCGCCGTGGCCATCGCCACCAGGTCGGTGACCTGGGCCAGTGCCACCGTCGTCTCCCGCATCGCCTCGTCCACCTCGCGGCGCAACCGCGACAGCTCCAACTCCACCCGCGTCTCGGCCGGCAGCGCCCCGGAAGCCATCAGCAGGTCGACGTAGTGCCGGTAGCCGGTGTCAGTCGGCACCCGCCCGGCGGAGGTGTGTGGGTGCGTCAGCAACCCGGCGGTCTCCAGGGCTGCCAGCTCCGCCCGTACCGTCGAAGGGCCCCAGGAGACCTCAGGGCGGTCGGCGACTTCCTTCGAGGGCACCGGCTTCGCCGACGCCAGGTAGGCGTCGACGACCAGCCGCAGAATCAGCTCCTGTCGTTCGCTAAGCACGCTTCGAAGTCTAGGAGGAGTGACGGGTGACCCCTCCCAAAACACTCAAGCGAGGCTCCCGCCGAGCGTTTTGGGAGGGGTTGCCCGTCGCTCCTACAGCTGGACTTCCGCTTCCGCGTTCTTGATGATCTCGGTCTCGCCCTGCTTGGCGACGGTGTCGATCACGACGGTGTCGCCGTCGACTGATTTCACCGTCCCCGAAACCACGATCTCCTGCTCCGGCGCGCCCATGCCGCGGAACTGGACCGAGAGCCGTTTCAAGGCTCGCGGGTCGCCGCCGGAGAGGGCCGCGTTGGCTTTCGCCACCAAACCCATCGAGTAGAGGCCGTGAAGGATGTTGTTAGGCAACCCAACCGCTTTCGCGAACTCGGGATCGATGTGAATCGGGTTGAAGTCCCCCGAGGCGCCCGCGTAGCGGTGCGGCAGGTACTTGTCGGGCGTGACGCGCAGCTCGGGGATCTGGTCCCCCACGTTCAGATCGGCCATCTTCATACCCCCCTGACGATGTTGGTCCAGACGGCGCGCACGACCCGCTCGCCGTTCTGGTTGACGGAGGTCGTCTCGAAGACGTAGAAGCCCTTACCGTCTTTTTCGTAGATTTCCAGGCACTTCGGCGTGGTCGTGATCTCGTCGCCGGAGCAGGCCGGCTCGCCCCACTCGAAGACCTGGCCGCCGTGCACCATCGCCGCGAAGTTCATTTCTACCTCGGGGTCGAACAGCACCGGGCCCATTGCCGGGCCGCTATAGACGACGGCGAACATTGGCGGCGCGACGACGTCGCGGAAGCCGGCCGCGCGGGCGGCCTCGACGTCGAAGTGCACGGGGTTTTCGATCCCCAGCGCGTTCGCGTACTCCTTGATCTTCTCCCGCCCGACCTGATAGGTCATCGGGGCCCATTCCTTACCTACGGCATCAGTCTTGATTGGCATGGGCGGGCACTTTAACTGGCCGGGCAGCCAGCTCGCTCCTTGCCTACTCGTCGATCTGCAGGACCGCCAGGAAGGCCTCCTGAGGCACTTCGACCCGGCCGACCGACTTCATCCGCTTCTTGCCCGCTTTCTGCTTCTTCAGCAGCTTGTTCTTGCGGGTGACGTCGCCGCCGTAGAGCTTCGCGGTGACGTCCTTGCGCAGGGCCTTGACGGTCTCGCGAGCGAGGATGTTGGAGCCGATCGCCGCCTGCACCGGGACGTCGAAGAGCTGGCGCGGGATCGTCTTGCGCAGCCGCTCGACGAGGCGCTTGCCCTGCTCGTAGGAGAAGTCGCGGTGGACGATGATCGAGAGTGCGTCGACCTTGTCGCCGGCGAGCAGGATGTCGACCTTGACCAGATCCGAGGCGCGGTTGCCGATCGGCTCGTAGTCGAGTGAGGCGTAGCCGCGGGTCGAGGACTTCAAGAGGTCGAAGAAATCGAGGACGATCTCCGCCAGCGGCATGTCGTAGCGGATCTGCACCCGCACGGGGCTCAGGTAGTGCATATCGACGTGGGTACCGCGGCGCTGCTGACAGAGCTCCATCACGGCGCCGACCTGCTCGGAGGGGCAGATGATCGTGGCCCGGATGTAGGGCTCTTCGACCAACTCGATCGTGCCGGGGTCGGGCAGGTCGGTGGGGCTGCGGACTTCCACGGACTCCCCATTAGTTAGTTGCACCTCGTAGCGCACGTTCGGGGTCGTCGAGAGCAGGTCGAGGCCGTACTCGCGTTCCAGCCGCTCGCGCACGATCTCCATGTGGAGCAGGCCGAGGAAACCGCAGCGGAAGCCGAACCCGAGCGCCTCCGAGGTCTCCGGCTCCCAGGAGAGCGCGGCGTCGTTGAGGGCCAGCTTCTCGAGCGCGTCGCGGAGGTCTTCGTAGCGGTCCGTGTCGATCGGGAAGACGCCGCAGAAGACCATCGGCCGGACCTCGCGGTAGCCCTCCAGCGGCTCTGCCGCGGGTCGGTCGCGCCCGGTCAGGGTGTCGCCCACCCGCAGTTTGGTCACGTCCTTGATCCCCGTGATCAGGTAGCCGACGTCACCCGCATCCATCCCGTCCACCGCGGTCATCGCCGGCCGGAAGAAGCCGATGTCGTCGATTTCCGCCTCGGTGCCGTTCTGCATCGCCAGGATCCGCTCGTGCTTGCGGAAGGAGCCGTCGACCATCCGCACGTAGGCGATCACGCCGCGGTACTGGTCGAACTCGGAGTCGAAGATCAGCGCCCGGGTCGGTGCCTCGGGCTCGCCCTTGGGCTCCGGAATGCGCTCGACGATCGCCTCCAGCACCTCCGGCACGCCCATTCCGGTCTTGGCCGAGATCCATAGCGCTTCCTCGGGATCGCCGCCGGTTAGATCGGCGATTTCCTGGGCGACGCGCTCCGGCTCCGCGCCGGGCAGATCGACCTTGTTGATGACCGGGATCAGCTCCAGCCCGGCATCGATCGCCAGGTAGGTGTTGGCGACGGTCTGTGCCTCGACCCCCTGGGCGGCGTCGACGACCAGTAGCGCGCCCTCGCAGGCGGCGAGGCTGCGAGATACCTCATAGGAGAAGTCGACGTGGCCGGGGGTGTCGATCAGGTGCAGGTGGTAGGTCTCGCCGTTGGCGGCCTTGTACTCGACCCGCACCGCCTGAGCCTTGATCGTGATCCCGCGCTCGCGCTCGAGGTCCATCGAGTCGAGCATCTGCGCCTGCATTTTCGTCGGGTCGACGGCGCCGGTGACCTCGAGAATGCGGTCGGCCAGCGTCGACTTGCCGTGGTCGATGTGGGCGATGATGGAGAAGTTGCGGATGCGGTCCATTTGCGGGGGCGGAGTATGGCGAGCGCTGGTGGCCGGCGGGTCCTGTCGTCGTGGTGCTCGCTAGGGACACCCCGAGGGATCGAGGTCTCCATTGAGCTTGAAAACGACCGTCGGCGGCTTTTTCAGGATGGGTTTGGCTGCGGGGCCGATCGTCCAGGACGCTTGGGGTGGATAGGGGGATTTGGCGGGTTCGATGCGGTCGCGACTCGTTACGACGTAGTCGTAGTCGCCTTCGTTCAGCTCTCTGCGCCAGGCTCGGCAGGTGATGGGGGCCTCGAAGCCGCCGTGGGGGCGTTCGGTGCCGATGAATTGGACTTGGTTGGAGAGGGTGGTACCGAAGAGGGGGTATTGGCGGGTGCTGGTGGTGGCGATGCGGGAGTCCTCGATCCCGCGGGACCAGGCGAAGGCGGCGTTGAGGCCAGGGGTCGTGAAGGTGGGATCCGCGTAGCGCTCCTTTAGGTAGTGGCGCTGAATGGGGTAGCCAGCCGCGACCAGGAGCGCAACGACGCCGACGCCGCAGCCGAGCAACAGTCCGCCACGACCAACCGACGTGCTCCGGTCGTCGTTTGTCGGCCTATCGCCGAGAAGCGACGACCGGGGTCCGGCGAGCTTGGCGAGGCGGTTGCGCAGGATCTGGGCCGTGGGGAGAAGTGCCAGGCCGAGGACCAAGGCCGGAGCCAGATAGCGAAGGCCAGACTCGAAGCCACGCGGCACTCCCTCCGGGCCGGAGGCGGAGGTTGGGGCGACGAGCCAGGCGACGGCGGTGGCGAGGCCGACCAGAGCGACCAGCGGCAGCACCCTGTCCGACGATTGCCGCGAGTTGCTCTCGCCACCCGGGAGCAAGGCGTGGCGATTCGCTGGGAGCAGTGGAAGGACGAGGCCCGCCAGCGCAGCGGCGGCCAGCAGCGGCCAGACGATCCAGATGCCGCCGTGGAGGCCCGGGAGGAACCAATCGGACCAGACGGCGCCGTCGGTCAGGTAGCTGAGCACGCTGTGTGCTTCGCGGCCACCGAGAGCCTGGTCCGGCGCCGGCAGCGAGATCGGGCCGAGGCTGTCGATCCAGGGCAGTGGGTTGCCCGTGTGGACGAGGTTGCGCAGGTACCAGTAGCCGCCGCCGACCAGCGCGGCGAGCCCGGTCGCCGCCAGTGCCCGCCATCTCCCCCCTCGCGGTGCGATTGCGACCAAGCCGACGACGAGGACGCCAGCGGGCAGCAGGAAATTGAGCTTGGTCCCGGCGGCCAGGCCCGCTGCCAGACCAACTACGACGAGTCCCCCCACAGGCAGACCCCGCTCCCGATCACCCCGAGCCGCCCACGCGTTTAAGGCAATAGCAACTGCAGCAAGTAGGAAGAAGATCCCGACGATGTCATTCCGCGCCTCGCCCGCCTGGTCGGCCAGTGCGGGAACGCTCAACGCGAGGGCACCGAGTCCGAGGGACCACGGCGCAACCCGGTAGGGCCGCCCGATGCACCAGCAGGCGACCAAGCAGCCGATGAACCAACCGAGATTCAGCAGCGGCGAGGGAATGTCCCTACCGAAAGCCAGCATGCCCGCTGCGTGGAAGATTTCCCCGTTGGCTGGGTAGAACCAGGCGAGGAACTGCGGCGCGATGAAGTGCAGGTCCATCGTGTTCCCGCTCTGAAAGAACCCCGCCGCGAACGGCCCGTGGTACCAGGTGGTATCGAACCCGGTCATCCCGGTGGACAGGTGTGGCTTTACCTCGAGGGCAAACTTCAGCACGGCGGCTGCCGCGATGACGAGGGCGATTCCGATTCCGATTGCCGAGGGACCGGGCGTTCCGGCTGCGGGTCCTGTCACCACGGTTCCCCCCACGAGACAGAAGCGCAAGGCCACGCCGATCGCGCCGACCAGCAGCAAATAGGGAACCGGTTCGAAAAGGCTGAACGTGCCGAGCAGCTCAGCGGTCCAGATCAGGAGAGCCAGCCCGAGCACTGCCGTCGCGAGGTGAGCTGGTGCGCCCTCGAAGCGCGGAAGTAACCGAACGCGAATCCGACTCGCGCCCAGCCAGGCGAAGCCGGCTAGTAGGGCGATCTCGGCGATGCCGAGCAGGTAGCGACCGGGGCCGAGCATCTAACGGCGGCGCAGGAGGCGCATGATCTGCTCCAGCTCGGCGATGCGGAGTAGCCGGGCGACGCCCAGGTAGACGAGACCGCCGGCCGCGAGGCCGCAGCCGAGGGAGACGATCTGGCCGATCAGGCCGCGTCCCAGGGCGCTGTCGAGGACCTCCCAGATCCCATAGCTGACCCCCGCGAGGGCGGCGGCGGCGATGCAGATGCGGACGCTGGCATCGAGCAGGCGGCCAAGCTCGAGACCGCCCAGCAGCCGACGCAGGATCACGCACTGGGCGACGACGCTAGCGGTGGTGGCGATCGCGGTCGAGGCGACGATGCCGCCGACGCCGAGGTGGTAGAGGGCAAGCGCCCCCACTGCCGTCACGACCAGGTTGCCGGCCGCGATCGAGGTCGGGATCCAGGGGCGCTGGAGGCCGAAGAAGGTACGCGTGAGCAGCAGGAAGAGACCGTTGGTCGGCAGTGAGAAGGCGAACCAGAAGAGTGCCGTCGCGACCACCGTCGTCTCCGCCGCGTCAAAGGCGCCGCGCTGGTAGACGAGCCGGATCATCGGCTCCGCGAGGACCAGAACCGCGGCGGCGGCCGGCACCAGCACAAAGAGGATCTGACGCATCCCGTTGGCCATCGTCGTCCGCAGGTCATCGAGGGCGCCGCGGCTGGCAAATCGCGCCAGGGTCGGGAACAGCACCGTCGCGATCGCCACCGAGAAGATCCCCTGCGGCAGCTGGTAGATCCGGAAGGCCTTGTCGATCGCGGCCGGCGCCTCGTCGCTGACGAGGCTGCCGAAGAAGCTGTTGATCACCAGGTTGAAATTGATCAGGCCGAGGCTGATCGTTACTGGCAGCATCAGCAGCAACACCCGCCGCACCCCGGGATGGCGCCACTCAAAGCTCCAGCTGAACTTGAACGGGGTGTTGCGGAGGTCGAAGGCGGGGATCAGCAGCTGGACCAGGGTGCCGGCGAGGATGCCGATCGCGTAGGCGTAGATCCGGTCCTGGCCGCTGAGCATCGGCTCGACGACGATCAGCACGGCGATGATCGTCAGGTTCCAGAAGAGCGGCGCGATCGCAAAAGCGCCGAAGCGGTCGTAGCTGTTGAGGATGCCGACGACGATGCCGCTCATCCCGAGCAGGATCAGGATCGGGAAGAGGACCTGGGAGAGGGTGATGGTGAGGTCGAGGATCTCGCCCTCGAAACCGGGGGCGAAGAGCGGCATCACCACCGGAGCCAGGAGCACGAACAGCGCCGTGATCGCGCCCAGGACCATGGTCACGATCAGCAGCAGGGTCGAGGCGAGACGGAAGGCCTCGCGGTAGTTCTTCTGCTCCAGTTGCTCGGTGAAGACTGGGACGAAGGCGGGCTGCAGGGCGGCGTCGGCGAAGAGCGCGCGGATCAGGTTGGGTACCTGGAAGGCGATCGTGAAGGCCGACATCGGGCCGCTGATGCCGTAATAGCCAGCGGCGACCACCTCGCGCGCTAGGCCGGCGATGCGGGAGGCCGCGGTGGCAAGTGAGAAGAATGCGGTCGAGCGGGCGATCCGCCCGGCCTGGCGGCCAGGGGCCGGCTCGCCCTCGAAGTCCTCACCGGGATCGAAGGCCTCGGCCGCGCGCAGGGCGGCATCGGCGTCGATTGCCGCCCGCTCCTCGCCTTCGGGGGTGTCAGGTGCCTTGGGCGTCTCCAAGCTGGTTCTACGTATCAGTCGCTATAGTCGGCGGCCGCCTGAGGCTGGCACGACGCCCGCCCTGGCACTTGACTCATGGCCAACATAGCCTCACAGAAGAAGCGGATCCTACGCAGCGAGCGCGAGCGCGCCGAGAACCGGCTGCTCACGAGCACTGTGAAGACCCACTTCCGCCGCCTCGAAAGCGCCGTCGAGGGCGGCGATGCGAGCGCGATTGAGACCGAGGAGCGCGATCTCGTCTCGAAGATCGACAAGGCCGTGCAGAAGGGCGCGATGCACCTCAATACGGGGTCTCGCAAGAAGTCCAAAGCTGCCCGCATCGCCGCCTCCAAGAGCGCGTAGCCGGCGTATCTCGGCGTCCTCGCTCGCTCACGTGCAGAGCACGCTTCGCTCACTGCGTCCTTGATCTACTTGCCTACGCGCTCTTGGAGCAGGCACGATCGAGGGCCAGAGTGAGCGCGATCTCATCGCCGTAGTCGGCGCCGCCGCGGCACCAGAGCTCTAGGTCGGCCAAAGCCTCGGTGGCCAGGCGCAGGCTGGCGAGGTCGGTATCGCGCAGGCGGCCGACCAGCAGCTTCGCCGCGTAGGGGTGCATCTTCAGCGAGGACTCGACCTGCTTGGACGGAACACCCTCCTCCAGCTGACCTGCGGCGACACAGGCGCTACGCAGGCGCGAGGCGAGGCCATAAATCAGGCCGGTCACGTTCTCGCCCTGTTCGATCAGTCGCTCAGCGATTCGCAGGGCGCCGGCGGCGTCGCGTTCGAGCAGCGCGTCGGAGAGCGACCAGACAGCGGCCTCGGAAGTGTCGGCGATCATCGCTTCGAGATCGGCAACCGTGACCTCACCGCCCGGGCCCGCCCAGAGAGCCAGGCGCTCGAGCTCGTGCTGTAACCGCACCGGGCTGGCACCCATGCGGTCAACCAGGACACGAGCCGCCCCCGGCTCCAGGCGAAAACCCAGACGCTGGGCGTCGGCCACGAGAACGCGGGGCATGTCGCGCGCCTTCGGCGCCTCGAATTCGTGGATCTCCCCCTTCGCCGCCTTGACCGCTTTTGACAGCTTCGCCGGCGCCTTGGCGCGGGCGATCAGGACCAGGGTCAGGTCGGGTGGCAGTTCGGCAACCGCGGCGGCGACCGCCTCGAGCTGGCGGTCCCGCCAGCGCTCCACCCCGTCCGCAAGCAGGTATCGCCGCGAGTCCATCAGCGACATCGCTGGGATCGCGGCCAGCAGAGCCTCGTGATCCGGCATGCCGCGCCCCTCCCCCGGCTCGTGAACCTCGAGCGCGTCGGCGCCGGCCTCGCGTTCAGCCCGCGCCCGCAAGCGGGCCCGCGTGGAGTCGATCTTCGCCCCGTCGGTGCCGGCGATCAGATACAGCGCTCGCATTTCCTCGGCCATCGGCCGAGTCTAGATGGCGGCCCGGCCCTGGACCGGCGCTACTTGCCGTGCTCGTGGGAGTGGCCGTGGTCCTTGCCGCGGTCATCCGCGTAGTAGTTGCTCGAGTCGTCCTTGTCGTCCTTGTCGTCATAGCCCGAATCGTCTGGCTTGACGACCGGCGGGACCACCGGAGCCGCAGCAGGCGGCGGCGCGACGTAGCCGGAGTTGGCGTCCTTCTCGGACTTGCTGGGACTCTTTTCTGGCTTGCTGGGACTTTTTTCCGGCCTGCTGCCCTTCGAGCCGAAAGCGGACTTGGAGGGTTTGCCGCCCTTCCAGCCACCGGGGGACTTGTCCTTGACGTATTCCTTGGCCTTGTCGCTGCCTTGGTCCTCCGCGGCGCCGAGAACCGGGGCTGGCGTCGAAGGCGTAGCCGGAGCTGGTGACGCTGAGGCCGGAGATGGCGCCGGTGCGGCGCTCGGCGCTGGCGCTGAAGAGGGCGGTTGACTCGGACTGGGCGCAGTCGGAGATCCCTCGCCCGTGGGTGCATCAGCAGCGGAGTCCGGTTCGGATTGAGGCGGCGGGCTGTCCAGCGTCCTCGAATCCGACAGCTGCGAGTCCGTCTCCACGCTGCGGGCCTGGGCATCTGGTTTGGCGCCCGGCGCGTCAGCGTGGCCAGCGACCGCGCGATCCAGCGAGGCGGCCGAGACGGCGGGCCCGACGGCGACCACGGTTGCGTCCTCGACCTCTCCGGAGCCGGGGAAACCTGGGATCGGGGCCGCCGGAAGCAGGGGCCAGTCCTGCTGGGAAGCGACTGCAACTAGTCCCAGCGCCATCGCTGCCGTGACTCCCAGCAGGGCGAAGGTTGTGCTGCGCATTCTTTCCAGCAAGCCGGTCCCCGCGAAGCTGGGCTTCTTCAGGAGCCGTGACAGCCGCGTTCCTCTCCGGGAGAGCATCTGGGTGACCATCGGCCGGCCCAGGTCACGCCGATAGGGATCGGAAAGGAAACCCCAACTATCGATTGGATCATTCGTCTAGGTGATCAGCCCGCCGCGCTCACCTCAATTGATTGGCGGCTGACGTCGATCACGATCGTGCCGTCGCTGTCGGTGCGCAGAACGCGGGCTCCGTGCTCGGCCAGCGTCGCTAGCGTGGCGGCGGTGGGGTGACCGTAGGGGTTGTCGGCACCGGCGGAGATGACGGCCAGCGACGGCCCGATGCGGTCGAGCAGGGCGGCGAGGCCGGCGTCCTCGCTGCCGTGATGGGCGACCTTGAGCACGTCGACCGGTCCAGGGTCGAGCGGGACCGACTCGGCCTCGGCATCGGCAGCGAGCAGCATCGAGAAGTGGTGCCACTCGACGAGCAGAACCAAGGCGAGCTGGTTGGGGTCGACTCCGGGCACGGGCTCGGTCAGCAGCCCGCGCGGTGGCCATAGGACCTCGATACGAAGCTCTCCCGAGCGCAGCTCATCGCCCGCAACCGTCCGCATCGGAATGGCACCAGCGGCCCGGGCCGCCTCGAGCCCGTCGCGCCCCACTCGCGCATAGAGCAGTCTGGCGACGGAGAAGTGACCGAGCAGCTCTTCGATCCCGCCGGCGTGATCGGACTGATCGTGGCTGATTACGGCGGCGCCGAGCCGGTCGACACCGGCGTCCTCGAGCATCGCTTCGAGACCGGCGCCCGGCGGTCCACCGTCGACGAGCACGGCCGGCGCGCCCGCCGGCTGCAACAGGATCGCATCGCCCTGGCCGACGTCGAGAACTTCGACGCGGAAGCCGGTGACCGGGCCCGGCCGCGCCTCCACCCCGTCGCTGACCGTCCACAGAGCGAGCGCGGCGAGGGCAACGCAAGCAACGACCGCAGCGCCCGGGCGGGGAGAAGCCCGACCACGGGAGGCCTCGCCGCCTCGTAGCGCCGACAGGCGCCTGCGGCGACCGAGGAGTCCAATGGCCAGAGCCGCAACCCCGATACCGAGATAGGCGGCAAACAGACCGCTACTCGAGAGTCGAACCTCCAGCTCGGCCCAGCTCGGCCGCCCGCACCAAGTCGCGACTTGGGCGATGTAGGCGAGCAAGACGCTGTTAGGGAGGTTCAATGCCTCGACCGGCAGACCGGGGACCTGGGAGGCGCCGGCGCTCGCCATCCCCAGCCACATTGCCGGCGCCACCGCCGGCATCGCCAGCACGTTGGCGACGAGGGTCGTGGTCGAGAGCGTTTCGAAGTGAAAGGCGATCAGCGGCGCCGTCGCCAGGGTTGCCGCGACGGTCACCGCCAAGCCCTCGGCGAGCGCACGGCGCCAGTGACCGGCGCCAAGCCGCGCCAGGATCGCCTTGCGGATCGGCGCCGCGAGGATGAAGATCCCGGCGACGGCGGCGAAGCTGAGCTGCCAGCCGATGTCGGCCGCGATCCTTGGGTCGAGGGCGAGCGTGACGACGAGTGCCAGCGAGAGCGCGTAGAGGCGCGAGGCCCGGCGCCCCGAGAGGGTTGCCAGCACCCCGACGGCACCCATCACTCCAGCGCGCTGGATCGAAGCGCCGGCGCCGGCCAGAGGCACATAGACGACGATCAGGCCGAGGATCCAGAGCAAACGCTCGCGCATCGGGATCCCGAGCGCAGCCAGCAACGGCATCGCCAATAAGGCCAGCAAGGTCACGTTCTGGCCGCTGACCGCGAGCAGGTGGCTGAGCCCGCTGCGGCGGAAGTCTTCCTCGGTGCGGGCATCGATGCCCTCGTCGGCGCCGAGGACGAAGCCTCGCGCCAACTCGGCCTCGCGGGCCGGCATGCCACGCCCCAGGCCGTCTTCGGCCCGCTCCCGGATCTCCTCGCTGCGCACCAGGGCGATCGCGACCAAGACGGCGACGCCGAAGAGGATCGGTAGCGATGGCCGCGGCGAGCGCATCTGAACGCCTCAGGGCTGCAGCCTGGCCCGCAGCGACTCCATCGTCGCCGGCCCGATTCCCGAAACCTGGTCGAGCTGGTCGATCGAGGCGAGGCCGCCGTGCTGATCGCGGAACTCGATGATGTCCTCCGCGGTGACAGGTCCGATGCCGTCGATCGTGTCGAGCTGTTCGACGGTGGCGGTGCCGAGGCTGATCGGCCCCTCCTCTGCGCCGACCCCGACGATGGCGACGCCGGCGGGGCCATGCTCCGGAACCACCACCTGCTGTCCGTCGGCGAGCCGGGCGGCGCGATTGATCCCTTCCAGCTCCGCCCGGGCGCTGGCGCCACCGGCCCGCTCGATCGCGTCCGCCACTCTGCTCCCGGCCGGCAGCCGATAGACGCCAGGGCGAGCAACCGCGCCGGTTACGTCAACGACGAGGTCGGCGGCTTCACCACTAATGCTGAAGCCGCCGTCCGCCTGCGACCCACCCGCGGGGTCCGCAACGAACGCTCGCTCGCCCCCCGCCTCGGCCTGGATCGCCCGCACACCGACCAGCAGCAAGGCGACGGCGATGGCGCCATAGACAACGACCTGGCTTCGACTCAGCTCCGGCACGCCCCGGAGCGTGGATCAATTCAGCGCACGCGTGGCGCGCAGAAGCAAACGATTTAGCTAGACGATGTCGTCGTCATCGTCATAGCCGGCAACCTCAGCGAGCTGGTCGCTGTAGAGCTCGGCGGCGGCGACGGGCGGCGACTGGATCGAAACGCAGGAGAGCTCGGCCTCGCCGTCATTGGCAACCGAGTGCTCGGTTGCGGGCGGGACCAGGATCAGGTCCCCCTCCCCCACTTGCTGGGTGTCACCGGCGACCGACATCGTGCCGGCGCCGCGGACGACGACATAGGCCTGCTCGGACTCCTCGTGGGAGCGCAGGGTCTGCTTGCTGCCGGCTGGCAGCGTCAGCCAAGTGACCGAGAGGTTGCGAGACCCGAGTTCGCCCGCATCCATGAGGACGTGGGTCCGCAGCCGGTGCCACTCCTCAACTGGTGCGTCCTCAAGACGCCTGACGAGCATCGGCGCGCTTTCTACCAGATAGGAGACTGAAACCGTTGCACCGGTACCTGCTCAACGCACCACGAGGTTGACCAGCTTGCCTGGAACGACGATCTCCTTGACGACGTCTTTGCCATCGAGATAGCGCTCCACCTTCTCGCTCGCCCGCGCCAAACCAAGCAGTTCGTCCTTCGAGGCCTCCGCCGGAACCTCGATCCGATCGCGCAACTTGCCGTTGACCTGGACGATCAAAGTCACCGTGTCGCTGACCAGCAGGCTGGGGTCGGCCACCGGCCAGGGGTCCTCCCAGACGCGGTTGCCGGTCAGGCGCTCAAAGACCTCGCTGCCGAGGTGCGGAGCGAAGGGAAAGATCAGAGATGCCGCGGTCGCCGTCGCGAAGCGCACCGCGGCGGTCCCCCCCGGCTCCTCGTAGATGCCGTCCTTGACCCGGTAGGCGTCGTTGACGAGCTCCATCACCGCCGAGATCGCGGTGTTGAACTGGAAGCCACGCTGGAAGTCCCGAGTCGCCTTGTCGATCGCCCAGTGCGCCTTGGCACGCAGATCACGTGCCCTGCCGTCTGCGGCCGTCTCGGACTCTGGCGCCTCGGTGCGCCCTTCGACCTCCTCACAGAGCCGCCAGAGCCGAGAGAGGAAGCGGTTGACGCCCTCCACCCCCTCGTCGGACCAGTCGGCGCCGCGCTCGGGCGGACCCATGAAGCAGATGTAGGTGCGAGCGCTGTCGGCGCCGTAGCGCTCGACGTAGTCGCCGGGGCTGACAGTGTTGCCTCGCGACTTCGACATCTTGGCGCCGTCGCGGGTGATCATGCCCTGGGCGAAGAGGTTTGCGAACGGCTCCTGGATGTCGAGCTGGCCGATGTCGGCAAGCGCCTTGGTGAAGAAGCGCGCGTACATCAGGTGCAGAATCGCGTGCTCGACGCCGCCGATGTACTGATCCACCGGCAACCAGTGAGCGGCCGCGGCGGGGCCCCAGGGAGCGGCGTCGTTGTGCGGGTCGAGGTAGCGGATGAAGTACCAGGAGGAATCGACGAAGGTGTCCATCGTGTCGGTCTCGCGGCGGGCCGGGCCGTCGCAGCGCGGACACTCAGTCGCGACCCAATCCTCCGCCGCCGCCAGCGGACTTTTGCCCTGCGGCGCGTAGTCCTCGATCTCCGGCAGCTCCACCGGAAGCTGCTCGTCCGGGACGGGGACGGTGCCGCACTTCTCGCAGTAGACGATCGGGATCGGCGCCCCCCAGTAGCGCTGGCGTGAGACCAGCCAGTCGCGCAGGCGATAG
Organism: Solirubrobacterales bacterium; assembly: GCA_035694165.1. Taxonomy (GTDB): domain Bacteria; phylum Actinomycetota; class Thermoleophilia; order Solirubrobacterales; family 70-9; genus VAYN01. The sequence continues at coordinate 9,073 of DASSFS010000112.1, read as the reverse complement.
TTGACCGACGGACTGCCGCGACCCTCCGACTCCAGCCAGGCGACGATCTCCGCGTAGGCCTCGCGATTGCCCCTGCCGTCGAAGCGGCCGGAGTTGGCCATCGGCCCATCGCCCGGGTAGGGCAGGCCCTCGTCGTCGACGGCTGCCTCCGGGTCGACTCCCTCGATCACCCGCCTTACCGGCAGCTCGAAGGCTTTGGCGAATTCGTAGTCGCGGCTGTCGTGGCCGGGGACCGCCATGATCGCGCCGGTTCCGTACTCCATCAGCACGTAATCGGCGACGAACATCGGGATCTCCTCACCGTTGACCGGGTTGACGACGGTGCGGCCGAGCGGGACGCCGGTCTTCTCGCGGTCCTCGGCGCCGCGCTCCTCCGCCGACTCGCGGGCGATCCGGTTGACGTACTCGCGAACCGCCTCCTCAGCCGGCGTGCCGGCAACCAGGCGCTCCAGCTCGGGATGCTCGGGGGCGAGGACGAAGAAGGTCGCGCCGAAGAGGGTGTCGGGGCGGGTCGTGAAGACGGGGAAGTCGAGGTCGAGCTCCTCGCAGCGGAAGACGACCTCGGCGCCCTCGGAGCGGCCGATCCAGTTGCGCTGCATCGTGATCACGTGCTCGGGCCAGGACTCGAGCCGGTCGAAGTCGGCGAGCAGCCGGTCGGCGTAGTCGGTGATGCGGAAGAACCACTGCTCGAGGTTGCGCTGGACGACCTCGGTCCCGCAACGCTCGCAGCGGCCGTCGACGACCTGCTCGTTGGCGAGCACCGTGGCGTCCTTCGGGCACCACTGGACCGGCGCCTCGGTCCGGTAGGCGAGGCCCTTCTCGAAAAGGCGCAGGAAGATCCACTGGGTCCAGCGGTAGTACTCGGGCGTGTGCGTCCCGATCTCGCGCGACCAGTCGATCGAAATTCCCCACTCGCGGAACTGCTGGCGGAAGGAGGCGATCGAGCGCTCGGTCGCCTCACGCGGCGGTTCGCCGGTCTTGATCGCGTTGTTCTCGGCCGGCAGGCCGAAGGCGTCGTAGCCCATCGGGTGCAGCACCTGGAAGCCATGCCGGCGCCGGAAGTGGGCGATCGCGTCGCCGACCGCGTAGGTCTTCAGGTGGCCGACGTGCGGCTCCCCCGACGGATAGGGCAGCATCTCTAGCACGTAGGCCTTGGGCTTGCTGTCGTCGAAGCCGGGCTCGCCTGGGTTCGGCACCTCCCAGGTCTTCTCCTCAGCCCAGACCTGCTGCCACTTGCTCTCGATCGTCTTCGGGTCGTAACCGCTCATCGAGCGGCGATCTTACGAGCCGACGAAGAAGTGGGTCGTGATGTCGCGCGGGTCGATCGGAGAGAGCGCTTCGAGGATGTGCGGCCAGACATAGACCTCGACCGTGGCGGCGACGATCACGACCGGGATCGCGAGGGCGACGGTGATGAAGGTCGCCGCCAGCAGCTGATTCCACTCGCCGCGACGACTGGCGACCAGCCAGGCGGCCAGGGGCAGGAAGAGGGCGGTCAGCTCTGGGATCGCGTGCGGCAGGACGCTGAGGATCAGCTCCAGGCGGGTGATCTCGAGCTGAGAGGCCAGGGTCGCTCCCTGAAAGCCGAGATAGAGCGCCTGGGTCCCCAATGAGAAGAGGGTGACCGCGCAGACGAAGAGGATCGCCAGCTCTCCGGCCTTGACGTGAATCCAGCGCGAGAAACCGGTCCGCTGCGCAGCGGCGATCGGCATCGAGGCACCGGCGATGAAACCGGCGACGCAGGCGGTCCCGTGCAGCGCCAGCACCAGCGAGTTGCGCCAGAGGATGGGCAGCAGATCTCCCGGTTCCGAGGGCTCGGTCAACCCGGGCAAGTGAATCGGGGTCAGGTCGGGAGTCAGCAGGCCGGCGACGAACCAGGTCGCCGCCAGCAGCGCCAGGGCGATCGCCAGGCTCAGCGCCAGCCAGGCACGGAGGACAGGCCACGGGTGCTCGCTCCAGACGTCAAGCGTCTCCCGCGTGTCCCGCATCCCGTGCGAGAACACGTGCTGATTGGCCGCGCTCATCGCCTCATCATCGGCAGCGACGGGCGGATCGTTGAGAGTGGAGCTGAGGGGGCTCGAACCCCTGACCTTCGCGCTGCCAGCGCGACGCTCTTCCAGCTGAGCTACAGCCCCAGATCGGCTTTCGAGTTTATCGCTAGTGCCGTTGCGCTAGGCGGCGCGCTGCTCGGGGCCCTGGTCCTCGTCGACGTCGAGGATCAGGTTGTCCGGAGCGGTGTGGCGCACCTTGAAGTCGAGTGAGGAGAGCTCCTCCAGCTCGCGCAGGAGCTCGACCGGCTGGTTCAAGCGCACCGAGAGGGTCGCGCGGCCCTCCGAGAAGCGTTCAACCGAGATGTCAGAGGCGCCGAGCTGGCCGACCGCATCCTCGAAACCGACGAGCTGAGAAAAGTCGCCCAGCGGCCCGATCTCGAGCTTGATCAACCCTTCGAAGATGCCGTCGAAGTCCTCGACGCTGCCGTTGCCATTGCCGTTGGACGGGGCAGGCGTGGGGGCGACGCTGTCCGCCGCCGGCGCCTGGGCCTCGTTCAAGGCCTGCACGCGCTGGCTCACCTCGACCGCCTCGCGCAGCGCTTTCATCCGGATCCGCGTCGCCTGGCCGCGGGCCTGGGTCTGGATCTCCTCGAGCCGGGCCGAGACGGCGTCGAGCGAGGCGATGCTGCGGTCGTGGCGCTCATTGGCCTCGCGCAGGCGCTCGGTCAAGCCGCGAATCTCTCGCTCGCGCTCGATCACCATGCCCGAGAGCGAGGCAAGCTCCTGCTCCAGCTCGGCGATCGTGCCGGCCTGACGCTCGCATTCCGCCGCTTTCGGTTCGAGAGTGACGATCTGCCCGTCGCGCGTCGATATCGCAGCGTCCACGTCGGGACGGCGATAGCCGAACAGCGCCCGCTTGAAGCGATCCATGCGCGGCACCGTACGTAGGGGCTCGGACGGCATTTCGCCGCTGCCGTCTGGCGAGCGCCCGGTGGTGTCAGGCGCTTGCGGCCGAGGGTGCTTCGGGTGCGTCGAGGTCGAGCTCGAGCCGTGGCGCCTCACGCCAGAGGTCCTCGAGCTGGTAGCGCTCGCGCGCCTCGGCAGTGAAGACATGGAGGACGCAGTCGAGGTAGTCGAGGACGACCCAGCCGTCGGGGCCGGCGCCGTCGACCCCGCCCGGCAGCAGGCCCGTCTCCCGCTTGACCTGGATCCTCACCTCATCGACGATGGCGCGCGCCTGGCGCTCGTTGCGGGCGGTGCAGATCACCAGGAAGTCCGTATAGGAGACGAGCGCGCGCATGTCGAGGGCGACGATCTCCTCCGCCTTTTTCGAGTCGGCCAACTCAGCCAGACGGCGGGCCAAGGGCTCGGATTGCGGCGCTTTCATGCGTAGATCCCCTTTTCCTCGATCAGCCGAGCGACCGGCTCCGGCACCAGATAGCGAAGCGGTCTGCCGGCGGCCGCGCGCTCGCGCACCGCCGAAGACGAGACGCCGAACTGTGGCATCTCCAACATCGTCGCTCCCCCCTCGGCGCCGAGACTGCGCATGACCGCCGCCACCTCGGCGTCAGAGATGCCGGAGCGGCGGGCAACGGCCAGCCGCGCCAACTCGACCACGCGCTCGGGATTACGCCAGCTCTCGAGCCCCACGGCGGCGTCCGCTCCCATTACGAACACCAGCTCCGTGTCGCCTCGTTCTTCCGCAAGCAGCTGCAAGGTCTCATACGTGTAGGACGGCCCCTCGCGGTCAACCTCCAGCGTGGAGACCGAAAAGCGTGAATCGTCGGCGGCGGCGAGGCGGGTCATCGTCAACCGCAGCTCGCGACCCGGGTCCTCGGCGATCCGCTTGTGCGGCGCGTCCCCGGTCGGGACCAGGATCACCTCGCTGAGGCCGAGTTGCCAGAGCGCCTCTTGGGCCAACGCCAGATGACCGAGGTGCGGCGGGTTGAAGGCCGACCCCAGCACGCCGATCCCGGCCCGCTCGGAGCTACTCACGTATCTGGCCGTCGCCGCGCGCCACGTACTTGAACGTCGTCAGCTCGCGCATGCCGATCGGCCCGCGGGCGTGCAGCTTCTGGGTCGAGTTTCCGATCTCGGCCCCCATCCCGTACTCGAAGCCGTCGGTGAAGCGGGTCGAGGCGTTGATGTAGACGGCAGCTGAGTCGACACCGGCGGCGAACTCATCCGCCGCCTCTTCCGAGCCGGTGACGATCGCCTCCGAGTGACCGGTGCCGTGGGCGTTGACGTGGTCGATCGCATCCTCGACCGAGTCGACGACGGCGACGGCGATCTTCAGGCCCAGGAACTCGGTGTCCCAGTCGGTGTCGGTGGCGGCGGCGACCTCAGTCGCGCCAGCGAAGGAGCGAACGCGCTCGTCGCCGACCAGCTCGACCCCTGCCTCGTGCAGGTCGGAAAGCACAGCGGGGACGAAGCGCTCGGCGATCGCCGCGTCAATCAGCAGCGTCTCCGCGGCATTGCAGACGCCGGGGCGCTGGACCTTGGCGTTGACGGCGATCCGCCGCGCCATCTCCAGGTCAGCTTCGGCGTGGACGAAGACGTGGCAATTGCCAGCCGCCGCGTACATCACCGGCACCGTCGCGACCTCCTTGATCGCGGCCTTCAGCCCCTCGCCGCCGCGCGGGATCAGAAGATCAACCAGCCCCTCCTGGGTCGCCAGCTCGGCCAGCTCCTCGTGACCACCGCCGGCCAGCAGCAGCACCGCGTCCTCGGGCAGCTCAGCCTCGGCGAGCGCCTCGCGAACGATCCCCGCCAGGGCCCCGTTCGAGCGTTCGGCGTAGTGGGAGCCGCGCAGGACGATCGCGTTGCCGCTCTTGATCGTCAGCGCCGCGCAATCGATCGTCACGTTCGGCCGCGCCTCGTAGACGACCGCGACCACGCCCAGCGGGACGCGCACCTTGCGCAGATCCAAGCCGCTGGCCAAGGTCTTGTGTTCCAGCTCCTCGCCGACCGGATCGTCCAGGGCCGCAACTACGCGCACCCCATCGGCCATCGCCGCGATGCGGTCGGAGGTCAGCGTCAGCCGGTCCCTCAGGGCCTCGGTCAGGCCCGCCGCCCGCTCGTCGGCGAGATCGGCCGCATTCGCCTCGAGGATCTCGGCGCTGCGCTCTTCCAGCAGCCGTGCGGCCGCCGCGAGGGCGGCGTTCTTCGCCTCGCTGGAGGAGCTCGCCAGGGTCCGCGCCGCCGTCTTCGCGGCGGCGCAGGTCTCAGCGACGGTGGTCGTGGTCACAGCCATCGGACAAGGGTAGCTGGGGACCCTCGGCCAGGATCAAACGAGGACGAAGCGATCACGGTGGATGACCTCGTCGGCCACATGGGGAAGCAGCTTGCGGACCTCATCGGTCTTCAAGCCCTTGACCTTGTCGAGCTCCTGGGAGGAGTAGTCGGAGATGCCTTTGCCGATCGAATCCCCATCGACGACGACGTCGACGGCGTCGCCGGCCTCGAAGTCGCCATCGGTGCCGAGGATCCCGACCGGGAGCAGGCTCGACCCACGCTCGCGCAGGACCCGGGCGGCACCTTCGTCGACGAGGATCCGTCCCCGCGCCGGCTTCGCGTACTTGAGCCAGAGCTTGAAACTCGGCGCCTTCCCGACCTGAGCGCTGAAGCGGGTCCCCCCTTCTTCGCCGGCGGCCGCCGCCGCGAGCGTGCCAGCGCTGGTCCCGTTGCAGATCACCGCCGGGATGCCCGCCTCACTGGCCATCTCCGCCGCGGCCACCTTGCTGCGCATGCCACCGGAGCCGAAGGCGGAAGTGCGGTCGCCGATCTGCAGCGGCTCCAACTGCGCGAAGTCGGTGACCTCGGAGATCGTCTCCGCCGCCGCGTCGAGACCCGGATCGGCGGAGTAGAGGCCGTCGACGTCGGTCAGCAGCACCAGCAGCCGCGCGTCGAGCAACAGCGCCACCTGGGCGGCGAGGAAGTCGTTGTCGCCGAAGCTGATCTCGTCGGTGGCGGTGGTGTCGTTCTCGTTGATCACCGGCACCACGCCCCACTCGACCAAACGCCTCAGGGTCTGGCGCGCGTTGAGGTAGTTCGTGCGAGCGGCGATGTCGGCGGCCGTCAGCAGCACCTGGGCGGCCCTGGTCCCACCTTTGGCCAGGCGGCTCTCATAAGCGCGGAAGAGATCCCCCTGACCGACCGCAGAAGCCGCCTGCAGCTCGTCCATCGCCCGCGGCCGCACCGGCAGCTCCAGCAGCCGCATTCCCCGCGCAATCGCCCCCGAAGTCACCAACACCACCCGCTCCCCACCCTGCTCGAGCGCGCTCACCTGCGCGCAGACAGAGTCGAGAACGTCCGTGCGCAGCTCGCCGTCGTCGGCGGCGACGATCGAGGATCCGAGCTTGACGACCAGGGTCATGACGAGGCCAGTGTATGAACGACAGCCATCGCGCCAGACACTAGTCTCGCGATCGTGGCCACGCCCTTTGTCCACCAACTCCGCATCCGCTATGGCGAGTGCGATCCCCAGGGAATCGTCTTCAACGCCAACTACGTCGCTTTCTTCGACCACGTCTTCACCGAGCTTTGGCGTCAGGCGTTCGGCTCGTATCGATCGATGGTCGACCGTGGCGTCGACATGGTTGTCGCGGAGATGAACCTGACGTTCCGCGGCTCCGCTCGGTTCGACGACCTGGTTGAGATCGAGGCGACGATCGAACGTTTGGGCACGACCAGCATGACGACTCGCCTCGAGCTCGCGAGGGAGGGTGAGCCGCTGGTCGAGGCCACGATCCGCCATGTCTTCGTCGACACCGCAAGCTGGTCCAAGACCCCGATCCCGACCTGGTTGCGCGACGGCTTGACGCCGTACGTCGCCTTGGCCGGCTCAGACGGGACGCCTTAATGGGCGCGGCGCTCGGGTGGGGTGCCCTGGCCGCGAGCTCGCTCGTCCTCGGCGCCTTGCTGACCTTCTCCCGGGAATGGTCGAAACGAGAGGTCGGCCTCGTACTTGGCTTTGGCGCCGGTGCGCTGATCAGCGCGGTCAGTTTCGAGCTCGCCCAGGAGGGCATCGCCGCCGGCGGGGCCGCCGCGACCGGCGTCGGGCTGGGGGTCGGGGCCGTCACGTACTACCTGCTCGACGGCTTGATCGCCGCTCGCTACTCGGCTGGCCGAGGACGCCGGGGGCGCTCCCAAGGCGAGGGCTCGGGCAACGCGCTCGCGCTCGGCGCCTTTCTCGACGGCATTCCTGAGCAGTTGGTGCTGGGAATCAACCTGGCGGTCAGCGGCGAGATCGGGGTGGCGCTGCTGGCGGCGATCTTCGTCTCCAACCTGCCCGAGGCGATCGGCTCGGCGGGGGACATGCGAGCCAGCGGCCGTTCACGGGCGGCGATACTGCGGCTCTGGCTGGTCGTCGCCGCGATCTGCACCCTGGCCACGGTCGCCGGGTTCGGACTTGCCGACGTCGTCTCCGGCGGACCCGAGGCGGCGATCGACGGCTTCGCCGCCGGCGCGCTGCTGGTGATGCTGATCGACTCGATGATCCCCGACGCCAGGGCCAGTGCCGGCCGCGTGACCGGACTCGTCACCGTGCTCGGGTTCGCCGTCGCAGCGGGACTCTCCAGCCTCTCCTAAGCAGTCGCGGACCGGCCCGGCCGGCCGCTAGATGTGGAGTTCGAACTCGTGCTCGCCGATGCGAACGTCGTCGCCGGCCTCGAAGCCGGCCTTGGTCAGGGCGGCGATCACGCCGATCTCACCCAGTCGCTGCTCGAGGTAGGCGAGCGCCTCCTCGTTTTTCGTGTCGTGGCGCTCGAACAGAAGCTCCACTCCTTTGCCGGCGACCCGGTAGGCGCCGTCATCCTCGCGCTCGACCCAGTAACCACCCTCTCCGGCCGGCCGGTAGACGCGGTGCTCGACTTCGAATTCGCCGTTCGAGTCGGCCGCGGTCATGACCGCGGCCTCCGTCTCCTCGGGCAGCTTGGCGAGGACGCTGCGCCGCAGCTCGTCCAGGCCCTCGCCGGTCGCAGAGGACGCGGCTACCACCCCTAGCGCCTCCCCACCCAGCAGCTGTTCCCAATCCACCACCGCGGCCTCGACCTTCTCCGCCTCCAGCAGATCGCGCTTGGAAAGGACAACCAGCTCCGGCAGCTGCTCGAGGCCGGCGCCGTGGGCGGCCAGCTCGGCCCGGACGGTCTCGTAGTTGGACTCGGGGTCCCCCTCGATCGGCGCCAGGTCGACCAGATGGACGAGCATCGAGCAGCGCTCGACGTGGGCGAGGAACTCGTGTCCCAGGCCGGCTCCCTCGGCTGCCCCTTCGATCAGCCCCGGGATGTCAGCGACGACCGCTTGCCGGTCCTCGCCTTCGATCGTCCCCAGCACCGGCGAGATCGTCGTGAACGGGTAGTCGGCCACCTTCGGCGTCGCCCGCGTCAGCCGCCCCAGCAATGAGGACTTGCCGGCGTTGGGCAGCCCGACCAGGCCGACGTCGGCCAGCAGTTTCAGCCGCAGCTCGATCCAGTCCGCTTCGCCCTTCGTCCCCTTCTCGGCAAACCGCGGCGCCTGCCGCGTCGAGTTCGCAAATCGCTTGTTCCCATGGCCTCCACGTCCACCCTGAGCGACCACGGCCCGCTGCGCGCCCTCAACCAGGTCGACGGCAGCCCCGTCGACGGTCACCGCCTGCGTCCCCGCCGGCACGGGAATAACCAGGTCCTCGCCCCGGCCACCGTGCTTGTTCGACCCTTCCCCATGCCTCCCCCGCTGCGCCCGGAAGTGCTTGCTCCCCTTCAGAGCCCCCAAATCCCGCTTCGAGAGATCACAAACCAGCACGACATCCCCGCCATGCCCCCCATCGCCGCCATCAGGCCCGCCCCTTGGAACATGAGCCTCACGCCGGAAGCTGACGCAGCCATTACCCCCAGCCCCGCCTTCAACCCAGATCTTCGCCTTGTCGTACATCGGCCAATGAGAGTAGACGGGTTGCTGTCGTCGTTTGTGTCGCTATACACCACAAAGGACGACAGCACCGGCTGGAACGAAGCCTGAATTCTCGTGGGAGGGGTCGGGTGCCCCTCGTACGAGCGGCGTCCCGATTTTCGCAGTGCCCGTCAGCGAGAGCTAGCGACGCGCCC
>DASSFS010000111.1:0-33307 GCA_035694165.1 Solirubrobacterales bacterium | reverse complement strand
GCACGACAGCGCTTCGTCGCTGGAGCCCAGCGAGTCTTCGCTCGCGAGCAGATCCGCGATCGTCTCCGCCGCCAGCGGCGCCAGCAGGATGCCGTTGCGGTAGTGGCCGGTCGCCAGCACCAGTCCCTCGATCGCGCCGGCGCCGACCCGGGGCAGGTTGTCGGGGGTGCCGGGACGGAGGCCGGCGATGGCGTCGACCAGCTCCATCTCGGCGACGTCGGGGAGCAGGCGATAGGCCTCGCGCAGGAGCTCGTGGACGCCGCCGGCGGTGACCGCGGTGTCGAAGCCCTGCTCCTCGGAGGTGGCACCGACGATCAGGCGGCCGTCCGGGCGCGGCACCAGGTAGACGCGCTCGGAGGCGACGATCCGCTGGCAGGGCGCGGCGCCATCGCGGGTCCGCAGCTCCACGACCTGGCCCTTGACCGGGCGCACCGGCGGCCGCGCCTGCTCCGGCAGCCACTCTGCCCGACCCGACCAGGCCCCGCTGGCGAGCACGACCGACCCGGCGCGAAGCTCCTCGCCCGCGGCGGTCTGGACCCCGGCCAGGCGCTCGCCCTCGAACAGGCCGGCGACCACCTCGGTCCCGGTCCGCACCTCGACCCCCTCTCCCGCAAGCGCCGCCAGCAGCGCCCCGGTCAGCGCCCGCGGGTCGACCGCGGCCTCGCCGGGAGCGTGAACGCCGCCGTTGAAGGAAGGGGTCAGGCCGGGCTCGAGGTGGCGGCAGCGACGCGGCGGCAGCCACTCGGCCTCGAGCTCCAGCGAGCGCTGCAGGTCATGGACACGGCGCAGCTCCGCCGCCTCGTCGCGATCGAGCGCGATATGAAGGGCGCCCTGGCGCTCATAGCCGGTCGCCTCCCCGCTCGCCGCCTCCAACTCGGCGATGAACCCTGGGTAGAGCCGCGCCGCCGCCAGCGTCATCTCCAGCAGCCGCGGCTCGCCGAAGGCGAGCTCGCCGACCGGGGCCAGCATCCCGGCGGCGACCCGGGTGGCGCCAGCCGGCGGCTCGGCGGCGTCGAGGACCACCACGCGCGCACCCCGCTGGGCGGCACGCCAAGCGCAGGCGAGGCCGATCACCCCACCGCCAACAAAGACTGCGTCGAAACTGCGCTTCTCGGTCAAGCCATTGCCTCCGCCGGCATTACCCGGATCAGGTCCAGACGGTCGGTGACCTCGTTGCCACCCTCTCAGCCCTCGCAGGCTCCCGTACACGACGATGCTACCCCTCTCGGGGAGCCGCCAAGCTAGGGCTCCGGTTCATAATCGAGGAATGAGCCTCGCGCCCCCCGAGTCGGTCGGCCCCCTGCGCCAGGAGCGCCTGCGCACGGCGCGCCTCTATTTCGTCTGCGACGCGCGTCCCGGCGGCGAAGACCCGGAACCGCTGCTGCGCGCGGCGCTGAGCGGCGGTGTCGACATCGTCCAGCTGCGGGAGAAGGAGCTCGACCGGGACGAGATCGAACGCTCGGCCGCGACCTTCCGCCGCGTCTGCGACACCTACAGCACCCTCTTCATCGTCAACGACGATCCCGACCTCGCCCGTGCCTGCGACGCCGACGGCGTCCACGTCGGCCAGGACGACACCTCGGTCGAGGAGGCGCGGGAGCTGCTTGGCCCCGACGCGATCATCGGCCTCTCCACCCACTCGCCGGAGCAGATCGCGGCCGCTGAGGAGCGGCCGATCAATTACATGAGTGTGGGGCCTATCTGGGAGACGCCGACGAAGGCTGGCCGGCCCGCCGTCGGCCTCGACCTGATCACCCACGCTGCCGAGCATGCAACCCATCCCTTCTTCGCGATCGGCGGGATCGACCCGTCCAACGCCGCGCAGGTGGTCGAGGCCGGGGCGACGCGGCTCTGCGTGGTGCGGGCGATCCGCGATGCGACCGAACCGACCGCCGTTGCCGAAGCGCTGCGGCGCGCTCTGGGGGCCGCGCCCGGTGGCTGAGCAGCGACGCAAGCGCAAGGAGCGCGGGGCCGACCGGATGACCCGCGGCTACGCCAAGGCGGAGGAGCGCAACCAGGCCGCGCGCGAGGCACTGGAGCCGCTGGGCGACGGCGAGCGGCCGACCGTGGTGACGATCGGCGCCATCGTCTCCGGCCTGATCGCGCTCTCGATCGTCGGCGGCTACGCAGCCGGGGTCGAGGTCGACGGCGAAAAGCCGCGCTGGGCCCAGGTCGCGGCGCCGGCGCTGATCCTCGGCGTGATGTCGTGGGGCATGTGGCGCGCCCGCTACTGGGCTGTGCTCGGCTTCCAGCTGATCCTCGTCTTCCTCATCTTCAGCGCTGTCTTCGGCCTCGCCATCCAGGCCTCGACCGTGGGCCAGTTCGCGGCCACCCTGGGACTGCTGGCGGTCTCTGGCACCTTCTTCTTCTTCATGGTCAAGGCGATGGCGCGGATCCAGATGCCGACCCGCACTCCCCCTCACTAGAGCCCTCGAACTGCCCGCGGCAGCCGTTCTATAGGCTCAGGCCGGATGGCGGATTCGTATGACGTGATCGTGATCGGTGGCGGGCCGGGCGGCTATGTGGCCGCGATTCGCGCCGCTCAGCTGGGCAAGAAAACTGCCGTGGTCGAGCGCGACAAAGCCGGCGGCCGCTGCCTCAACTACGCCTGCATCCCGGCCAAGACGATCCTGCGCACGGCCGAGATCTACACCGAGGCCCGCAACGGCGCGGAGATCGGCATCGTCGCCAACGACATTTCGATCGACTGGGACGCGGTCGGCAAGCGGCGCGCTGCGGTCTCGGAATCGCTCTCGAGCGGGGTGAAGATGCTCTGGGACAAAAACAAGGTGACTGTGATCGAGGGCGAGGCCTCGATCACCGGCGAGGGCAACGTCAAGGTCGGCGACGAGGTCTATGAGGCCGGTGCCGTGATCCTCGCCACCGGCTCGGTCGCGCTGCCGATCCCCGGGGTCGAGTTCGGCGGCCGGGTCGTCGACACCTGGGGCGCCTGGTCGCTGCCGGAAGTGCCGAAGAAGATCGCCGTCGTCGGCGCCGGCGCCTCGGGCTGTGAGATCGCTTCCGCCTACGGCCGCTTCGGGACCGAGGTGCTGCTGATCGAGATGCTGCCGCAGATCCTTCCGGCCGAGGACAAGGACGTCGTCCGCGTCGTCGAGCGGTCCTTCAAAAAACAGAACATCACCGTCTCCACCGGCAGCCCGGTCGAGAACGTCGAAGCCGGCGAGGACTCGGTCAAGTTCACCTACGGGGACCAGTCGGCCGAGGTCGACTACCTCTGCGTAGCCGGCGGCCGCGTCGCCGACACCAAGCCCCTCGGGCTGGCCGAGGTGGGGGTCGAGCTGGAGGAGAACGGCAAGGTCAGGGTCGACGAGTACCAGCGAACCTCGAACCCGAAGGTCTACGCGATCGGCGACCTGGTCAAGAAAAAGGCCCTCGCCCACAAGGCGGGCGAGGAGGCGATCGTCGCGGTCGAGCACGCGGCCGGCGTCGAGACCCATCCGGTTGACCAGAACCTGGTCGCCGGCGCCACCTTCAGCCACCCGCAGGTCGCCAGTGTCGGCCTCACCGAGGCGGCCGCAAAGGAGGCCGGCTACGACGTCAAGGTCGGCAAGCTGAAACTCGGCGCGGTCGGCGGCGCGACCGTCTACGACGACAAAGAAGGCATGGTCAAGATGGTCGTCGACTCCAAGTACGGGGAGATCCTCGGCGTCCACATCGTCGGCAACCGCGCCTGCGACATGATCGCCGAGCTGGTAGCGACGATGGCGCTGGAGGGCGGCTACCAGGAGCTGGCGCGGATCATCCATCCCCACCCGACGATCTCCGAGTCGATCTTCGAAGCGGCGCGCGCAGTCGACGGCTGGGCAACGCACGCTTGACCGGCGCCCGCGCGACCTTCTACTTCGATCTCGGCTCCCCCTATGCGTACCTGACCGCGGAGCGGGTCAGCGGGCTGTTCACGGAAGCGGGGTTGGAGCAGCCGGAGTGGCAGCCGATCCTGCTCGGCGGCCTCTTCCAGCGCTTCGGCCGCGAGTCCTGGGGCACGGGCCCAGGCCGCGAGGAGGGGATGGTGGAGGTGGAGCGTCGCGCCTCCGCCTACGGGCTACCGCCGATCGCCTGGCCCGAGCCCTGGCCGGGCAACACGCTGACGGCGATGCGGGTCGCGACCTTCGCCAAGCAGACCGGCCGCACCGTCTCCTTCTCCCTCGCCGCTTTCCGCCAGGCCTTCGCGGCCGGCCGCGACCTGACCGAGCCCGACAACGTGATGATCGCCGCCGCCGCCTGCGAGCTGCATCCGCGGGCGCTGTTCAAAGCGGTCCAGACCGACATCGTCAAGAGCGCCCTGCGCGACGCGACCGAGCGCGCCGGCGACGCTGGGGTCAAAGGTGTGCCGGCGCTGGTGGTCGGCGAAGAGGTCTTCTGGGGCGATGACCGGCTCGAGGAAGCCGTCGCAGCAGCCGCCGGCTGAAGCGGACCGCCGGGACCGCAATTTCAGGCGTGAGCGCCTCGCTAAGGTGGCTGCGATGTCCAACCTGCCCGACGCCGCCACCTGTTATGAGCTGCTCGCGCGCATGGCCCTGATCCGCCGCTTCGAGGAGGAGGCAGGGCGTCATTACCAGCGGGCGAAAGCCGGCGGCTTCCTGCACCTGGCGATCGGAGAGGAGGCGACGATCGTCGGCACCACCTCGGTGATGCGCGAGGAAGACTTCCTGATCGGCACCTACCGCACCCACGGGCACGCGATCGCCCGCGGCACCGAGCCGAAACGGGTGATGGCGGAGCTGTTCGGCCGGGTCGACGGGACCAGCGGCGGCCGCGGCGGCTCGATGCACATCTTCGACGGCGAGCGGCGCTTCATGGGCGGTTACGGGATCGTCGGCGGCAACCTGCCGATCGCCGCCGGGCTCGGCCTCGCCTCCCAGTACAAGGGCGAAGACGCGGTCACCGTCTGCATGTTCGGCGACGGCGCCTCCAACACCGGCAACTTCGGCGAGACGATGAACCTGGCGGCGCTGTGGACGCTGCCGGTCTTCTTCCTGGTCGAGAACAACCTCTATGGGATGGGGACCGCGGTCGAGCGCCACTCCGCCCAGACCGACCTCTCGAAGAAGGCGGAGGGCTACGGGATCCCCGGCACGCGGGCCGACGGCATGGACGTGGTCGCCGTCCGTGAGGCGGTCGCCGAGGGGATCCGGGCAGCCCGCGAGGACTCCCGGCCCACCCTGCTCGAGGTCGTTACCTACCGTTACCGCGGCCACTCTGCCGCCGACCCCGAGGTCTACCGCGAGCGCGAGGAGGTCGAGGAGTGGCGCGAGAAAGACCCGATCGAGAATTTCGCGCGCCGCTGCGTCGAGGCCGGCGTGCTGGGCGAGCGCGAGGTGCGCCAGGCGCGCGACGCGGCCGAGGCGACGGTCCTGGAGGCAGTCGAGTTCGCCGAGGCCTCGCCGGAGCCGCCCCTGGACACGATGTACGAGAACCTCTACGCGGTGACCGATCCGGGCGGCTGGTACGCGGTCGACGAGCGCAGCCCGGAGCCGCACCGCGGCGAGCACGAGGACCGGATGCCGGATGCGGCCCGCGAACTGGCCGAGGCCGGCGCCGCCTACGCGGAGCAGGAGGAAGAGGGCGTGCGGCCGAACCCGGCGCTGCAGGGCGACGCACAGGACGGAGCCGAGAGCCGGGTCACGGCGGAGCCCGAGGTCGGCGACGAGCCCGAGGAGGTCGAGGGCTGATGGCGGAGCTGCGAATGCGCGAGGCCCTGCGCGACGCGATGGCCGAGGAGATGCGCCGCGACGAGGGTGTCTTCGTGATGGGCGAGGACGTCGCCGTCTTCCAGGGCGCCTTCAAGGTGACCGAGGGGCTGATCGACGAGTTCGGTGAGCGGCGGGTGCGCGACACGCCGATCTCCGAGAACACGATCGTCGGCACCGGGGTCGGCGCCGCGATGGGCGGGCTGCGGCCGGTGGTCGAGCTGATGACGGTCAACTTCTCACTGCTGGCGCTGGACCAGATCATCAACCACGCCGCCGCGATCCCCTACATGTTCAATGGCCAGGCCAAGGTGCCGATGGTGATCCGGATGCCGGGCGGCGGCGGCCATCAGCTCGGCCCCACCCACTCGCACAGCTTCGAGGCCCTATACCTGCAGGTGCCGGGGCTGCTGGTCGCCTGCCCCTCCACCCCGGCCGACGGCAAGGCGCTGCTGAAGGCGGCGATCCGCGACGACAACCCGGTGATCTTCATCGAGCACGAGAGCCTCTACGGGACGCGCGGCGAGGTCCCCGAGGGTGAGGACGAGGTGCTGCGCTTCGGCGAAGCGGCGGTGCGGCGCGAAGGCGGCGACGTGACGATCGTCGGCGTGCTGAAGATGGCGCAGGTGGCGGAGCAGGCGGCGGCCGCGCTGGCGGAGGAGCACGGCGTCGAGGCCGAGGTGATCGACCCGCGCACGTTGCGCCCGCTCGACCTCGACACGATCCTCGCCTCGGTGCGCAAGACCAACCGGGCGGTGATCGTCGAGGAGGGCTGGCCGCACGGCGGCGTCGGCGCCAACCTGGCGACGCTGATCACCGAGCAGGCCTTCGACGACCTCGACGCGCCGGTGCAGCGAGTGACCGGCGCCGACGTCCACATGCCGTACTCGAAACGGCTTGAGCAGGCGGCGATTCCGCATGAGGAGCACGTGGTGAAGGCGGCGCTTGCGACCTTGGAGGGATCGATCTGATGGCGGACATCGTGATGCCGAGGCTGTCGGACTCGATGGAGGAGGGCACGATCCTGACCTGGCTGAAGCAGGTCGGGGAGGAGATCGCGGTCGGCGACGAGCTGGTGGAAATCGAGACCGATAAGGCGAACATGGCCTATGAGAGCGACGTGGCGGGGACGTTGACGGAGATCTTGGCCGAGGAGGGTGAGACGCTGGCGATCGGGACTCCGATTGCGCGGGTTGGTGATTCGGGCGAGGGTTCAGAGCGGTCAGCTGCGGGTCCTGTCGCGGAGGTATCCCCCACGGTGCTCGGCGGCGAAGCCGCCTCCGCGCCGCGGGGGGCCCCCACCTCCGCGCCACCCGCAGGTGAGACGGATAAGGCTCCCGCTTCGAACGACGGCGGTCGGGTCAAAGCGTCGCCGGTCGCACGCCGGATAGCTAAGGAGAAAGGGATCGACTTGTCCACCATCACCGGCTCTGGACCCGGGGGTCGCGTTGTGAAGAAGGACGTCAAGAAAGCGGCAGCTTCCGCGGGTGACGCCGGGGTGGGGGTCCCCCGCGGCGCGGAGGGGCGTCTAGCCCCGAGCACCGTGGGGGAAACCCCGGTGGCAGGACCCGCGGCCGCTGCGGCTGGTCCCATGGCCGTTTCTCCTGAGACCGCGAAGGGGCAAGTCACTTACGAGGACCTGTCGAAGCTGCAGTCGACCGTTGCCAGGCGGATGTCGGAGTCGAAGGCGACGGCGCCGCACTTTTATCTGGAAGCTGAGATCGATATGTCGCGGGCGGTCGAGGCGCGGGCGCGGCTGAAAGAGACCGCTGTCGAGGGCGAGGTGGTGCCTTCGTTCAACGACATGATCGTCAAGGCCTGCGCGCTGGCGCTGCGGGAGCATCCGCGGGCGAATGGCGCCTACCGCGACGGGCGTTTCGAGCTCTACTCGCGGGTCAACGTCGGCGTCGCCGTCGCCGCTCAGGACGCCCTCGTCGTCCCGACCGTCTTCGACGCCGACCAGAAGGGATTGCGCCAGATCGCCACCGAGTCGCGGACCCTGGCGCAGCGCGTCCGCAACGGCCAGGTCACCCCACCGGAGCTCTCCGGCGGCACCTTCACCGTCTCCAATCTGGGGATGTACGGGATCGACAACTTCAGCGCCGTGATCAACACCCCCCAGGCGGCGATCCTCGCCGTCGGCGCGATCAAGGAGCGCCCGGTCGTCCGCGACGCCGGACTCACCACCGCCCAGCTGCTCTACGTCACCCTCGCCTGCGACCACCGCATCCTCTACGGCGCCCCCGCCGCCGAGTTCCTCGCCCGCGTCAGAGCACTGCTCGAAGAGCCGCTTTCACTCGCTCTGTGACACACCTGTAACAGCCAACCTCTTAAAAACGCTTGTGTAGTCAGTAATAGTCTGAGAGTGTGCGCGCCATGCTCGCGCACATCGTCGGATTTCCGCTCGAGGAGACGGCTCTGAGCCTGGCGCCGATCGCTGCCGCGACTGGTGGAATCGCAGGTATGAAGCTGCGCGAGCGCGCAGCCCGGCGACGCTCGAAGCGGCGGCAACAACCGAACGGTCCCTGGAGGAGCCGGTGAGCACGGCCTCCCCTCTCGCCCCGGCACTGGCCGCCCGGGCGCTGCGCCACCGCCGCAGCGCCCGGCGCCTGACCGCCGGCCAGCTGGCCGATTTCCGGCGTGCGATCACGGAGTCGCAGGCGATCGGCGACGACCGCGGCTACCAGCGCTGGGCGGGAATACACGGCCTGCCGCTGCCGATCTCCTGCGTCCACAACGACGAGCTCTTCCTGCCCTGGCACCGGGCCTACCTCTACTTCTTCGAGAAGTCGCTGCAGGACCGGGTTCCGGGCGTGACCCTGCCCTGGTGGGACTGGACCAACCACATCGAGGGAGTCCCCGGCCCCTACGCCAGGCGCAGAGCGGACGGGAGGAAAAACCCACTCTTCGACTCGCCGATCCAGGCCTCGGGCCGGGTCAGCCCGCGCCAGGCCCGGACCACCCGCCAGCCCGGCGACCCGGACGAACTCCCCTCCGCCGCGGAAATCGGCGCGGTGCTGGCGAACCGTGACTTCCTCACCTTCCAGAACCAGCTCGAGGGGATCCATGGCGGTGTCCACGTCTGGACCGGCGGCACGATGGGCAGCGTCCCCACCGCGGCCTACGACCCCCTGTTCTGGGCACACCACTGCATGATCGACCGCCTCTGGTACCTCTGGCAGCTGCGTCACCCCGGCGCCGGCGTCCCCGCCTCCCTCCTCGGCCGCGCCCTGGCGCCGTTCCCGATGACGGTCCGCCAGACGCTCGACGTGACCCAGCTCGGCTACGACTACGCGGCCGCCACCGCCGCAGCGAAAGGGCCCGGACGTGGTTGAGCGATTCACCACCGCCCCGATCGAGCTGCCGCCGCGCGACAGGCCCTTCGAGCGCGCCGACCTGATCTTCTACGGGCTCGACCACTCCGGCGCCTCCTACGAAGCACGGGTCTTCATCGATCCACGGGGAGTCGGAAGAGAGGCGGACTCCAGCCACCGCGCCTACGCCGGCAGGTTCTTCATCTTCGGCCATGGCGGCTGCTTCGGCGACGTCGGCCACTGCGACATCCCCACCGACCCCGATCCCTTCGACCTGCGCCCCTCCCATCAGCTCGAGCCGGCGACGCAGATAGTCACGGTCACCGACTCGGTCCGGGGGCTGCTCGAACGCGGTATCGAAGCGGCAAAAGTGACGGTGGTGGCCCGGACCGAAGGGCGAGCGCCAAACGACGTGCTCGCCTTCGACACGGTGAGGCTGGTCAGCTATGCCTGACGCAAGTACCATGAAGCCCCGGCACTGGGTACTGGTGATCGGCTTGCTGCTGGCGCTCGCGGGGGCGGTGCTGGCCTTCGCGCTCGAAGACAGCGACGCGTCCTGGATCGGGATCAGCCTGCAGCCGCTTGGTGGTGTCCTCTTCGTCGCCGGGATCCTGCTGGCGGGTGGTGTCGCCGTCGGGGCGATGGGCGACGGCAGCGCGAGTAGCGGTGGCGGGCACAACGACATCAACAGCCTCAAAGCGATCGGCGGATTGATCGCGGTCGTCAGCGGTGTCGTCTCGGTCGCCGCGCTGGCGGCGTTCACGCTGACGCGTTTCAATGCGACCGAAGAAGGCTCGGCGGTCGCGGTCGCCTCTTCGGCCTTCGGCGTCATCTCCGCGGTCGTCGGGGCCTATCTCGGGATCAAGGTCACCGCCGACCACAGTTCGCAGGTCGCCGAGGACGTGAAACACGCCGCCGTCGCCGAACACGACGCCGACATCGCCCACCAGAAACTGAACGCGATGACCGACAAAGTCGGAGAGCTGGCACCTGATCACCTGAACGAGGTCAAAGCGGCGGGGTTCAAGGCCGCCGAGGAAGCAACGCGAGGATCGGATCCCCAGTCTGGTGGCGGAGTCTCGTAGTGCCGCCTCCCGACGATCCCGCAAGCCCGCGGCAGGTGGACGGGCCGGAGGCGCTGCGCCGCCTGCACTCCGTCAAGCACATCGTCGTGCTGATGATGGAGAACCGCTCCTTCGACCAGATGCTCGGCTTCCTCGAGGGTGAGGGCCTCGACGTCGACGGCCTGAGCAAGGCGAAACCGAACTTCGACGCGGCTGGGAACGAATACAAGCCGTTCGAATGGGGAGCCGGGGAAACCGCACCTGCTCCCCCCGAAGGCCTGAAGGCAAAGGTCCTCGATCCCGACCACTCGCCCACCGGCGTGCAGGCGCAGCTGCGGGACGGCAACACGGGGTTCGTCAAGAGCTTCGCCGCCACGCGCAAGGACGGCGAAGGTCCGATCGAACTGTCGCCGGATTTCCTCCGCGTGCCGATGGGACACTTCGGCGCCCAGCACCTCCCCGTCTACCGACACCTCGCCCACAACTTCTGCGTCTGCGATGCCTGGCACTGCTCGATTCCAGGGGACACCTGGCCGAACCGGCTCTACTCGCTGGCCGGAACCGAAGCGCCGAAGCTCGGATACAAACCGGGCCTGTTCGAGCGGCTGAAGCGATTCCTCAAACGGCTGCCGAAGCTGAGTGCCCTCGCCAGCGCGCCGATCTTCGACGTCGAAGCGTTCACCCACCACCTGCGCGACCCGCAGTGGCGCTGGTACTCACACGACCCCGCCACCCTGCGCGCCGCCGACGGGCACTACCGCCGCATCGGCGACCTCAAGCGCAGCAACTTCGCCTTCTTCAACCGCAAGCGGGTGGGGCTGGGAACCGAAGCACTGGAGGGGGCGATCGTCAGCAACGACAGCTTCCTCGACGACGCCGCCAAGGGGGAGCTGCGCGACGTCTCCTGGATCGACCCCAACTTCATCGACCTCAGCGTCTTCGACCCCAACTCCAGCGACGACCACCCGCCTTCCGACGTGCGGGCGGGGCAGTCGCTGGTCCTCGAGCTCTACGAGGCGCTGGTCCGCAGCCCAGGCTGGAAAGACACCGTGCTGGTGATCGTCTACGACGAGCACGGTGGCTTCTACGACCACGTCGAGCCGCCGGCGGTGAACGACGGTTCCCGCTACCCCACCCTAGGGCTGCGGGTGCCCGCCCTGGTCGTCGGCCCGCGGGTGCGCAAGCACGTCTCCCACCAGACTTTCGAGCACACCAGCTTGATCGCGACGATCCTGCGGCGCTTCGCCGATGACCCGGAGACGGCGCTGCAGGCGATGCCGGAGCGGGTGCGCAACGCCCCCCATCTCGGAATGCTGCTCGAGGCGGAGCCGCGCACCGACATCGAAGGGCGGGAGGAGCTGCGCGAGGAGATGGCGCAATGGCGTCGCGCGGCGCGCTCAGAACGACGGGCGGCGCCCGATGCAGCGCCTTCGCCTGCCCCCGACGGCGCCGGCCATGAGCTCGAACTGCACGACTTCCAGGACGAGTTCGTCAGATTCGTCCTGGCGATGCGGGAGCACGGCTTACCGCCGAACCAGCCCTGAGCGGCCACGCGGCCGAGCAGATCAAGGACGCAGGGAGCGAAGCGTGCTCTGCACGTGAGCGACCGAGGACGCCGAGATGCGACGGCCGCGTGGCCGCTCAGCAGGTTTTTCGCGCGCCGGTTACCGCATTCCAAGCCCGCCCCAGCGAGAAGTCGGCAGCTACGCGGAAGACGCCGGGGCGCGAGGCGCGGGCGACGGTCCAGTCGCCGCGGCGGATGATGCAGCCGGAGCCGCGGGCGATCGACCAGTAAGGGGTGAAGTTGACGCGGACGAGGAACTCCCCGGGGGCGGTGACGTCGAGGGCGAAGCCTTGGCGGCCGACCCAGAGCGTCTCCGCCCGGCCACTGCCGATCGGTGCCACCAGCGGCTTGGCGCCGCGCACCGCGTAGATCCGCCAGTGATCCGAGCGGTAGCGCAGGTCGAGGTAGGAGGGCGAGGAGAGGATCAGCCGCCGCTCCGCCACCGAGGAGTAGTCGAGCCGGGCGTCGGGCAGGGCCACGTAGGAGATCGCGTTGCCGCGCAGCCAGGAGCTGTAGCTGGCGTGGCTGAGTTTCCCGTCCTTGTAGAAGATGTCGTCCCGGGTGGTGTCGAGCTGGCGCAGCCAGCCGCGGGCGAGCTCGAAGTTGGGCGCCAGGTAGGCGGACTCCCAGTGGTTGGCGGTCGGCGGCACCTCGATCCGCGCCTCCTGGCCGCCGTGGGCGCGCAACCAGCTGGCCGCCGGCTCGAAGTACTCGGCGGTGGTGGAGGGATCGCCGACGCTGCGGGCGATTTGGGTGACGCTCGCGGTCAACTGCCAGTAGAGGCCGCCGGCCAGGGCGAGGACCAGGAACCAGGTGGCGACCCGCGGGCGCCGGGCGAGGACCACGGCGGCGAGCACCGGGCCACCGAAGAGGGCGCCGAGGCGGACCGCGTTGCCGCCCATCGCGTTCGGCAGCAGCCAGATCACGGTCGCGGCGAGGATGTAGCCGAGCAGGACGCGACGCAGCTGCCGCTCCTCGGGCAGGTCGCGGATGACGAAGAGGGCGCCGCCGCACCAGAGCGGGATCGCGATGAAGGAGGAGAACTCGAAGGGAAACTGGCCGGGTTCGGGGAAGGCGAGGTTGGGGACGACGGTCAGCGCGAGCGCCAGGCCGGCTACGCCCAGCGCGGCGCGGCTGGCGCGGCGCCCCGGTTCCGCGACGCCGGCGATGACGACGCCGGCGAGGAAGGCGGCCGCAACCGGGCTGGCGAGGGCGCAGGCCGCAGCGGCGGCTACCGCGAGCGCCCCGCGCCTGGTCTGCAAACAGCGCAGGGAGGTGAGGCCGAAGGCGACTCCCAGCGCGAAGGTCAGCTGCCCGTCGGCCAGCAGGGTCACCACGCCGGCCGCGAACCAGAGCGTCGCCCAGCGCGCCTCGGCTCCCCAGCGGTCGCGGACGAGACGGTCGAAGAGGTAGGCGGAGGAGACGACGGCGAGCCCTCCCACGACCTGCGGGCCGAGCAGCGCCGCCAGTGGTGGGAAGAGGACGCTGTAGGTGAGGGTGTAGTGGCCGCCGTACCAACTGCCGTTCCAGATCGCCAGGCCGGCCTGCTGGAACAACTCGGTGCGGAATACCTGCGCCGCGAGGTCGCCGACCGGCGGGCTCCAGACGAGCATCAGCACCGCCAGCGCAGAGCTGAGCGCAACGGCCGGGAGCCATTCGGGCAGGAGTGGCTTTGACTGGACCATCGGCGGGGAGCTCAAGGATAGGGGCGCGTCCTGCGACCATTTCAAGGGTGAGCGCCGAGATCCTGGTTGTCCGTTGCGGAACCGTGCCCTACGAGGAGGCGCGGAGGGCGCAGCTGCAGCTGCAGGAGCGCCGCCAGCGCGAGGAGATTCCCGACGTCCTGCTGCTGCTCGAGCACCCGCCCGTCTACACCCGCGGCCGCCGCTCGACGCCTGAGGAGCTGCCGATGGGGGCCGAATGGTACGAACTGCAGGGGATCGAAGTGCGCGACACCGACCGCGGCGGCCGCGTCACCTACCACGGCCCGGGCCAGCTGGTCGCCTACCCGATCGTCTCCCTGCGCCCCTACGGCGACGACGTCCACGAGTACGTGCGGCGCCTGGAGCGGGTGATGATCGAGGCGCTCGCCGAGCACGGCGTGAGCGCCGAGGTCGTCGAGGGACTGACCGGCGTCTGGACCCCCTCAACCCCCGGCCGATGGGCCGATAAGTTGAGCCTGGCTCAACTTATCGGCCCATCGGCAGCGGGGGGGCGTCGGAAGATTGGGTCGATCGGGGTGCATGTAAGCCGGGGGGTGACCACGCACGGGCTCGCGGTCAACGTCAGCAACGACCTGCAGCCGTTCGAGTGGATCGTGCCCTGTGGGATCGAGGGGGTGGCGATGACTTCGCTCTCGCGCGAGCTCGGCGCGGAGCAGGACGTCGGCGCCTTAGCGGACACCGTGGCGGCGCGCTTCGGCGACGTCTACGAGCGCGTCCCCGTCGCCACCGATCCGGCCGATCTGGGCCTGGGCCTGCCGGCCGCTACGCTCAAGGCCTCCCCGTGACCGAGGTCTCCGAGCGCATCCACGTCACCCGCTCCCGCGCCAAGCCGGGCGGCACCGCCGCCGAGGCCGACGGCACCGTTCCCTTCAAGCGCGCCCGCAAGCCGCCGTGGCTGAAAGTGCCGGCGCCAGGTGGGCCGAACTACCGGCGACTGAAGGCGACGATCGGCTCCGACAACCTGCACACCGTCTGCGAGGAGGCGAACTGCCCCAACGTCGGCGAGTGCTGGGAGCGCGGCACCGCGACCTTCATGATCCTCGGCGACGTCTGCACCCGCCGCTGCGGCTTCTGCAACGTGCAGACCGGCAAGCCAACCTGGAACGACCCGCTGGAGCCGCTGCGCGTCGCCAACCAGGTGAAGCGGATGGGGCTGCGCCACGCCGTCGTCACCTCGGTCGACCGCGACGACCTGCCCGACTACGGGGCAAGCGCCTTCGTCGGCGTGATCCGCTCGATCCGGATGCAGGCGCCCGGCTGCAAGGTCGAGGTCCTGACCCCTGACTTCCGCGGCCAGGAGATGCCACTGGCCAAGGTCATCCACGAGAAGCCCGACGTCTTCAACCACAACGTCGAGACGGTGCCGCGCCTCTACCCGGTGGCGCGCCGAGGCTCCCAGTTCCTGCGCTCGGCCCGGGTGCTGCGGATGGCGAAGGAGATGGGCGGGCCCGAGGTGGTGACCAAGTCGGGGCTGATGGTCGGGCTCGGCGAGAGCTTCGAGGAGATGGTCGAGACCTTCGGCATCCTGCGCGAGCACCGCGTCCAGGTCCTCACCGTCGGCCAGTACTTGCGCCCGACCGAGAACCACCTGCCGGTGACGCGCTACTGGCACCCGGACGAGTTTGCGGCGTTGGAGCAGGCCGCCTATGACCTGGGATTCGAGTCAGTCGCCGCCGGACCCCTGGTCCGCAGCAGCTACCACGCCGACCAGAACCTGCCCGAGGCACACCGGGCCGAGACCCTGATCGCCTGAGCCCCTGCTTCGGCAGGCGTAACTCCAGGGAAAACGTCGCGTTTCGCCGTCGCGGAGCAGGAAAAGGGGCGAAAATCGCCTCTCCCACTAAGGAAACTTCCACAAATCGGGGTGACCTGCGTTAAATTGCCCTCCTTACGGCGATAGCTCAGTGCGGCCGTAGGTATGTCTTCGTCCAGTCACGGCAGGGAGAGCCAGCGATGCCACCGCAGAGAAGAACGGTCGCACGGTCAACCGATGAAATCCTTCGTGGTGGAGAACCACTCGATCCCGAGGGCACTCTCACCGAATCCGACTGGCTGGCGAGGCGCAACGACAAACTGATCCCGGGGCCCGCCTTCGGCGACGTGGTCGGTATCTCGATCAACCGGGAATCCATTTCCTGGGCCATCGCCGGGCTCGGCGGCTCGATTGCGACGAACCGGATCGACGCCAGCATCCTCCCGGTCCGGCGGAATGAAACGGCTTCGCCCGAGCAGATCGAGACATACGTACTCCAAGCCCTGGGTCAGATCGCGGAGAACCTCCCGCATGACCGGATCGGTGGCATCGGCGTCGCCTGGCCCGGACCGATCGCTCCCGACGGTGAGCCTCGGGACTACCCACACCATCATTCCGGCCTGCGCGACCACGACGTCGAGACGCTGGCCCTGACCCCGATCATCGAGCGGGCGCTGATCGGCGCCGGGCTCGCCCCGGGCTCCAGCGGTCCGTCAGGGACCGGGACGCCGGTCAGGATCGAGGTGATCAAGGACGCCGATGCGGACATGCTGTTCGAGCTGAGGCACGGGGTGGCGAAGGGCAGGCGCAACGTGATGGGTCTGAAGGTGTGCGGTGGCATCGGCATGTCGATCGTCCACGCGGGTCACATCGTCCGCGGCGGCCACGGCTCCGCCGGCGAGATCCAGCACATCCAGGTCCGGTACAAAGAGGCGGACAAACTGTCTAACTGGGGTGAACTGGTCGGCCTCGAGGAACTCGGCCCCTGTACCTGCTCTCGCACAGATTGCGTCGGCCGGTTCGCCAACGGCGCCGCGATCATCGACCAGCTCGCCAACTACTTCGGCGACTCGAATCACCTGACCCCGAACGAGCGGGGCAGAAGGATCGAGGAAGAGTCCACTCACGGCGTCGTCAACTCCGTCTTCCAGCGGGCAGGGAGCCTGCTCGGGGAGGCAATGGTCGGCCCGGTCGTCGCCTTCGACCCCGAACTGCTCGTCGTCAGCGCCTTCCCTCGCAACGAGTCCCTGGTCGACGGGATCCGCACCCGGCTGAAGAAATCGCACGCTTACCTGAGCGGGGAGGACGATGTGATTGCCGGGACTCCCAACACCGAGGGCTGCAACACCACTGCGATGGGCGCAGCCCGGCTGGTGATCGAGCGGGTTTTTGTTCCGACCATCGACAGAACACTGCCGAGCGGGGGCAAACCGCTCTCGCCAGGGCAGCTATCTGCTTTCCTCCGCCATCAACTGCCCGACGGCGTCGCCGACGCCAGCGATTACAACCCCGCCTACGGCAAACTGCCGCCGGTTTAGGGCCGGGGGTTAACCGGGTCACAACGGAGCGGCGGTTCTTCCCAGTTTCCCCCTCGCGGCGGGGGAAAACCGTGCGGTTTCCCGATCCCGGAGGTGAAACGCCGGGCTTTCTGGACACGTTCCTCCAGCTGACTGAGGGTTACCCGAACACCCCTTCGGCTTTCCGCCGCGTTACAGAAAGCTGTCCGTCCGACACCACCTGACGGCCGCTTGCGGCACCCCGCCCTCACTGCTAAATCCTCAAGCAATAGGTGTCACCGAGACACCGGCAGGATGAAACAGGGAGAAGCATGGAAAGTACCAGGGGAGGCAAACGAACCAACGAAAAGCCGAGCCGGGCTCGCTTCCGCATCGCCTGGTTCGCCGGGATCTATCTGAGGATCCTCGAAAAGGCCCCGGCCGAGATCGGCTTCTACAACGCGCTGGGGGCGATGGTGATCCTGATCTCCTGCGCGAGCGGCGTCGCCGCGGCGCTGGCAGCCGGGTACATGCTGCAAACCTCCGCCGGCGAGGTGTGGTGGGTGGGCGCCGGGTGGGCGCTGATCCTCGCCTTCGGGGTCGAGAGGTTGATCCTGCAGGTCACGGCGAACCGCCGACTCTGGCTGCTGGTCGTCCTCGTGCCCAGGGTGGTGCTGTCGCTCTGCTTGGCCGTGCTCCTCGCCGAGCCACTTGTCCTGCGCATCCATGAGGGCGAGATCAACGACTACCTGAGCGAGCAACGGGTCGAGGCCACCCGCGTCGCCGAAGGCGAGGCCCGCGAGTTCTACGGGCCCGAGATCAAGGCGGAGACCGACAAGCTGGTGGCGATCGGCGAACAGAGGACGAGGCTGGCCAGGCGGATCGCCGGGGCCGACGACCCGATCGTCGCCGCCGGCTACGCCGAACGGCTGGCCGAAGTGAAAGCGCTGAACCGGGAACGGGTGCCGAGGATCGAAGGGGAATTGAGCCGCCTCCGCAGCGAGCGGAACGACCAGATCCAGGAGCGCGAAGGGGAGATCAGTGGTGGCAGCGGCCTGGCCGCGCGCGAGCATGCCCTCGCGGTGATCGCCTCCGAAAAACAGGAGGTGGCGATCGGGATCTGGGTCCTCCGCATCTTCTTCCTCTGCCTCGATCTGCTTCCAATCGGGGCGAAAGTCGCGCGCATCCTGACCGTCGATAGCCCCTACGAGGCGCAAGCGGCAGCCGAGCGGCGGCGTGACGGGATGCCGGCCAAGCGGCTGGAAGCCGCAGCCAAGGTCGAGGAAACGCAGATCGAGGAAATGATGCGGATCGACATCGAAGTCGGGCGCGCGGAAGCCAACGTCTACGGCGCCAACCGGATGAGGGAAATGGACGAGGACGCCGACGCCAGCGCCGGCCCCGGTGCCGATCCGGGTCCCGGCCCCGACTCCGGTCCCGACCAGAACCCGCCCCCCGAGGGACCCGCGCCCGAGCAGCCACAGAAGGCGGAGGCGCCGGTGGCCGCGCTGAGCCTGTCGCGGATGGTCGCCGGGATGGAAGCGCACGAGTCCCGGCCGGTGCCGGTTCCCGACGGGCTGCGGCGCGGCGCCCTCGCCGGTCTGGCCTCGATCACCGCGGTGGTGGCCCTCCTGGTCTCCCGCTCGCTGGCGCTAGGCCAAGCCGCGGCGGGCATCTGGCCGGTCGCCGTGCTCCTGGCCCTGGTGCTCGGCCTGATGGCCTACACGCACGGGTTCCGCACCGCGCCCGCCTGGGCCCTGCGCGGAACCCTCGCGACCTTCTACGCCGGGATCTTCCTGCCGGTCGTAGTCACCGTCGTAAACCTCTAACCGCCAGAAAGGGAACCGTGAAACCACAGTCCGTGAGCAGCAACAGGGAGCACGCGATAGCGGTAGTCAACGAGCTCCTGCACCGTCCTTCCACCGAGGGGCAGGTGGCGATGACGCCGACCATGACCCGGTGCGTGAAGGCGCTGGAGCGCAGGTCGACCGACCTGGTCGAAGGCGCTCACCGGGCCGGCGTCCCGATCGAGTACCTCGGCATCAACCCGCTCTTCTCCCGGCCCCGCTTCTACCGCGGCCGGGAGACCAACTGGGTCCTCGGGCCTGCCTTCGGCGGCGACGACCTCGTCGTGCCGCGCCGCGAGAGTCGAGAACTGCGGCGCCTCGCCGAGGCCCACGTCGAGTTCCCGATGATCTTCATCGGGCACGAGACGGAGAAGGAGGCGGGAGATGGACTCGAGGAAGGGCACGAGCTGGATCGCGAAAAGGCCGCGGAACTGATCGGGCCGATCCCGCCCCCAGCCGAATCGATCGCGCTCGGGGAGCGCTTCGCCGAGCGGTCGAACGAGCTGATGGATGCGCTGGGACGCACCGTCCCCGCCCTCCTCGGCGCCCTCAAGGGGCCGATCGACCTCGCCGCCGACGCCCTCGCCAACCTCGACCCGGTGGTCTTGGGAGCGATCCCGGCGCTCGGCGGCAGGCCCGGCGAACCGGCGGCCTGGTACGCCCTGGTGCGCTGGGATTGGTGAGGAGGGCGCCGACCCGATCGGTAGGGCCAAGGCGACACAAAGTTGGCGCACTTTTGTTGCGAATAGGTCTTGAGTCGTTACACCTGCTGGTTCTACGGTCCGCCAGATGGCGGACCGAGCCGAGGCGACACCTCTCAACCGCAAGGGCAAAGGTGATCTGGCTGAGCTGATGGT
Organism: Solirubrobacterales bacterium; assembly: GCA_035694165.1. GTDB lineage: Bacteria > Actinomycetota > Thermoleophilia > Solirubrobacterales > 70-9 > VAYN01. The sequence continues at coordinate 13,977 of DASSFS010000111.1, read as the reverse complement.
CGCGGCCGACCTTCGTCGTCGGGGCTTCAAAATTGCGATCCCCTTTGGCGAGGACTGCGACTTTGATTTGGTGCTGATCCGTGACGACCGGCTAGAGCGCGTGCAGGTGAAGTACACCGAATCCGACGGCGTAGTCGTCCCAGTCCGGTGCCAGTCCCACTCCCTAACCAACGGCAAGGTCAAAAGAACGAAGCGCTACACGGCAAGGACCATCGAGATGATCGCCGTCTACGACAACACCTCGAATCGTTGCTACTACGTTCCAGCGCGGGAGCTGGGCGACGGTCGCGCCATCCTGCATCTCCGCCTCCAACCCGCCCGGAACAATCAGCTCGTCGGCACCAGGCCAGCCGAGAACTACTTGAGCCCTTGAGACCACCGTGATGATGGAGCCAGCCGGATTCGAACCGGCGACCTTTCGGATGCAAACCGAACGCTCTGCCAACTGAGCTATGGCCCCTCGCCGAGGAGTGTAGGCGGCCTTCGGGCCGCTCGCCAGGCCGGCTAGCGGACGACGGCGCGCTTGTATTTGCGCACCGAGAGGACGGCGAAGAAGATGGCGATGCCGAGGGACCAGGCGACGGCGCCCCAGACCGTGTTGGCGCCGACGGGGGCGTCGAGGAAGAGGTGGCGCATCGCGTCGACGACGATCGTGAACGGGTTGACTTCTGCGAAGGCCTGCAGCGCCGCGGGCATCGACTCGACCGGGACGAAGGCCGAGGAGACGAAGGTGAGCGGGAAGATGACGATGAAGCCCAGCGACTGGGCCGCCTCGGGAGAGGACGAGGTGAGGCCGACGAAGGCGAAGACCCAGGAGAAGGCGTAGCCGAACAGCAGCAGCAGCAGGATGCCGCCGACGATGTGGGCGAGCGGAGCGTCGAAGGAGAAGCCGGCGATGACCCCGACGATGAGCATGATCGCGATCGAGATCGAGTTGGTGACGATGTCGGCCAGGGTGCGGCCGGCGAGCACGGCGCCGCGCGACATCGGCAGCGAGCGGAAGCGGTCGACCAGCCCCTTGCGCAGGTCCTCTGAGAGGCCGAGGGCGGTGACGAAGCCGCCGAAGGACATCGTCTGGACGACGATCCCCGGCATCAGGAAGTCGATGTAGCTGAAGCCGGGGGTGGCGATCGCACCGCCGAAGACGTAGGCGAAGAGCAGCACGAACATGATCGGCTGCACGGTGAAGGAGAGCAGCAGGTCGGGGGCGCGGGGGATGCGCAGGAGGCTGCGGCGGGCCAGCACCAGGGTGTCGGAGACGGCGTAGCGAAAGGCGGTCATCGGGCGCTCGCCTCCTCCGCACGCTCGGCGTCGCGGTCGCGGTCGCCAGCGTGGTCACCGTCGCCGTCCTCGGACTCGGCGGCGTGACCGGTGAGGGTGAGGAAGACGTCGTCGAGGGTCGGCCGGCGCATCGCCACGTCATCGATCCCGACCCCAGCCTCGTTGAGGCGGCGGACCACCTCCGCGATCGCCCCGCGGCGCCCCCGGATCGGCACCCGCAGCACACCGTCGTCCAGTGCCGGGCGCTCCGCCGCCACCGGCTCCAACGCCGTTATTGCCGCCTCGGTGTCGGCGACGCCGTCGAGGGTGATGTCGATCCACTCCCCCCCGACCTGGTCCTTGAGTTCGTCGGAGCTGCCCTCGGCGATCACGATGCCGCGGTCGATCACGGAGATGCGGTCGGCGAGGCGGTCGGCCTCGTCGAGGTACTGCGTGGTCAGCAGCACCGTGGTGCCGTCGGCGACGCGGCCTTCGATCGTCTCCCAGAGGGCGAGGCGGCTGCGCGGGTCGAGGCCCGTCGTCGGCTCGTCGAGGAAGAGGATCGGCGGGCGGGCGACTAGGGCGGCGGCGAGGTCGAGGCGGCGGCGCATCCCGCCCGAGTAGGTCCGCACCAGGCGGTCGGCGGCGTCGCTGAGGTCGAAGTGCTCCAGCAGCTCGGCGGCGCGGGTGCGCGGCTCGCCCTTCGGCAAGTGGTAGAGACGGCCGACCATCTCCAGGTTCTCGGCCCCGGTCAGGTTCTCGTCGACTGCCGCGTACTGGCCGGCGAGGCCGATCTTGCTGCGCAGCTGCGCCGCCTCGCGGACGACGTCGAGGCCGGCGACGCGGGCGCTGCCGCCGTCGGGCGGGAGCAGGGTGGTGAGGATGCGGACCGCGGTCGTCTTGCCGGCGCCGTTGGGCCCGAGCAGGCCGAGCACGGTGCCAGGGGGGACGCGCAGGTCGACGCTCTCGAGCGCGCGCACCTCTCCGTAGGACTTGCAGAGACCGGTTGCTTCGATTGCGAGGTCGTCGGGCATTCCCGGCAACCTATCGAGCCGGCAGCGCCGGCCCGGTCAATCGTCGAAGTCGAAGTCCTTCGGCGGCTTCTGCTCGAACCAGAGGTTGTCGTCCTCGGGCGACTCCTCGAGGAACTCCGGGGTGTCCTCGAGCACGTCCTCATGGGTGGAAGCGGCGGCCGGCGGGGCGGGCTCCTCGGGAGCGTCGTCCTCGTCGTCGCCCTCGCTGGCGAGCTCGAACTCGCGCGAGTCCTCCTCGGCGACCTCGTCTTCCGCCTCGGGCGCCTCTTCCTCCTCGTACTCGGCCTCCTCCTCGTCGGCATCGACGAAGACCGCGGCTTCCTCGGTCGCGGGGGCGCCGGGCTCGTCCGGCAGCGGCGCCTCGAGCGCCTGGTTGAGCTCGTCGGAGAGCCGCTGCTCGCTGAAGAACTCATCGAATTCGTCGGCCTGCTCCTCCTCGGCGGGGGGAGCGAGGCGCGGTTCGGCCTGCTCGGCGTCGGCCAGCTCCTCGTCGCTGGGCGCGTCGGCCTCGGTCGCGGCGTCCTCGAACTGACCCTCGACGTCGAAGATTTCGGTTGGCTGGGAGGCGATCGCGTGCCGCTCCTCGGTCGAGTGACCGGGGTCGGCGATTGCCTCCTGTTCGATCGCCGGCTGCTCCTCCTCGGCGGGCGCGTCGTCGGGCTCATCCGGGCCGTCGGCCTCGGGCGCCGCGGTCGGCTCCTGTGGCCTGAGCGGCTCGGGGGCCTCCTGCAGGTCGGCGATGTTGGGGATCCGCCGGCCGCCCTCCTCGCTGGCGTCCTCCCCCGCTCCGGTCTCCGGCGCGACCAGGAACTCGGTCGGCGCCTCGGCAAATGGATCGGGCTCGTCGGGCCGCTGCGGAGGCCCAAAAGCCTCGTCCTCGAGCTTTTTCAGCTCGGCATCATCCGCGCCGTGCGCGCGCTTCAATTCCAGGTGCTCTCGGATTGCGTCGTCGAGGATGCTCATAGCCGATTCCCGGGGAGGCTGCCAAAGACTATGCGGTTATCCTTGCGCTTGCGAGGCAATGGGATCAACTTCCCATCCACGCCCTCGGGGCTATAGCTCAGCTGGCAGAGCGCCTGGATCGCACCCAGGAGGTCGGCGGTTCGAATCCGCCTAGCTCCATTTCGAAGTGCCTGCGGCTGAGTCTCTTATCTCCCTCGGGACTTGTAACGGCGGCCGGATTGGTCGACCGTCAGTCAAGTTCTAGGACCCCAAAGCGGTCGCCTGCCTGCAGCTCACGTCGCGGGGGCCGCGCCGATAGCGTGGCGGTGATGAAGCTTTCGGGAACCGTGCCCGCGCTGCCCGTCCAGGAGATATCGGCGGCCGCTGCGTTTTATCGAGAGCGGCTTGGCTTTACTGTCGCCCACGCTGACGACGGTTTCGCGAAGCTTCAGCGAGACGACGCCGAGCTGCACTTGTGGGCGGCGAATGACGAGAGTTGGAAGCGCCGTGCCGACCTAATCGGCCAGCCCATCTGCAGCGGAGCAGAGACCTTTATCGCCGGAACGGCAAGTTGCCGAATCGAGGTCGACCGAGTTGATGATCTCTACGTCGAGATGAAGGAGTCCTCGGTCCTACATCCCAGCGACCCGGGCGGCGCGGAGAACACCGAGTGGGGCACCCGTGAGTTCGCGGCACTGGACCTAGCGGGCAACCTGCTCACTTTCTTTCGTCGGCTCTAGGGAGACCCCGGCCGCTACGAACTCGCCGCGGCGGGTAGTCCCACCTCATGACCGCGGAGCCGGGCACGGCCGCACCCCGCGTCGTCGTGATCGGCGGCGGCTTCGGCGGCCTGCTCGCCGTCAAGCACCTCGCCGGGGCGCCGGTCGCGCTGACCCTGATCGACCGCCGCAACTTCCACCTCTTCCAGCCGCTGACCTACCAGTTGGCGACCGGCGCCCTCTCCCCCGCCGAAGTCTGTTTTCCGCTGCGCGCCATCTTCAAGCGCCAAGCGAATGTGCGGGTGTTGATGGCGGAGGTGACCGACTTCGACCTCGGGGCGCGCCACGTGGCGATCACGCCGGCCGCCGGCGAGGCGGAGCCGACGACGGTCGAGTACGACATCCTGATCGTCGCCGGCGGCTCCCACTACGCCTACTTCGGCCACGACGACTGGCAACGGTTCGCGCCCGAGGTGAAGTCGCTGGAGAGTGCCCTGGCGGTACGGGCGCGGCTGTTGAGCGCCTTCGAGGCGGCGGAGCTGGAGCGCGACGAGGCGAAGCGGCGCCGGCTGCTCACCTTCGTCGTCGTCGGGGCCGGGCCAACCGGGGTGGAGATGGCCGGCCAGATCGCCGAGCTCGCCCGCGACACCCTGCGCCGGGACTTCCGCTCGATCGACCCCGCCGAGGGGCGCGTGCTGCTGGTCGAGACGGGCGACCGCGTCCTCGCCAGCTTCCCGCCGTCGCTGTCGCGACGAGCGGCGCACGCCCTCGAGCGGCTCGGCGTGACGCCGATGCTGCAGCGAACGGTCGTCGGGTTAGACGCGGAGGCGGTGACGATTCAGGATCCGCAAGGCGCCTCCGAACGCATCCCGACGAGCAACGCCATCTGGGCGGCTGGAGTGACCGCCTCCTCCCTGGCCCGCAAGCTCGCCGACCGCTCAGACGGCGAAGTCGACGGCGCCGGCCGCCTCACCGTCGAACCCGACCTGACCCTCACCGACCATCCCGAGGTCATCGCCCTCGGCGACATGGTCCGGGTCAGGGACCCCCACGGCGCCCTCCTGACTCTGCCCGGCCTAGCCCCCGTAGCCATGCAGCAAGGCCGCCACGCCGCCCACACCGTCCGCTCCCGCCTCCAAGCCCAGCCGACCCACCCCTTCCGCTACCGCGACAAGGGCAACCTCGCCACCATCGGCCGCGCGGCCGCCGTGGCCGATCTCCACTTCCTCCGCCTCTCCGGCTTCCCCGCCTGGCTCACCTGGCTCCTGGTCCACATCTACTACTTGATCGGCTTCCAAAACCGCCTCCTAGTCCTGATCCGCTGGTCGTTCAGCTTCATCACCCGCGGACGCGGAGCGCGGCTGATCACCGAGAAGGAGTGAAAGGCATGAACAGGAGAGATTCGGCCGCGAGAACTCGACAAAGAGAGGTGCCCCGGATGAAGGCGATTGTGGTGACGGACGAGGCCGCGGGAACGGCCGGGATGACGCTGATGGAGCGGCCCAAACCGGAAGCGGCGGGGAACGACGTCCTCGTTGACGTTCATGCATCGGGATTCACGCCGGGCGAGCTCACGTGGCCCTCAAACTGGACAGATCGCCTCGGCCGCGACCGCACGCCTTCGATTCCCGGCCACGAGCTGGCCGGAGTGGTCAGCGCCCTCGGCTACGGCACGCGGGGTCTGTCGGTGGGCCAGCGGGTCTTCGGCCTCGCGGACTGGACCCGCGACGGCACCCTGGCCGAGTACGCGGCCGTCGAGGCACGCAACCTCGCGCCGCTGCCGGGCGACGTCGACTTCACGGTGGGCGCGAGCCTGCCGATCTCAGGCCTAGCCGCATGGCAGGGACTGTTCGAGCACGGCCGCCTCCGGGCGGGGCAGAGCGTCCTCGTGCACGGCGCGGCCGGCGGAGTCGGATCTATGGTGACGCAGCTCGCACGCGAGGCCGGCGCCTACGTCATCGGCACCGGACGCGCCGCCGACCGTCAGACCGTGCTCGACTTCGGCGCGCAGGAGTTCGTCGACCTCGACAACGACTCGCTGGAGGACGTCGGCGGAGTCGATCTGGTTTTCGACGTCTTCGGTGGAGACATCGGGAAGCGATCGGCAGGGTTGGTTCGAGCCGGAGGAACGCTGGTGACCATTGCCGGACCGCCCGAGGCCCGGCCCGCCGACGGCCTGGCGATTGACTTCGTCGCCGAGGCCGATCGCGCCCAGCTGCGTGAGATCGTCCGGCGGGTGCGGGAAGGACGGCTGCGGACGAACATCGGCAACGTCTCGACCCTCGACGATGCCGTCGCCGCCTTCAATCCGACCGAGCGGATCAAGGGGAAGACGATCATCCGCGTTCGTCCGTGAGGTGGCGCCGGTTATCCCAGGTTTACGCGTTTCCTTTGGGATAGCTGAGATGCAACCAAAGCTTCCTTGGGAGGGCTTTACTTGACCTCGGGCGTCCCTGGCGTCAGTTTGCCGTTACCACCGGCTGGGCCATGTAGTCGATCCGGCCGGTCCGATTCGTGTCCGCGGCGTTGGTGAAGCGGGTGGCGAGCAGGACGCCTTTGAAGTGGGCGTTCCGGCCGGCTCCCGTCTTCGGATCTCCCATCAGGCCCTTGAGGTACTCCACGCAGTCCGCGCCGACCCGCATCGGGAAGTGCGGGAAGACCTCATGCTTGATCGGCCCGAGGGAGTGATAGCCGGCGTAGGTGTTCACGCGAATGGCGGTCTCACCCCCGCCGAGGCGGCAGAGCAACCTCTGGGAGTGGATGTCGGAGGTCCAAATGAAGGCGTGCCGCCCGTCCTTCGGCCCTGCGTCTGCCGGGCACGACGGGTTCCCCGCGCTCTGGCAGAAGAGTTGCTGCCAGTTCTTGTTTGGTTTGTTGATCTTCCGCAGGTAGGCCGCGATGTCGGCGCCACCGGGCACCGCGTTCCGGCAGGCCACGAGCGGCTGGCTCGGTTTCCGCGGGTTGGCTCTGCAGCTGTTCGAAATCAGCGCCAGGAACTCTTGCTTGTCCGGAGCATGCCAGCCGTCAAGGGTGGTGTGTGCCCTGTCGTTGAGATGCCGGACGGCGAACGTGACGTCGAGGATGTCGAACACGTTCGGACCGATGACCGTTTCCGGCATCCACCCCAGGTCCTTGTCGGTGGGGGCAAACCACATCGGTTGTTCGTTCGTCGAGGACCGCGTCCCGTCGCCGAGGTCGATGACGGCGCCCGCCGGGATCATCGGCGGCAGTCCCGCCTCGGCATTGTCGGTGTCCTCCAGAAGGCCGTCCCAGACCCGCGCTTCCTTTTTGACCAGATCCTGGGTGCGGTAGAACTCGGCCGCCATCCAGGAGGCCAGGGAGCGGATTTCCAAGACGTCGGCGTAGAGGGCACGCAGTGCCTCCGAGTGTTCACGCCGCAGGAACCGGTTCCCGGCAAGCATCACGCCGCCGTAGGTCTTCAGCACAGTTGAAGTGGAGGGGGTGGTGCCGCCGGCGCCTTTCGGCACCAGAGCGGTCCTCAGCCTCCCGATCTGCTCTTCGCTGGTGGCCGCGCCCTTGTCGTACTGGTTGATGAAGAAGTCCATCTCATTCTGGGCTTCCTCGCGCAGCGCGTTCACTTCCGGGTCGGAGCCGGGGGGAAGAGAGGGGTCGGCTCGCTTGAGCGCTTTCCCGAGTTCTTCGCCCGCCTCCATCGCGTCGCCGAAGAGCCGGTAATAGAACATCTGACGGTCCGCGATGCTGCAGATCCCCTTGATCTCGTCGTCGAGATCCTTTTCGCGCCGCTCAGCGGTGAGGTTGTTGACGCTCTCCCCGACCCGTTCGATCCGCACTTCCATTTCACCCAGGCGCGCGTTGATCGCGTGGAGTTGATTGAAGATTTTCTGCTCGGGGGAGTCGGGCGCGATCGAGTCCAACTTGAGCATCCTGAGCAGGTTGCCCATGCCGGTTAGAGCCCAGCGTTCGATGTTGATGCCGACCGCTTTTTCAAGGACGAATTTGGTCAGGGTGCCGCCGATGCTGCTGCCACGGGCGACCGCGCCGCCGGCCGCGGAGCTCAAGGCCCGGGCGGCAACCCGCGCCTTTTTCGGTGCTTTGCCGGTGGGGAACCCGGTGATGTTGCAGAGGTTGCCGCCGCTGCCTTGAGCGGCTGCGGGAGCCGGCGAACCCGCGACGAGGATCGTCACCGAGATGGCGATGGCAGTGAAGATGGCGAGCGCGCCACCCGTGCGAGAACGAGCGATGAAATGCAAGCGAGTCCCTCCCTGGATCCCTCAGGATTTAGATCGCGATCCTAATCCAATCCGGCGCAGTGCGAGACGGGCCAGCGGCCGTCGTTGAGGCCGGCGCGGTCGGCGGCACTGTTCAGGGGTCGAGGACCCCCGATCCTGCGGCCCGTGAGATCGAGGTGCCGCCGCGCCCGCGCAACACCATGGCGCAGCCGACGGCGATCAGGGCCCCGGCGAGTGGGCCGGCCAGGTAGACCCAATAGCTCGTGAAGTCGCCGCTGACCAGCGCCGGTCCGAACGAGCGGGCCGGATTCATTGAAACCCCGCTCACCGGAGCGGCCCAGAGACCCGCCAGGGCGATATAGCCGCCGACGCCGAGGGCGGCGATCGCGCCGACGTTCTGCGCGGCCGAAGCAGTGCCCAGGATCACGCTGACCAGGCCTGCGGTTAGCACCGTCTCCATCAGCAGCGCCTGCCAGTCGTGATACCCCGCTCCCGGCAGCGTCGCTCCGAGGTGCTCGACGTTTCCGAAGACCGCCAGCAGGAACAAACAGGCGAGCGTCGCTCCGATCAGCTGGACGATCAGGTATCCAGGCAGGCGTTTCCACGGGAAGTCGCCGCGCAGCGCGAAGGCCAGAGAGACGGCCGGGTTCAGGTGTGCGCCGGATACCGCGCCCATGAAGAGGATGATCGCCATCACCATCAGCCCGGGAGCGACGACGGCCGCCGCAAGACTGATCTGGCCCTTGGCGTAGAGCAAGCCGCCGCCGGCCGCGACGAGGACCAGGAAGAACGTCCCCAGCACCTCGGAGAAGAGCCGCCGCCACTCGAGCCGCGGATCGTCGAAGTCTTTGCGGTCTCCGAACTCGAGAGCCAGGAGGTGGCGCGCCCGGGGGCTCAGTGGTACCCCGGGGAGGTCCTGCTCGTCGGCCTCGCTCCCCTGCCCGGCCTCAGTGCCTTTCCTATCTGGCATTCGACCAAGTATCCGCCGATTCCCCTGTTGTCGCCACATTTTTTTACTGCGCAGCGGCGGCCTCTAAAAGAAGGCCGCCCGCCTCGACTTCGGGGGTTCGCGGTGGGATGATTGAGTGGAGGGGGTTCCGCTCACCAACGACCGAATCGTGGTGATGGCCTCGACGCCCACCAAATCCCAAGCCGTTGACATCGATGCCACGGCAGATGCGCGTGCAGCGGCGGGGAGGGCGGCGCGCGAAGATACGCCCCGCTCCAGCCACGCAGACTGGGAGCCGAAACCCGGCCGACGGGATCCCGTGAAGGTCCTCGAGGACCAGGCCAAGAGCCGCGTCCCAGAGCTCGTGCCGATCCGCTACGGGCGGATGCTGGCCTCGCCTTTCAGCTTCTTCCGCGGCGCTGCGGCGATCATGGCGATGGACCTTGCGAAGACGCCGCAATCCGGTTTGCGAGCTCAGCTATGCGGCGATGCCCACCTCACGAACTTCGGGATCTTCGCGGCCCCCGATCGGCGCCTTGTCCTCGATGTCAACGATTTCGACGAGACGCTTCCCGGTCCCTGGGAGTGGGACGTCAAGCGCCTCGCGGCGAGCTTTGAGATCGCCGGGCGCGATCGCAACTTCACCCCCAAGGAGATCCGCGCCGCCGTCCTCGCCACCGCCGGCGAATACCGCAAGGCGATGCGAAGTTTCGCCGCGATGGGCAACCTCAGCGTTTGGTACTCGCGACTCGACGTCGAGGGCCTGCTCGCGGATCTGGCGAAGGTGGCCGACCGAAGGCAGATGAAGGCGGCCGAAAAGAATGTGAAAAAGGCCCAGAAGAAGGACAGCCTCAAGGCCTTCGATCGGCTCGTCCACGAGGTTGATGGCGAGCCGCGGATCATCAGCGATCCACCCTTGATCGTGCCGGCCCGTGAGCTTGCCTCCGACGATCGACGCCACGAACTCGAAGAGCGAATCCAGGAGATGCTCGGCCGCTACCGCGAGAGCCTCAAGGGTGATCGCCGCCACCTCTTCGACGGCTACCGATTCGTCGACCTGGCCCGCAAGGTGGTCGGGGTCGGCAGCGTCGGCACCCGCTGCTGGGTGGTCTTGATGATGGGCCGCGACGGTCAGGACCCGCTCTTTCTGCAGCCCAAGGAGGCCGATGCCTCGGTACTCGAGCCCTACGCCGGGGCGAGCGAGTTCGCCAATCACGGCCAGCGGGTGGTCGAGGGACAGTGGCTGATGCAGGCATCGAGCGACATCCTGCTCGGCTGGTTGCCGGCGTTCGGCATGGACGACAAGAACCGGGACTTCTATGTGCGCCAGCTCTGGGACGGCAAGCGCTCGGTCGATATCGAAACCCTGCCGCCGAAGGGGCTGGAGGTATACGGGCGGGTATGCGGCTGGACCCTGGCCCGAGCCCACGCCCGCTCCGGCGATCGGATCGCGATCGCCGCCTATCTCGGCAAGGGCGACAGCTTCGATCGGGCCATTGCCGAGTTCTCAGAGCGCTACGCGGACCAGAACGAGCTCGACTACGGCGCGCTCGCCGACGCGGCCAAGTCCGGCCGCATCGAAGTCGAGACGGACCTCACCTGATCGGGGGCAATCGGAAGTCAACTGACCTACACACGATCGAAGGAGCCAGCGATGACTGATCACATCAGCGGTGCCGAGGCAACGCAGTACCGAGGTGGCCGGTGGCTGCTTCTGATCGCCGGTGTGCTCAGCGTGGTCGCGGGGGTGATCATTCTGTTCAAGCCGAGCGAAAGCCTGGCGACGCTGGCCGTCATCGCCGGAATCTTCTTGCTGCTCGATGGCATTCTGGAGCTGGCCGACTCGTTCATGCGGAGCACCCCCAACCGCGGTCTGGTCGCCCTCATTGGAGTCCTCAGCGCGATAGCCGGGGTCCTGCTGATTCGCCACCCGATCGGGGGCGTTGCCGCGGTCGCCCTGCTGATCGGGATCTGGCTGATTGCCGTCGGCGTGATTCGCTTCGCAACCGCCTTCGAGGAGTACGAGAACCGCGCATGGCACGCTCTGGCGGGAATCATTGAGGTGATTGCCGGCGTCGTGATCGTCGCCAATCCGGACATCGGTTTCGGGACCCTGGCGCTCCTGGTCGGGCTCGGGTTCATCGTCAACGGGATGGGGATGCTCGCGCTGGGGTGGAGCCTCGGAATGTTGCGGCGTGAGGGGGCTTCCCCCTGATGGGATGCCAACGGCAGTCGTGGATCTGAGCCAGTCTCGGACCCTCTTGGAGCTCGGGCTGGTGTTGGTCCTCGCATCGGCGGCGCCGTTGATTGCCCAGGTGCTTCGGCTCCCATCGATCCTGTTGCTGCTCGCGCTTGGGTTTGGCGCGGGCGCGAGTGGCGCGCTCGACCCCAATGCACTGCTGGGCGAGAACCTGATCTCCGCCGTGGTGTCGATCGCCGTCGGGGTCATCCTCTTCGAGGCCGGGCTCGGCCTCAACTTCAGCGAGCTGACCGGCAGCGTCGCCCGCGTCTACCGAAGGCTGGTGAGCCTCGGAATCCTTGTCACCTGGGCGATCGGGACGGTCGCCGCCTATCTGCTCTTCGATCTCTCCTGGGAGGTTGCGCTGGTGCTCGGGGCAGTGCTCGTCGTATCCGGCCCCACGGTGGTCGGACCGCTGCTCGACTTCATCCGCCCCTCGAAGACGGTCAACTCGATCCTCAAGTGGGAGGGAACGTTCGCCGACCCGCTCGGCGCAACGCTCGGTGTCGTCGTGTTCAACGCGGTGATCGCCGGACATGCGACGGCCGGCCAGGAGATCTTCCAGTTTCTGCTCAGCATCGCGACCGGTATCGGCTTCGGTCTCATTGGGGCGGCCCTGGTCTTGGCCTGGGCGCACTGGTTTAAGCCCAATCAGTCACAGACGCTAACCGGGACCTTGATGTTCGTCGTCGCAATGGTCACCGCTGCCGATCTGCTTCGCGACGACACCGGCCTGATCACCGGCCTCGCGATTGGTGCGATTCTCACCAACAGACCACCCCGCAGGATTGAGCCCGCCGGGTTGGCGATACAGACGGCCAAGCTGACCAGCGCCTGGCGTGAACGGATCGCCACTCTCTCGACCTTCCTGATCGGAATCCTGTTCATCATCCTCTCGGCCCGCGTCTCCCCGCACCAGATAGGAGAGGTCGGCTGGGTGAGCCTCGCCTTCATCGGTGTGCTCGTACTCCTCGGCCGCCCGCTCGCCGTGGGGGTCGCGACCTTGGGCTCGGTGCTCCCGATGCGCGAGCGGGCCTTCATTGCCTGGATGGCGCCGCGCGGGATCGTCGCCGCTGCGACCTCCTCCACGTTCGCCCTCGGCCTCACCCAGGCCGGGGTCGGCGGCGGGGCACAGAACCTGATTCCGATCACCTTCATCGTGATTGTCGCCACCGGGCTGATCTACGGCCTCAGCGGTGGGCCCGTGGCGCGTGCGCTCGGAGTCGCGAGTACCGGCCCGGGCGGGGTGCTGCTGATCGGCGCCACCCCGGTCGGGCGTGCCGTCGGGCGTGCCCTGCATCAGCGGGGGCTGACCGTACTGGTGTGGACCGGCAGCGACGAGCACGCCCGGGCCGCGGAAGGGGACGGACTCAGCGTCTACCGTGGCAATCCCATCGAAGACGCCGACGGGGACGCTCCGTCTGAGCTCGACCAGCTCGTCTACGCTCTCGCGGTCGGTGCCGATGAGGCCCTGAATGCGATGGTCGCGACCGATCTCTCCGAGTACTTCGGGGGCGACCGCGTCTTCCAACTTCCCGCCAAGAGCGAGCGGACAGCAGACTTCTACACTAGGGCGCAGGTGTTGTTCGACGACTCAGCCAGCCATGGCGAGCTCCTGTCCCGAATCGAGGCCGGCGACCAGATCACGGTCAGCGAACCATCGGGGGCGGCGAAGAATGGAACCGAAGCCGGCGCCGATCGGGCGACTGTGCTGCCGATGTTCGTATACACCCCTGGAAAGGACCTGCGCGTCCTCACCGCAGGGGACCAACCCGATCTGCAGACCGGACAGGAGTTGATCGCAATGGTCAAGGCCAGGAAGCGGGGATCATGATCGCCACCCTGCCACTCGCAATCGCGATGGTCGCCGGCCCACAGATCATCAGCGCCTTCTTCTTCGCCACCTCACCCAAGTGGAGGTCCGATTCGGCCGCATTCATCCTCGGGGCCGCGACCGCACTCTTTCTCGTTGTCACCGTCGCCTACCTGATCGCTCACCGCATTGCCGGCGGCGGCTCAGAGGGCGGCACGAAATCACACGGGCTCGAGATCGCGATCCTGGCCCTTCTCCTCTTCGCGATGGCCTACGTCTTCCATCGCCGCAAGCGGACGGACCCGCCAAAGTGGATGGGAAAGCTGCAGACGGCGACTCCCAAGTTCACGCTATCGCTGGGGTTCCTGCTGTTCGCCCTGTTCCCGACCGACATCGTCACTTCGGTCAGCGTCGCCGCCCACCTGGCCAACCACGGTCACCCGTGGTCGCATGGCCTTCCCTTCATCTTCTTCACGCTTCTCCTGGTGGCACTCCCGGCCCTGTCCATACTTGTCCTCGGTGAGCACGCGAAGAAGGAGCTGCCAAGAATCCGCAACTGGATGGACACCAACTCGTGGATCGTCAGCGAGGTCGTGCTGGCCTTCTTTGTCGCCATCGTCCTGACCAGCTAGGGCCTACGCGCTGAGGAACTCTGCGCCGCGCTATTCCTCGAACCGGGCCGTGACCGACTGAGCTTTGCTCATCAGCACTTCGCAGACGCTGCCTTCGACGGTTTCACAGCCCGTCCAGATGACCGGACCCGATCCCGGCGCCGGGGTGGCAGTCAGGATGACCGTCGTCGCCGCTTTG
>DASSFS010000110.1:0-21205 GCA_035694165.1 Solirubrobacterales bacterium | reverse complement strand
TCAACTTATCGGCCCATCGGCGGCGCTGTTGGAGGCGCGGGGGGTCGAGGTGGAGATCGGCGGAGTGCCGATCCTGCGGGGGGCGGATCTCGGCGTGCGGGCGGGGGAGCTGGTGGCGATCGTCGGGCCCAATGGGGCCGGCAAGTCGACCCTGGTCCGGGCCGTCTCCGGGCTGCAGAAGATGAGCGCCGGCAGCGCCCTGTGGTCCGGCCGCGAGGTCGGCGAGATGCGCGGGCGCGAGCTGGCCCGGCTGCGTGCCTTCGTGCCGCAGCGGATGCCGGTGCCGGCCGGGGTCAGCGTGCGCGAAGCGGTGACGATCGGCCGCTCCTCCCACCTGCGGCCGCTGCGACGGCTGACCGGGGAGGACCAGGTCGGGATCGACGGGGCGATGGAGCGCGCCCGCGTCGACCGCTTCGCCGAGCGCGACCTGACGACCCTCTCCGGCGGCGAGCTGCAGCGGGTGCAAATCGCGATCGGGCTGGCCCAGGAGGCGCCGGTTCTGATCGCCGACGAGCCGACCTCCCAACTCGACCTCGGCGCCACGATCGCGGTCGCCGGGCTGCTCCGCGAGCTCGCCGACACCGGCCTGGCGGTCCTTCTCGTCGTCCACGACCTCGCTCTGGCGGCGGCGATCGCCGACACCGTCGTCGTCGTCTCCGAGGGCCACACGGTCGCCACCGGCCCGGCCACCGAAGTGCTGAGCCACGAGCGCCTGGCCGAGATCTGGGGGGCAGACGCGCGCCTGACCGAGCACGACGGTCGCACGGCGCTGCACGTCGCCTGGGTATCTCCCTCGCAGACCCCTTCTTCTTAGGGCACCCTAATTCCTACTGTGTTAGGGTGGATTTCTTAGGGCTGCCTAATGGAGCCCACGACCCGCTTTAAGCCCTAGGAGGCCCGTTAGATGATGATCGCCCGCCCGTCCCTCTCGAACCGTGCTTGCGCGGTCCTACTGGCGCTGGCGGCGCTGGTGCTCTGCGCAGCCCTGACGACCGGGACGGCCGCGGCCGCTCCAGCCACCGGCGAGGCGGTCCTCTCGTTCAAATCCGACGCCAAGGGCTCGCTGACCAAGCAGGGCGTCAAGCTGACCTACTCGGCAAAGGCCGGCAAGACCGGCTCGGCAAAGCGGATAGGCCGGTCGGCCCAGGTCGCCTCCCTGCCGGTCCGTGAGCTGACCCTCGGCGCGAAGACCACCGTCCGCACCAAGGGCGAGCTGGTGCTGACGCTGAAGGACCGCGCCGCCTCCCTCGGCAACCTGATCCTCGAGGTCGGCGACAAGTCGACGGCGATCGGGGCGAAGCTCGGGAAGGATCGGGTCGTCTTCTTCCAGGCCAAGGGAACGCCGCGGATCGACGGCTCCTCGGTCAAGCTCAGCGACGCGGCGCTGTCTCTCACCCGCGCGGGTGCAAAGGCCCTGCGTTCGGCGCTCGGGCTCGACACGCTCAGCGCCGGCCCGGTCGGCGCCGCGCGGATCGATGCGAAGCTGGTCGCGCCTCGGATCGGCTCGCCCTCGACCCTCGCACCCGCGGTCGCGCCGGTGAAAACCGACGACGGTGGTCTGAAACCCGCCCCCGAGCCGGAGCCCGATCCAGACGACCCGTACACGACGCAGTGCCCCGTCGGCAACGTCTCCGGCGGCCCCGGCTTTGGCCACCCCCCGGGCACGATCGACGCCATCGTGCCGGCGCCGACGTTCAGCCCGGGCATCGCCCAGGACGTGACCGGCAGCTCGCTTGAGTGGGGCTTCAAGACCTCGTTCCGCAGCTACGTCCTCAACGTCGGCGAGGCGGGAAGCCTGCAGCCGCTCGACGGCGCCGGCGCCACTCCGGCGGGGGCGACGATGGCCGCCGCCGGCTCCACCTTCGACTTCCCGGTCGCCGACGGCACCTACGAGCCGGGCAGCGCGCCCGACCACTCCGACGACAAGCTGGTCGCCGATGGCAGCGGCACGGTGCTGTTCTGCAAGTCGGGCCACGGGTTCAGCGTCGTGATCAAAAGCCCGACGATCGTCATCGACGGCGAGAACTCGCGGATCACAGCCGACGTGGGCACCAATGTAAAAGGGACCTGGTACCCGTTCCAGCGCGCCGACATCGCCGAGCTCGACCTCGCCGGCGTCGAGCCGCAGCTGGACGACGGCGGCAACACCCTGGTCTGGGAGGACATCCCGGCGACGCTGAGCGCGGACGGTTTCGCCGCCACTGGTGAGCTGTATCCGGTCGGCGAAGTGCTCGACACCGTCACTGTCAAAACGGCCGTGCAGCGCCCACTGCTGGCCGAGTGCGCGATCGACGCCGGCGTCGGCGCGCCACCCGAGGTGGACTTCACCCTGGCGGCGCTGCCGACCCTGAGCGACCCGGTGACGGGCAGCGGCGGCACGATCAACTGGGGTTTCCGGCGCTCGCTGCGGGGGACGGTCCAGAGCACCGGCAGCTTCCAGCTGCTCGGCGGGGCGACCGCGGGCTACCCGGGCAACATGGGCGGCGCCGGCACCCCCGCCCCGACCGGCGGGCTCGGCAAGTTCTTCCGCTTCCCGATCTCTGAGTACGCCTATGACGCAGGTGTCGCCGATGACCCGGCCGACGACCGCCTGATCGCGACCAGCGAGGCGACCGTCAGCTTCTGCAACCCGGCGGCCGGCAACTACGGCATCGTCATCTCCAAGCCGACGCTGGTGATCGACGGTGTGAGCTCGCGCCTTGTCGCCAACGCCTACAGCTATCGCAACCCCAGCATCGGCTGGGTCGGCGGCAGGGTCGACCTGGTCGCCCTCGACGACTCGACGATCAGCGCTACCGAAGGCCTCGGCAAGGTGCGCTGGGGCGACGTCCCCGCCGATGGAAACCCGATCGAGAACGGGATCGCCGTCGACGGCGGCCTGCTGACCAACGCCCTGGCCAACGCCAACCTGGCCCAGGGCGCCGGTGGCGGTGGGTTCGACCCGCTCTCCGCCCAGATCGAGCTGCCGGCCGAGCCATACCCGTTCGCAACGGAGTGTCCGGTCCCGGCCAGCGAGGGAGCGCCCCCGTTCGGCGAGGAGCCCGGTGAGGTCTCCGGACTCCTTCCGGCCCCCACGTTCAACCCAGGTACGTCCCAGGACGCGAGCGGCAGCTCGCTCGAGTGGGGCTTCAAGGACTCCTTCCGCTCCTACGTCGGCAACGTGCCGCCGGCCGGCTCGATGCAGGGACTGGGCGGCGCCGTCGCCAATCCGGCCGGCCCGACGATGGCGATCCCCGGGTCGTTCTTCGACTTCCCGGTTGCCGACGGCACCTATGAGCCGGGCAGCGCCCCCGACCACTCCGACGACAAGCTGGTGATGAAAGGCTCGGGCACGGCGTTGTTCTGCAAGGCCGGGCACGGGTTCAGTGTCGCGCTGCGGAACCCAGCCGTGGTGCTCGACGGTGAGAACTCGCGGATCGTCGCCGACGTCGGCACCAATCTGAACGGCACCTGGCACCGCTTCCAGCGCGCGGACATAGCCGAGCTCGACCTGACCGGCGTCGAACCGCAGCTCACCGACGGCGGCAACACGATCGTCTGGGAAGACATCCCGACGACCCTGAGCGCCGACGGCGCCCTCGCCTCGGGCATCTACGACGAGGGCGAAACGCTTGACCCGATCACCGTACGGGCCTCGGTCCAGCGCCCACTGCTGGCCGAGTGCGCGATCGACGCCGGCGTCGGCACGCCGCCCGCGGTGGACTTCACCCTGGCCGCGCTGCCGACCCTGAGCGACCCGGTGACCGGCAGCGGTGGCACGATCAACTGGGGCTTCCGGCGCTCGCTGCGCTCCACGGTGCAGAGCACCGGCAGCTTCCAGCTGCTCGGCGGGGCGACCGCGGGCTACCCGGGCAACATGGGCGGCGGCGCCACCCCCGCCCCGACCGGCGGGCTCGGCAAGTTCTTCCGCTTCCCGATCTCTGAGTACGCCTATGACGCCGGCGAGACCGAGTCCGCCATCGACGACCGCCTGATCGCGACCAGCGAGGCGACCGTCAGCTTCTGCAACCCGGCGGCCGGCAACTACGGCATCGTCATCTCCAAGCCGACCCTGGTGATCGACGGTGCGAGCTCGCGCCTTGTCGCCAACGCCTACAGCTACCGCAACCCCAACCTCGGCTGGGCTGGTGGTCGGGTCGACCTGGTCGCTCTCGACGACTCGACGATCAGCGCCATCACCGACCTCGGCACGGTGCGCTGGGGCGACGTGCCGGCTGACGGGAGCCCGATCGAGAACGGGATCGCCGTCGAGGGCGGCCTGCTGACCAACGCCCTGGCCAACGCCAACCTGGCCCAAGGCGCCGGTGGCGGTGGGTTCGACCCGCTCTCAGCCCAGATCGAGCTGCCGACGCCATAAATGAAGGCCCGACCGCAGCCAGCGCCACACGCCTCCAGCTCGATGCGTTGGCACGCCGGCCTGCTCGTCCTGCTCGCGATCTCCCTCTGGCCCACCGCCCAGGCCGTCGCTGACCCGGTCGGCAGCGGGACGCTCGTCGTCGGCGCCGGGAAGTGGCGGGCCCTCGAGCAGCGTGGGATTGGGCTGGTCGGCACTGGCGCCGCCGACTCCGAAGGAAGGCGGACCCGGCTGCAGGTGAGCGGCGGCACGATCGCCACCGGCAGCGCCCGGCTCAGCGCCGGGGGCGCCCTCCGGCTCAGCGCCGGCGAGGGACGGAGCCGTCGCGCGGTGAAGCTGACCGCGCTGCGGGTCGACCTCGGCCCCATCTCGACCCTCAGCGCCAAGGCGGGCAAGAAGAGACAGGTCCTCTTCGACTTACGAGCCAGCACCGGCGGACCGCAGATCGACCCCGCCCGGGGCGCCGCCCAGCTGCGCGGCGCCGATCTCGTCTGGAGGGCCGGCACCGCCAAGGCGCTGAGCAAGCGCCTTGGGGTCAAGGTGCCGCGCGGCAAGTTCGGCAGCTTTGAGATCGCCGTCGCCACGGTCCTCGCCGACAACCCACCCCAGTCGGGGCCGATCTCCGACGAACCGCCGTTGCTGGCGCGGCCGGCGAGCGCCGTCAACATCACCACCGCGACCCTCGCCTGGCATGTGCGCGACTCCTGGATCCGCTACCTCAACACCCAGGAAGCGCCGCAGGTATTCGACGGAGCGACCGCGCAGGCGCCGATCCAGGAGAACAACCACCCCTGCCCCAACAGCCCCTCCGGAACCAACCCGACCCTGGTCTACTCCTACGACTACCCCTTCGCCAACGGCTGGTATGACCCGGCCAGCCGCACCGCGGCGCTCTACTACGGCGGCGGTGTCCGCTTCAGCTTCCCGTCCCACGGGATCGACGTCGCCGCCCGCAACCCGGAGATCGAGATCAACGGCGGCGCCTCGCGGGCGATCTTCCGCCTGCGCGGGGCGGCCCAAACCCCGTATCCCGACAAACGAGCGGCGCTGCTCAGCTTGCCGACGAGCGCGCCCGAACCGCTGGGGCCGCCCAACACCTTTGGCTTCGCGGCGCCGCTGCGGGGAACGCTGACCAGCGACGGCCAGGCCGTCTTCGCTGGCTTCTACCCGCCGCCGAACGATGGCTTCGGCTGCTTCTCGGTCTCGTTCTCCGTGGCCGCGCCGTGATCCTGATTAGGGTCACCTAACATTCCCGGTCCGATGGCCCGCCCCCGCAGCCCCACCCGACTCCTCCCCGCCCTCCTTGCGACCCTGGCCGCGCTGGCGACCTGCTGCGGTTGGGCCTCCGAGGCCCGGGCCGACGCCGCCCAGGTGACCGTCGTCTCCCCCGGCGGCGCCTCGCAGACGCTGGCGTTGAGTGCGCTGGGCGGCTCCGAGGACATCACCGGTCGCCCTTACGCGCTGCGCTCCGCGACGGGCGAGAGCTCCCAGGCCGTGACCGGGTTCTCGCTGGCAAAGATCCTCGACGCCGCCGGCGCCGATCCCTACGGTTTCTCCTACCTCGAGGTCCAGCGCCCCGCCGGCGGCTCGGTCGTGCTCAGCCGCCACCAGGCGCTCGACCCCGGCGCCTTCGCCGACGGGCCGCCGGCCGTCTACGCAACCGCTACGGGCACCGGCTTCCTGCGGCCCAGAACGGGGCCGGAAGACCTCAACGCCTCCGACTCCTTCGAGGCACCCCAGGGGATCACCGTCGTCCTGCGCAAAGGCACGCAGCTCCGAGTCAAAGCCAAAGCTTCGGCAACGAAGGTCGAGGTCGGGCAGAAGGTCAGCTTCAGCTCCACCGTCGAAGGCGCAGGCGCCGGCGAGCAGTTCTCCTACTCCTGGTACTTCGACGACGGCCACAGCGCCGAAGGAGGGCGCGCGAGTCACAGCTTCGAGAAACGCGGCAGCTATGACGTAGTCCTCGGCGTGACGACCCCCGGCAACGACACCGGCAGCTCAACCGTGGTGACAATCCAGGTCGGCGCAGCGGTCGCGGGCGGCCCGAATCGCAAGGGAGGCGGCACCAATCAAGCCGCCGGCGCCCCCGACCACGGCTCCGCCGACGGCCCCTCAACCCTGGCCGGAACCAGCCCCGGCACGCCGAGTCCCGGCGCTGACGCCGACGAAGGGACGGTCGGTCGTGCCCCGATGGACACTCAACGCGGCCGCAGGCCGCGTGTCCAGCGGGGTATGAGCGACCGTCCCCCCGCTGCTTCCCCCCGTCCATCGTCGACCGGCGACCAGATCGAAGGCGAACTGCTGAGCTCCACCAGTGCTGCCCCGCCGCAGACGACGCCCGAGCAGGCCGGGGCGCGCACCGGAAACCTCGAGGGCAACGGTGGAGGCGGCGGCGTCCCGGCCGCGGCCGCGGGCCTGCTCGCCGCACTCGGCCTGCTCGGCGCCGGCGCGCTGATCGAGACCGGCAGGGTGGGTCGACTTCTTGCCGCTATGCGACACAAAGTCGACCCAGGGGCATCCGCATGATCGAGGAGCTGCTGTTCGACATCTCCGAGGCGCTGCTGATCCCGGTCCTCGTGCTCACCGTGGCGGCGCTGGCGATGGTCATCGTCGAAGCCGGCTCGCTGCTGGTCGAGGTGCGGCGCCGGCGCCATCGCAACCTCTGGGCGCTGGAGCGCGCGGTCGAGGAGTGCCGCGGCCGGCTCGCCGCCGGGATGCCCGCCGAGGCGCTGGCGGCACTGCTGCCGTTCGCCTGGAACCAGCGCATGGAAGACGCGTTCTCCGGCGTCGTCGAGCAGCAGGGCAGGCCGCAATCCGAGGCCCGGGTCGCCAAGCGCCTGGCCGAGTTCGACTACCTCTCGCTGCGCCGGCTGGAGCGCAGCCGGATCCTCGTCCGCATGGGCCCGGCGCTGGGCCTGATGGGGACCTTGATCCCGCTCTCCCCCGCCCTCGCCGGCCTCGCCGACGGCGACGTCGCAACCCTGACCGAGAACCTCCGGGTCGCCTTCAGCGTCACCGTCGCCGGCCTCCTGATCGGCGCCTTCGCCTTCGCGATCTCGCTCGTCCGCGACCGCCTCTACGCCCAGGACTACTCCGACGTCGAGTACGTCGCCGCCAGCCTCAGCGAGCCCAGCGGCAACGGCGTCCCCGCCTCGCCGCACAGCCACTGGGCGGTGGCGCCGTGAAGGTCACCCCGCGCGCCCGCAGCCGCGACGACCGCGCCGGGGACCCCCTCGACGGTCTCGTCAACCTCTTCGACCTCGGCATCGTCCTCTCGGTCGCCTTTCTCCTCGCCGCCCTCTCCTCCCTCGACCTGACCGAGGCGATCACCGGCAAGGAGGCATCCCGGCAGCCCGCCAACACGCGCCCCGCCGACGCGGTGGTCGCCCCCAAGGACCAGAAGGTCAAACAGGTCCAGCTCAACCCCGACGAGAAGGTCGTCGGCCGGGGCAAACCGATCGGCACCGTCTACCAGCTCAGCGACGGCCGCACCGTCGTCGTCCGCGAGCCTTAGCTGCCTAGCTCAGTAGCCCGAGCACCTGGCGGACGGCCGCCTCCAGGTCGGAGTCGGTGATCAGGTCGGGCGCCTGCGGCGCCTCGTAGGGGCTGCCGACCCCGGTCAGGTCGGTGATCTCTCCGGCTCGCGCCTTCGCGTAGAGGCCCTTCGGATCGCGCCGTTCGCACTCCTCCAGGGGGGTGTCGACGAAGACCTCGAAGAAGGGGATGTCCGCTTCCTGGTGCGCGGCGCGGACCTTGTCGCGGGCATCGCGGTAGGGGCTGACCAGGGAGACGACAGCGATCCCCCCGGCTTCCGCCATCAGCTGCGCCACCTCGCCCACCCGGCGCACGTTCTCCGCCCGGTCCTCCTCGCTGAAGCCGAGGTTGGCGTTGAGCCCGTGGCGCAGGTTGTCGCCGTCGAGCATGTAGGCGAAGCGCCCACTGGAGACCAGCGTGTGCTCGACCGCGGTCGCGATCGTCGACTTGCCGGAGCCCGAGAGCCCGGTCATCCAGATCGTCGCCCCGCCCGTTCCCAGCGCCCCCCAACGCTCCTCGCGCGAGAGCTTGCTCGGGTGGAAGGTGATGTTGTCGGCGACCGGCGCCGCCTCCCGGGCGGGGCCCGGCTGGGTCGCGGCGCCGATGATCATCCCGGCGGCGACGGTGAGGTCGGTGGCCGGGTCGACGAGGATGAAGCTGCCGGTGGTCCGGTTCAGGCGGTATTCGTCGAAGAACAGCGGCGCGGTCGTATGGATCGAGATGCGGCCGATGTCGTTGACGTCGAGCGTCTCCGCCTCGAGGTCGCGATGCAGGGTGTCGACGTCGAGCAGGTAGCGCAGCTCCTCGACCTCGGCGGCGACCCACCGGGTCGTGTGCTTGAGCTGGTACGGCACGTCGGTCCGCAGCGAGGAGGTCTCGTCGAACCAGCAGACCATCGCCTCGAAACGCTGGCTCGTGGTCGGCTGGTTGGAGGGGCGGCAGATCATGTCGCCGCGGGAGATGTCGAGCTCGTCCTCGAGCAGCAGCGTCGCGGCCATCGGCGGGAAGGACTGGGTGACGGCGCCGTTCGGGGTATCGATCGCGGCGATCGTCGAGGTTTTGCGCGAGGGCAGGACCATCACCTCGTCCCCCTGCTTGAAGATGCCGCCGACCACCGAGCCGGCGAAGCCACGGTAGTCGCGGTGCTCGGAGGACTGCGGGCGGATCACGTACTGGACCGGGAAGCGGTTGTCGACCAGGTTGCGGTCGGAGGCGATGTGGACGTCCTCGAGGTGGCCGAGCAGCGGCTGCCCGTCGAACCAGGGCATGTTGGCGGAGCGCTGGACCACGTTGTCGCCCTCCAGAGCGGAAATCGGGACGAAATCGAGGTCGGTGATCTCGAGCTTGGCGGCGAAGGCGGTGAACTCCTCGCGGATCCCGTCGTAGATCGCCTCGTCGTAGTCGACCAGGTCCATTTTGTTCACGCAGAGGACCAGGTGCGGCACCCGCAGCAGCGAGGAGAGCAGGGCGTGGCGGCGGGTCTGTTCGAGCACGCCTTTGCGGGCGTCGACCAAGAGCAGCGCCAGGTTCGCGTTGGAGGCGCCGGTGACCATGTTGCGCGTGTACTGGATGTGGCCGGGCGTGTCGGCGATCACGAACTTGCGCTTCGGCGTCGCGAAGTAGCGGTAGGCGACATCGATCGTGATCCCCTGCTCGCGCTCGGCCCGCAGGCCGTCGGTCAGCAGCGCCAGGTCGGTCTCCTCGTTGCCACGCTTCTGAGAGGTCTGCTCGATCGACTCGAGCTGGTCTTCGAAGATCGATTTGGTGTCGTGCAGGAGCCGCCCGATCAGGGTCGACTTGCCGTCGTCGACCGAGCCGGCGGTGGCGATGCGCAAGAGCTCGGAGGCCACTAGAAATAGCCTTCCTTCTTGCGATCCTCCATCGCCGCTTCCGAGAAGCGGTCGTCGCCGCGGGTCGCCCCGCGCTCGGTGATCCGGGTCGCGGCCGTCTCCTCGATCACCGCCTCATACTCGGTCGCCTGTGAGCGCACGGCACCCGTGCCGGTCGCGTCGCCGACCGTCCGGTAGCGCACCATCAGCCGTTCGACGGTGGCCCCCTCGGGCAGCGGGAAGAACTCGTTGACGGCCATCAGCAGGCCTTCGTGGTCGACCACCTCACGCTCGTGGGCGAAGTAGATCGAGGGCAGCTCGACCTCCTCGCGCGCGAGGTAGCGCCAGACGTCGAGCTCGGTCCAGTCGGAGATCGGGAAGACGCGGATGTGCTCGCCCTTGCGGTGGCGGCCGTTGTAGAGGCTCCAGAGCTCGGGGCGCTGGTTCTTCGGGTCCCACTGGCCGAACTTGTCGCGGAAGGAGAAGACCCGCTCCTTCGCCCGCGCCTTCTCCTCGTCGCGGCGGCCACCGCCGAAGACGGCGTCGTAGCCGCCATCCTGGATCCCTTCCAGCAGAGCGACGGTCTGGTGGCGGTTGCGGCTTTCCAGTTCGTGCCCGACCTTGATCCGGCCGGCGTCGATCAGCTCCTGCACCGAGGCGACCTCGAGTCGCACTCCCAGCTCCTCGACCTGGCGGTCGCGGAACTCGATCACCTCCGGGAAGTTGTGCCCGGTGTCGACGTGCATGATCGGGAACGGGACCGGCGCCGGCGCGAAAGCCTTGCGCGCCAGGTAGAGCATCAGCACCGAGTCCTTGCCACCGGAGAAGAGCATCACCGGGTTCTCGAACTCGGCCACGACCTCGCGGATGATGTGGATCGACTCCGCCTCGAGCGTGTCGAGGTCGGTCAGCTCGACGCTGGCGGTGCGCACCTGGGTCGTCTCCTCCATCAGTGGGGCCTCAGGTCTGCTCGGCTATCGACTTGACTCGGCGCGGCGAACGCGGGCGCCGCGTTAGTTGATGCCGCACTCGGTCTTGGCCATCCCGTTCCAGCGGCCGTCGCGCGGCGAGCCGCCCGGCCCGACAGGCTGCGTGCAGTGCGTGCAGCCGATCGAGGGGTAGCCCTGATCGTGGAGCGGGTTGTAGGGGAGGTGGTGCTCACGGATGTAGTTCCAAACGTCGCGCTCGGACCAGTCCGCGAGCGGGTTCAGCTTCCAGAGGTTGAATTTCTTGTCCCAGCCGAACTTCGGCGTCTTGGAGCGCCTGCTGGAATCTCCACGCCGGACACCGGCGACCCAGCAGTCTACGGAAGAAAGGGCCCGCCGCATCGGCTCAACCTTGCGCAAACCGCAGCAGGAGTCGGGGTCGCTCTTCCAGAGCTCGTCGCCGTACTGGGCGGCCTGCTCCTCCAGCGTCAAGTTGTGGAAGCGGTCGAACTCGATCCCCAGCGCCGCGGCCAAGCGGTCGCGGGTCTCGTAGGTCTCCTCGAAGAGGACCTCGGTGTCGAGATAGAAGAAGCGCGCCTCGGGGTTGATCTGGCTCGCCATGTGGGCGGTGACCGAGCTCGTTTTCTGGAACGAGCAGGCGATGTAGTGCTCGGCCCCGAACTGCTCGAAGACCCACTCCAGCGCTTCCTGGGCGCTGCGGTCCTCGAGCTCAGCGGCGATCGCCTCGTGGTCGAGGTCGGTGATTGTCGGCACGGTGCCGGAGAGGGTGACCGGAGGCGGCTTCATCGCGTTCGGCGCGCCTAGATGGCGCACTCCCCCTCGCCGCGCTCAACTTTGTAGGGGCTGGAGCGGTTCCAGTCGATGAACTGCTGCATCGTCTCGAGGCTGAACTCGGCCGGCAGCGTCAGCTCCTTGACCGCCGCTTCGAAGGCCTCGGCGCCGGCTCGCTCGGCGAAGTCGTTGAACTCCTCGCCCTCGTCGCGGTCGGACTCATACAGCCGCACCCAGCGCTCGACCGCCTCGGGGACCCGTTTGGCCGGGAGGCGTGATTTAAGCCGGGTGCCGAAGATGACCTCGCCGCCCTCGAATTTGCCGCCGATGTGCGGAATGTAAGCGGGCATCTGGCGGCCGCCGACTTTCAGCGAGGCGCCGTAGAAACCAATGTTGGCGATGTGGTGCTGGCTGCAGCCGTTCGGGCAGCCGCTCATTTTGATGTGGATCCGCTTCGTCAGCTCGTCCTCGATCTGCATCGAGTCGACCCGCTCCTTGATCGCCCTGTTCAGGCCCATTGAGCTGGTGATGCCGAGTTTGCAGCTATCGGTGCCGGGGCAGCTGACGACGTCCGTGATCTCGCGGGCGCCGGCCTCGCCGAGCCCGAGCGCGGTCAGTCGCTGCCAGACGTCGTAGAGCGCCTCGTCGCGGACCCAGCGCAAGACGAAGTTCTGCTGCACGGTGCTGCGGGCGTGGCCGCCCGTGAACTCGCGCATGATCTGCCCGAGGCCGCGGAACTGCTCCGGGGTCAGGTCGCCGCGGATGATCTTCACCTCGACGGCGGAGAAACCCTCCTGGCGCTGCGCCTCGACGTTGCCGGCGAGGAAGCGCTCGAACTCGGAGGTGTCGCCGTTGGGCGAGGCGGGCGCCGGCGGCGCCTTCGGGGCGTCGGCCTCCTCATCGATGTCGAAGCGCAGGCGCTCGACCAGGTCGGCGCTGAAGTCGCGCTCGCTGACCCAATCGCCCTTGAGCTCCTCGTCGAGCAGATCGCGGAAGGCCTCGATCCCGATCTTGTCGACCAGGACCTTGATCCGGGCGCGGGCGCGGTTGACCCGCAGCCAGTCCTGGCGATCGAAGATGCGGAAGATGCCCTCGGCGACCTTGAGGTAGTCGCCGTTGTCGGCCTCGACGAAGTCGTAGACGGTCGGGGCGACCCGGGCCATGATCGAGGTGCCGCCGCCGACCCTGACCTCGAAGCCCTTGACGCCGTCCTTTTCACGCGAGAGGAAGGCGATGTCGTGGATGCCGGTGATCGCGCGGTCCTCGTCGGAGCCGCTGAAGGCGGTCTTGATCTTGCGCGGCATCAGCTGCGTCGTCGGGTGGCGGACGAAGTAGCGGACGTAGGCGCCGGCGTAGGCCGTCGGGTCGAAGATCTCATCGGGGGCGACGCCGGCCCAGGGGTCGCCGGTGACGTTGCGCACCGTGTTGCCGCAACCCTCGCGAGAGGAGAGGTCGGCCTCGGCGATCTCCCGCAGCAGCAGCTCCATGTCACGCAGCGGCACGTGGTGGATCTGGATGTTTTGGCGGGTGGTGACGTGCCCCTTGTTCAGCGGCGCGTATTTCTCGACGACGCTGGCGAAGGCGTCCATCTGCTCGGGAGTGACGCCGCCGAACGGAAGCTTGACGCGGACCATCTGCACGTCGGGCTGGCGCTGGCCGTAGACACCCTGTTTGAGGCGGAAGCCGATGAACTGGTCTTCCGGCATCTGATCGGCGAGGAACGCCTCGGCTTCGTTGTCGAAGTCGTCGAACTCGCGCTCGATGATCGGGATGATGTGGCCGGGGACGTTCTCGTAGGCCTCTGGGTTCTCCAGGCTGCCGACCCGGCCCTTGCCCCGCTGCTCCTTGTTCTCGGCTACGACTACCTCCATAAGGAGGAAAATAGCAAAACCTGACAGGGATTCAGGTATTTATTTCGCGATCCTGCCTAGACGGCGCGCGAATCTAGCTGTGAGACGGTTTTTTCTGTGCCTGCAGGATCGCCGCGGCCTCGCCTGACTCGGCGACATAGCCGCCCTCCGGCTCGAGCGGCAGGCCCGCCTCGTTCCAGCCAACGATCCCCTCGCTCAGCTTCGCCGCGTCGTAGCCACCATCGGCCAGTGCCGCCGCCGCCATCGTCGAGCGATTGCCGCCGCGGCAGTAGAGAACCACAGGGCGCTCCGGATCGATCTCGCCGCTGCGCTGGGCCAGCTCGTCCAGCGGCACGTGGGTGGCGCCGGCGATTCGCCCCGCCTCCCACTCGTGGTCGGTGCGGACGTCGATCAGCTGGGCACCGTCGTCGATCAGCTTCTGGGCCTCGTCGCGCGAGACCTCTCTGCCCTCGTCACTCATCAGTCGATGTCCGTTCCCTCGATCAGGAATGCAACCCGGACGTGGGCGCGGTACTCGTCGAGGTTCTCGCCGCGGATACCGGTCGAGACGATGTCGACCGCGCGGATGTTGCGCAGCGTTCCCTGCGCCTGGCTCAGCGCCTGTTTCGCTGCGTCGTCGGTGGACGTCTTCGAGCTGCCGACCAGCTCGATGATTTTCACGACAGCCATTTCTCTCCTCCTTCTGTCACCTGCACGGGCTCCTTGGCGCTGACGCCTTCGATCAGCGCCGCCCGCTGCCATGGATTGACCGCCGGGGCCCTCTCCGCCACCGCCGCTCCAACCTCTGCCTCGAACCGAGCGATCGCCGCGGCCACAGCCGCTGCCTCATCTCCGCTCGCGGTCTTCCGTGCCACGGATCAAGCCTAGTTCACGCCAGCGCCAACCTGCGTTCGTCGCTCATAGGGACACCGACGACGGGCACGGCGAACTCTCCCGGGAAGGGGAGAGTTCGCGCTCCCTGGGCGGCGGGCAGGGCGCCGCTAGGCGGGTTGTTCGCTGTGGATCGTCAGCTCGGCGATCGCGGCCTCGACGCCGAGGTAGGGCATCACCGCGGCGGACATCAGCTGCGGGACGAGGGCGGAGAGCTCCTCGTGGGCGCCATCGGCGACTTTGGCGAACATCTGGCAGTAGGCGGCGCCGGCAAGTGCCTCAGCGGTGCTGTGGGGGACGGCGTCGGGATCCTCCATCTCGTTGCGGCCGGCGTCGATCAGCGAGGTGATCACCCGCAGGGTCATGTCGCGCCGCGCCCGCGCGGCGCGACCGGAGGCGAGCACCTCGATCCCGAACAGGGCGCGCTCGGGAGCCAGCTCGAGCGAGCGGGCGATGTCGTTGGCCACCGCGCGCAGCCGGTCCGCCCACTCCTTGTGGCTTTCGTAGACGTTCATGATCCGGGCAACGCACTGGTCGTTGATGTCGTGCCAAGTGCTGAGGAAGCAGTCGTACTTGCTGGTGAAGTGACGGTGGAAGGCTTCCCGCTCGACCCCGGCGCGCTCGACGATCATCTCGATCGTCGTGTCCAGATAGCCGTGTTCGGCGCCGACTTCGATCAGCGCCGCGACGATCCGAGCCCGCTCCGACGCATCGGTTACCAGCGGCGCGGTCTTTGGGAGGCGGACCTCCGAGGTACTTGGCCTCAGCACGGCTGGCCCTCCGCGATTTGCCGCGCTGCGTCGGCCCCTATATAAGGGGTGAGCGCGAACTCGACCAGCTCCGGCAGCGCCTCTTCCAGCTCGTCGGGCCGATCGAGGACGATTCGCTGGTAGACGATCCAGAAGATCCCGCCGACGATCGTCTCCTCCAAGGTCTCCGGCAGGAGCGAGCCGCCGGGTCGGCTCTTGCGGCCGAGACCGAAGAGCGGCACCACCGCCCGCACCGTTCGTTCGTAGCGATCGGCGGCCTCGGGGCCGGCGGCGAGGGAATCGACGATGAAGACGCGGGTCAGCGCCGACTCGCCGGCGGCGAAGGCGAGAAACTCGGCGATTCCGGCGCGGACCCGCTGCTCCCACGAGTCGTCGGCCTCGGTAACGGCGTCGGAAATCCGCCGCATCGCCTTCTCGGCGGCCACGTCGGAAGCGGCGAGGAAGCACTCTTCCTTGTTGGAGAAGATTTTGTAGAAGGTGTTCCTGGCGACCCCGGCTCGCTTGATGATGTCCGCGACGGTGACGTCGCGGTAGCCCTTCTCCACCACCTCCTCGGCCAGCGCGTCGACGATGCGCGAGCGCTGGTGCAGGAGGACGAAATCCTGGGAGATGCGCTGCTGGCCGGGCGAGACGCGAGGCCCGTGTTGCCGTGCGCGGCGAGGCAGCACGGCCTCTGCGGCTGAAGTCCCTCCCTGGGGCCAGTCCGAAGTCACGCGTGCATATAAACATGGCCTTACTCGAAATGCAAGCGCAGTACTGAGTAGTCCCTAGTTAAGCCCTTTTCTATCTGGACAGCCCGCTGTATAAAGCCATTGAGTCCGATTTGCCGCTTTGGAGGCTAAGAAATATTTGCGTACACAGCACATTGCGCTTGTCAAACCCTCTAAGTCCAAGGAAACGTCTACGTACGATGGAGCACAGATGACCGAGGAGATGGGGCAAGAGCAGGGCGTCGGCGGGGCTCCAGCCGCGCCTGTGAAGACCCCGTGGGGGGACGTCGACTCGCTGCGCGAGCGCAGGCTGCGACCCGGCCAGCGGCTCCCCCGCAAGGAGGTGAAGAGCAACCAGCGCGCGAGGCTCTTCGCCGCCATGGTCGCGGTCTGCAGTGAGAAGAGCTACGAGGCAACGCGCGTGGCTGACCTCTTGGAGCTCTCAGGGGTCTCGCGCAAGGCGTTCTACGAACTCTTCGACGACAAACGCGCTTGCATGCTCGCCGCGGTCCACGCCCTGATCAGCCCTGCGGTGGAGGCAATTGCAGCGACCGACGACGTCGGTGGCAGCGAGGAGCGCGCCCGCCAGGCCTTCGAGGCCTTCATCCGGCTGATCGTCGACCAGGCCCCCGCGGCGAAAATGTGCTTCGTCGAGGTCTTTGCCGCAGGCGCCGGCGGCGCCGACGAATTCGACCGCGCCACCGACGCCTTCCTGGAACTGTCGCTGAAGATGCTGAGGAACACGCCGGGCCGCGCCAAGCTGCCGCCGGAGATCGTGCGGGCGATGCTCGGCGGCGCGCGCAAGGTGATCCAGACCCGCCTCTACCTCGGCAACGAGGCGGAGCTGGTCGACCTGTCGCCAGATCTTTGGGCCTGGGCGATGTCCTACACGCCGCCACCGGAACCGCTGCGGCCTCCGCGTGAGCGGGCGCGAAAGAGCCCCGCCGGCCTCGACGGGTATGACCCGGTCGAGCGGATCCTCCGCGCCCTCGCCTCCGTCGTCGCCGAAAAGGGCTACCCGCAGATGACCGTCAGCGACGTCGCCGAGCGCGCCTCGATCTCCCTCTCCACCTTCTACTCGCATTTCGCCGACAAGGAAGAGGCGATGCTGGCCGCGGTCGACAGCGGCTCCGCCCAGATGCTCGCCACCACTCTGCCTGCGTTCCGGCGGGCGCCGGACTGGCCGCACGCCGTGCGCGGCGCCTACGGCGCGATGTTCGCCTTCTGCGCGGCCGAGCCCGACTACACGACGCTGGGCGCGATCGACGTCTACGCGGCCGGGCGCAAAGCGATGGAACAGCGCGATGGCGTGATGAAAGGGATGGAGGCACTGCTGATCCCCGGCTACGAACGCAACCCGGACGTCAGCCCGGTCGCCGGCGAGGCGATCGGCGGCGCCATTTACTCGATGATCAACGACCGGATCAAGCAGCACGGCGCGGCGAGCCTGCAGGGGATCGCTCCGCTCGCCACCTACGTCACCCTCGCCCCTTTTGTCGGCCCCGAGGAGGCCTGCGAGGTGGCCAACGGCGACGGCCGCGGCAGCTGAACGGCTGACCGGGCGCGCTCAGCCGTTGAGGCCGGGCACTGGGGAGCCGTGTTTGACGATCGCGCATTTGAACGGCTCCGGATCGAAGGCGTCGGTCAGCGCGCGGCCCGCGGATTTGCCGGTGGCCGGCCGTTTTTTTGTCGCTCGGTGGCCGCGGCCGCACTGGATCTCGAAGTCGCGGACGCCGTCGCGGGCATCGATCACGTCGTCGCCGCCGTTGCCGATGAAGACGTCTTCGCCGGGCTGGCCAAGCATGCTGTTGGCGCGCCCGTCGCCGATCAGGACATCCCAGTCGAAGGAGCCCTCCATGTCCTCGTTGGTGCGGGATAGGTGGACGCTGTCGCAGCCCTTGATCTCGTCGATCCAGGCGGCGTGTTTGGGGAAGGAGATGATCAGCAGCCCCGGGTGCGCTTGAGTCTCGGCGAAGGAGGCGTCGTCGCGGCCGGGCCCGCCGACCAGGGCGCCGCCGGCACAGCCACCGCCGGCCGCCAGCAGATCCCCGTTGGGACCGCCGTAGAGGTAGGTCGGGCCAGGTAGGCCGCCGACCAGGCCGTCGGCGCCAGCGCCGCCGTAGAGCTTGTCGGCGCCGCGCCCGGCCTCGATCAGGTCGTCCTCGGGGCCGCCGCGAATCACGTCGTTGCCATCGCCACCGGCGAAGCGGACGCTGCCGACCGCGAGCAGCGATCCTTCGACCCGCAGCGCGTCGTTGCCGGGGCCGAGATCAGCGGTCAGCCAGCGGCCCGGCCCGTCGGCCGGGCAGGAAACCTGGTTGGCGACACCGGGGGGTCGGCTGCAGCCGGGACCGATCGCCAGGCCGCCGGCGGCGGTCACCGCGAAGGTGCTGGTCGGCTCGTCAAAGAGGACCGTGAACTCGTCGCGGCCGGCGCCGCCGACGATCTCCAGCCCGGCGCCGCCACCGGGCACGGAGTCGAGCTGGATGTAGGCGGAGCCCCGCGGCGGCTTTTCCTTGCCGCAGGAGACAGTGCCGCCCTTGGCACCTTTGCAGCCGTCGCTGCCCTGGCCGCCGTCGAGACTGTCGGCACCGCCGCCGCCGACCAGCTGGTCGTCGCCGGGGCCGCCGTCGATCGCGTTGCCCTGCTTGTTGCCGATCAGTGTGTCGCGGAAAGCCGAGCCTTCGATGCTCTCGAAGCTGAAGATCTTGTCGTGGCCGTCGCCGAAGGCACGGTGCTTGGCCAGCGAGACCCAGACGCCGGCCCCCTTGGCGCTGGCGACGTCGGTGGCGAAGGTGGCGATGTCGCCCTTGCCGGCGCCGCCCGACATCCGGTCCCAGCCGTAGTCGCCGTGAACCAGGTCTTCGTTGCCGGCACCGCCGTTGACGATGTCGATACCGAGGTCGCCCGCGGCTTCATCGCCGGCGCCTGCCCCGCCCAGCACCTTGTCGTCGCCGAGGTCGCCGATCGCGCGGTCGCCGTCGCCGGCACCGCCGTCGACCTCGTCGTTGCCGCGACCGCCGTGGATCAGGTCCGCCCCCGGCCCGCCACAGAGCAGGTCGTTGCCGAGGCTGCCGAGGATCGTGTCGTCCCCCCTGCCACCCCAGATCACGTCGCGATCCGGCGTGCCGTGCAGGACGTCGTTGCCGTCGGTGCCGACGATCATCGCCTGGCGCCCGTGACAGATCGGCGTGTCGATCGTCGCGTTCTCCTTAGCCGCGACGGCGCTGGCTACAAAGACCGCGACCAGCGCGGCAGTGGCGAAAACGACTTTCCTCATTGGAGGGCAGCATATGACGAGGTCCAGCCGTTAGCAGGCAAGGACGCAGGGAGCCGGAGTAGCAGCGCTACTTCGGCGACCGAGGACGCCGCATGCTGACGGCTGGGGCCGTCATCTGCTGCCCTATTCGAGGTTGATCATCACGTGCTTAATCCGGGTGTAGTCCTCGAGCCCATACATCGAGAGATCCTTGCCGTAGCCGGATTCCTTGAAACCGCCGTGCGGCATCTCGGCGACGATCGGGATGTGGTCGTTGACCCAGACGCAGCCGAAGTCGAGCGCGTTAGAGACCCGCATCGCGCGGCCGACGTCACGCGTCCAGACCGAGGAGGCGAGCCCGTAGCGGGTCCCGTTCGCCCAGGCGATCGCCTCGGCCTCGTCGCTGAACGGCTGCACCGTGATCACCGGGCCGAAGATCTCGTTCTGGATCATCTCGTCGTCCTGCTGCAGGCCGGCGACGACGGTCGGTTCGAGGAAGTAGCCGGGCAGGTCCGGCTCGCCGCCGCCGCTGACGATCTCGGCGTTGCCGGGGCGCCGCTCGAGGAAGCCCTCGACTCGATCGCGCTGACGCAGCGAGTTGAGCGGGCCCAAGGTCGTGTCGGCCGCCATCGTGTCGCCGACGACCACGCCTTTCGCTTCGGAGACGAGCCCGTTGACGACGTCGTCGTAGACGTTCTTGGCGGCGAGAACGCGGGTCGCGGCGGTGCAGTCCTGGCCGGCGTTGTAGTAGCCGGTGCCGGCGATCGTCTCCATCGCCGTGGCCATGTCGACGTCGTCGAAGACGACCACCGGGGCCTTGCCGCCGAGCTCGAGGTGGACCCGCTTCAGGGTGTCGGCAGCGGCCTGGGCGATCCACTTGCCGGTGCCCGGCGACCCGGTGAGGCTGACCATTTCCACGTCTTCGTGGGTGACCAGCTCCGACCCGGCCGGTTCGCCGTGGCCGCCGATCACGTTGAAGACGCCGGGCGGCAGGATGTCAGCGCACCACTCGGCGAACTTGAGGGTCGCGACCGGCGTCGTCTCGGCCGGCTTGAGGACGATCGTGTTGCCGGCCGCCAGCGCCGGGCCGATCTTCCAGACCATCATCATCAGCGGGTAGTTCCAGGGGGTGATCTGGCCGACCACCCCGATCGGCTCGCGGCGGATGAAGGAGGTGTGGGCCTCCATGTACTCGCCGGCGGCGCGGCCCTCGAGGCAGCGCGCGGCACCGGCGAAGAAGCGCAGCTGATCCGCCATTACCGCGATTTCGTCATCCACCACCGCCTGCCGCGGCTTGCCGGCGTCGGCCGCTTCGAGGTCGGCGATCTCCTCGCCCCGCTCCTCGATCAGGTCGGCCATCTTCAGCAGCGCCGCCGCCCGTTCGTTCGGCGGGATCGTCGACCAGGTACCGGCTTCGAAGGCCTTCTTCGCAGCCGCGACGGCTTTGTCGACGTCGGCCTTGGTCGAGAGCGGCGCCTCGGCGAACGCCTCGCCGGTGGCCGGGTTGACCACGTCCTCGGTCCCCCCCTCAACCGGGTCGACAGCCTCGCCACCAATGAAGTTCCTCAGCCTCAGCTTCGTCATCGTCGCCATCCTCAGCTCACCTCCGCCGTCGTGTTTGCAGTCTCGGGCCGGTCCAGGCCAAGGGCCTGCTCGACCGGCACGTAGTTCCTTCCCACTCCCTCGGCAACGGCCGGGTGGGTCACCTCGCCGGCGGCGACGTTGACGCCCAGCCGCAGGCCGGGATCGCGTCGGATCGCCTCGGCGATGCCGTGGTCGGCCAGCGCGATCGCGTAGGGCAGCGTCGCGTTGGTGAGGGCCTGGGTCGAGGTGATCGGGACCGCGCCGGGCATGTTGGCGACGCAGTAATGGATGATCCCGTCGACCTCGAAAGTTGGGTTGCGATGCGTGGTCGGCCGCGAGGTCTCGAAGCAGCCGCCCTGGTCGATCGCGACGTCGACCAAGACCGCGCCGGGCTTCATCAGCGCCAGCTGCTCGCGCCGGACGACGTAGGGCGCGCGGGCGCCGTGAACGAGGACGGCGCCGATCACCAGGTCCGCTCGCGGCAGCATCTCCTCGACCGCGAGGGTGGTCGAGTAGACGGTCGAGCAGCGGCCGCCGAAGGTGACGTCGAGCTCGCGCAGGCGGTCGATCGAGCGGTCGAAGACGAAGACGTCGGCCTCCATCCCGATCGCGATGAAGGCGGCGTTCATGCCGACCACTCCGCCGCCGATCACGAGCACGGTCGCGGCCGCCACGCCGGGGACCCCGCCAAGGAGCACGCCGCGAC
>DASSFS010000109.1:0-15407 GCA_035694165.1 Solirubrobacterales bacterium | reverse complement strand
GCTTAACTTTTTCGAGCCCGGATGCGGCCGTCCGAGGCTGAACGGCGCCGAAAAAGTACAAGACGCTTCACCCCTCACCCACGACGCCTCAGCGATAGCTGGCTGAGTTCTAGGTACCCGGAGGTGGGGGCGGCGGAGGTGGCGTGCCGCCAGGCGGGGGCGGCGGGTTGTTGCCGGGTCCGCTGCCGGAGAGCTTGTCGGCGGTGCCGCTGAAGGAGCTGCCCTCTTCTTGCATGCCTTTGTAGCCGCCGAAGGCGATGCCGATCGCTGCCAGCAATCCTAGGAAGATGCCGAATTCGAGCGTGGCATCGACCGAGACGCCGCCAAAGGTGCCGAAGCCGGGCGGGGAGATGATCCGGTAGAGGATCAGCAGCACCGAGAGGCCGCCGAGCACGGCAACCGCGACGTTCATCGATACCGGCGGCTCGTAGTCGGAGTCGCTGAGACGCAGGAAGACGTTGACCAGGGCGATCACGATCGTGATCACGAGGATGATCGGGATGAAGTCGAGCGCGTCCCAGGCGCTGCCGCCCGCCCCGGACCCGAAGGAGACCGAGCCCCCTTCGCCGGAGATCTCTACCCCGAACCAGTCGAAGAACATGAAGATGAAGAGCAGAACAGCCGATACCCCGGCGATCTTCTCTCCGGTGTTGAGCTTGTCCACGTCCATTTGCATATCCCTCCGTCGAAACTTGCCGGTCGAATCCGAACTTAAACCTGCTTTCGGGGCTATTCGCCGGGGATCTTGCCGACCCTTCTAGGCCGTGGCGGGCAGGGTGCGGACGCAGGCCGCCTGCAAGGTGTTGACCAGCAGCATCGCGATCGTCATCGGCCCGATGCCGCCGGGGACAGGCGTGATCGCAGACGCCACCGCGGCCGCGGCCTCGAAGTCGACGTCGCCGCTGAGACCCTCCTCGGTGCGGTTGATGCCGACGTCGATGACCACCGCACCGGGTTTGATCGCGTCGGCACGGAGCAGCTTCGGAACGCCGACCGCGGCGACGAGGATGTCGGCACGGGCGCAGGTCGCGGCGAGGTCGCGGGTGCGTGAGTGAGCCACGGTGACCGTGGCGTTCGCTGCCAGCAGCAACCGCGCCACCGGCACTCCAACCAGCTTCGAGCGACCGACCACAACCGCCTCGGCCCCTTCCAGCTCCACCCCCTCGTGGCGCAGCAGCTCCATCACCCCAGCCGGAGTGCAGGGCACCAGGGCTGGCGTTCCGTGCGCGAGCAGGCCGGCGTTGAGCGGCGTCAGGCCGTCGACGTCCTTGCGAGGATCGAGCGCGGCAACGATCGCATCGGGGTCGATCTGCTCCGGAACCGGCAACTGCACGAGGATTCCGTCGACCTCCTCGTCGCGGCCGAGCTCGGCAACCAGCTCGAGCAGCTCGGCTTGGGAAGAGGTGCCGGCGAGCTGATGGTGAACGGAGCGCATCCCCACCTCGTCGCAGGCGCGGCTCTTGTTGCGTATGTAGATCTCCGAAGCCGGGTCCTCGCCGACCAGCACCGTCGCCAGGGTCGGCACCCGCCCCGCCTCGGCCTCGTAGGCGGCGACTTCCCCCTTCACCCGCTCGCGAACCGCGGCGCCAACCGCTTTGCCGTCGATCGTCCGCGCCGCCACCTGGCTACCGCTTCCGGATCGGGGCGTAGTCGGCCATCAGCTTGCGCTCGGAGCCGTCGCCGGAGAAGCGGACGACGACCACCCCGCCGGGCTCGACCGCGGTGACTACGCCCTCGCCGAAGCTGGCATGGATGACGTCGTCCCCGGTCTGCATTTCCAGTGCCGGACCGGGGTCGAGCGGTTCTGCGGGGCTCGGTGCCCCGTCCGGGGTCGGGGCGTTCCAGGTCATGCCGCCGCCGGCAGCGGATTTCTGGTGGCGTTCGGTCAACTCGGGTGGCAGCTCGTCGATGAAGCGTGAAGGCAGGTTGTGCTCGGCCCGGCCGAACAGGCGCCGCTCCCGCGCCCAGGTCATGTACAGGCGCTGGCGGGCGCGGGTGATGGCGACGTAACAGAGCCGCCGCTCCTCTTCTTCGCCGCCCTCTTCCAGCGCCCGCATGTGCGGGAAGGAACCGTCCTCGCAGCCGATGACGAAGACCGTGTCGTACTCCAGCCCCTTGGCGTTATGGACCGTCATCAAGGTCACCAGCTCCTGCTCGTCCTCGATCGAGTCCTGGTCGCTGAGCAGCGAGATCTGCTGCAGGAACTCCTCCAGCGGCGGCACCTCGCTCTCACCCTCCCGCTCGCGGTTGAGGTCGAACTCGGCGGCGGCCTCGGCGAACGCCTCGAGGTTCTCGATCCGCCCCTCGGCTTCGACCGTGCGCTCGGCTTCCAGCGCTTCCAGGTAGCCGGTCTCGCTGAGCACCGCCTGGAGAATGTCGGCGACCGAGGCACCGGCGTCGGCTCGCGCCTTCAGCAGGTCGACGGTCTCGAAGAAGCGGGAGACGGCCTTGATCGCAGCGGCGCTCAACCCCGGCACCTCCTCCGCGCGTTCGATCACTTCCCAGATCGTCAGCCCGGCGGTGTTGGCGTAGGAGGCGAGGCGGCCCTGGGTGGTGTCGCCGATGCCGCGGCGGGGAGAG
This sequence comes from Solirubrobacterales bacterium, assembly GCA_035694165.1. Lineage (GTDB taxonomy): Bacteria > Actinomycetota > Thermoleophilia > Solirubrobacterales > 70-9 > VAYN01. The sequence continues at coordinate 12,827 of DASSFS010000109.1, read as the reverse complement.
TTGACGATCCGCGAGAAGGAGACCTGGTCGGCGGGGTTGAGCAGCAGGTTGAGGTAGGCGACGGCGTCCTTGACCTCGGCCCGGTCGTAGAACTTGGTCCCACCGATCACCTGGTAGGGGAGCTCGAAGCGGACCAGCGTGTCCTCCAGCGCCCGGCTCATCGCGTTGGTCCGGTAGAAGATCGCGACGTCGGAGCGGGCGACCCCGTGCTCCTCGCCGAGCCGCTCGATCTCCGCCGCCACCCAGCGCGCCTCTTCGTGGTCATCGGTGAGTTCGGAGAGCTGGACCAGCTCCCCGCCCTCGATTTCGGTCCAGAGCCGCTTCGGCCGCCGCTCGCGGTTGCGCTCGACCACCGCGTTGGCGGCGGAGAGGATGGTCTGGGTGGAGCGGTAGTTCTGCTCCAGCTTGACCACAGCCGCATCGGGGAAGTCCTGCTCGAAGTCGAGGATGTTGCGGATGTCGGCGTGGCGGAAGCCGTAGACCGACTGGTCCTCGTCGCCGACCACCATCAGGTTGCCGTGCTCGGCGGCAAGCAGCTGCAACAGCTTGTACTGGGCGTGGTTGGTGTCCTGGTACTCGTCGACGAGGACGTGGCGGAAAGTGCGGCGCCAGCGCTCGCGCACATCCTCGAATAGCTCCAGGGCGTTGACCGTGCGAACCAGCAGGTCATCGAAGTCCATCGCGTTGGCTTCGAGCATCCGCTTCTCGTAAAGCGGGAAGGCTTCGGCGACCACCTCTTCGAAGACGCTGCCGACCGTTTCCGCGTACATGTCGGAGTCGATCAGCTGGTTCTTGGCGCCGGAGATCTTCGAATGGATGGCCCGCGGCGGGTAGCGTTTCGGGTCGACCCCGAGCTCGCGCAGGGCGCGTTTGAGCATCCGTAGCGAGTCGGACTGGTCGTAGATCGTGAAGCTCCGCGAGTAGCCGAGCCGCTCGGCGTCGGCGCGCAGCATCCGCGCGCAGGATGAGTGGAACGTCGTCACCCACATCGCCCGCACCGAGCGGCCGACGAGATCCCCGACCCGCTCGCGCATCTCCGCCGCCGCCTTGTTGGTGAAGGTGATGGCGAGGATCTCGCCGGGACGGGCGGCACCGGTGGCGAGCAGATAGGCAATGCGATGGGTCAGGACCCGCGTCTTGCCAGACCCCGCACCGGCGACGACCAGCAGTGCCCCTTCGGCGTGCTCGACCGCTTCGCGCTGCGGCGGGTTCAGGCCAGCCAGCAACCTCTCGACGCGGTCGGCGCCGGCCTCGGTCGGCGCGCCAGCGGGCAGCTCCTCGGCTTCGGGCGGCATCTCGAACTCACTTTGCAGCATCGCTCCGAGAATAGAGAGGGAGGCGGCTGGCCTGGGTGGGTCGACTTTGTCACCCCAGGGGTTACAAAAACGCCCCGCCCACCGCTAGCCGCCGGCTGAAGAGCGGCCGGTGCGCGAGCGGATGCCCGGCGAATCGCCGGCGGGGCCGTTGCCCCCATCGAGGTCGGAGAGCCGCCGCTCGAGATCGGCAATCCGTTCCGAGAGGCCCTTGATCGCCTCGGCGATCGGATCCGGCAGGTGAATCCAGTCGGCGTCGGGCCCTTCGACCCGCTTGCCTTCGACCCTGACCGGGTGGCCGGGGTTGCCGACCACGGTCGCCCCCGGCGGCACGTCCTCGACGACGACGGTGTTGGCACCGACCTTGGCGCCGGCGCCGACGTCGATCGGCCCCAGCAGCTTGGCGCCGGACCCGACGGTGACGTTGTCCCTGAGTGTGGGATGGCGCTTGCCGCGCTGGAACCCGGTCCCGCCCAGCGTCACCCCTTGGTAGAGCGTCACCCGGTCGCCGATCACAGCGGTCTCGCCGATCACCACCCCCGCGCCGTGGTCGATGAAGAACTCCTTGCCGATCACCGCCGCCGGGTGGATCTCGACGCCGGTCACGGCGCGGGTCGAATAGGAGATGACACGGGGCAGGATCGGAACTCCGGCATCCATCAGCGCGTGGGCCACTCGGTGGGCCAGCAGTGCCTGCACGCCGGCCCAGCTGCCGAGGATCTCCCCGGTCGAGACGCCCTGGGCGGCGGGGTCGCGGTCGCGCGCCGCGGCGACGTCCGCGCGCACCTCCGAGACCACCCTTTTCCACCTGCTCATGGTGAGAAGAAGGGTAGGGACATGTAGCGCTCGCCCGAGTCGCAGACGATCGTCACCACCCTCTTGCCCGCCATCTGCGGACGCGCCGCGATCTCCAGCGCGGCGCTGATGTTGGCGCCGGCGGAGATCCCCGCCAGGATGCCCTCTTCGCGCGCCAGCAAGCGCGCCGTCTCCAGCGCGTCCTCGTCGCCGACCGTGAGCACCTCGTCGATCACGGCCCGGTCGAGCACCTCGGGCACGAAGCCGGCGCCGATCCCCTGGATCTTGTGCGGGCCCGGGGCGCCGCCCGAGAGGACCGGCGAGCTGGCCGGCTCGACCGCCACCACCAGCGCCTCCGGTGCCCGTTCCTTCAGCATCTGCCCGACGCCGGTGATCGTGCCCCCGGTGCCGACCCCCGCGACGAAAGCGCCGACCTCGCCGTCCGTGTCGGCCCAGATCTCCTCGGCGGTGGTGCGACGGTGGGCCTCCGCGTTGGCGGGATTGGAGAACTGCATCGGCATGAAGGCCTTGCGCTGCTCGCGGATCTCTTCAGCCAGCGCGACCGCCTCGTTCATCCCGCCCAGCGAGGGCGTCTCCCGCACTTCGGCGCCGTAGGCGCGGAGCAGCTTCGCCCGCTCCCGGCTCATCCCCTCCGGCAGGGTCAGGATCAGCTCGTAGCCCCGCGCCGCGCAGACCATCGCCAGCGCGATCCCGGTGTTACCGCTGGTCGGCTCGACCACGACAGAGCGCCCCGGCTTGACCAGCCCCGCCTCCTCGGCCGCATCGATCATCGCCACCCCGATCCGGTCCTTGACCGACCCGCCCGGGTTGAAGTACTCGAGCTTGGCGCAGACGTCACCACCGACATCGCTGCCCAGCCGATCGAGCAACACCAGCGGCGTGCCGCCGACAACCGCTGAGGCCTCCGCGCCGATTCTCATCAGATGAAGTACATCCCGCTGCCGGCCTCTTCGGCCTCGCGGCGTGCCACTTCGGCGATCGTCGTTTGGCCGAAGACCTTGCGCAGCGCGGTTACTCCCTCGGCCCAGATGCCGCCGGCCTCGTCGGCCTCCTGGCCGACTTTGCCGTCGAGCGTCTGCACGACGTCGAGCACGGTGATCTCCTCGGCCGGGCGCGAGAGGGTGTAGCCGCCGCGCATGCCGCGGTGGCTGGTCAGCAGTCCGGCCCGCCGCAGGGTCGAAAAGAGCTGCTCGAGAAACTGCTCGGGGATGTCGCGGCGCTCGGCCAGCTCCTTGATTGGTACGGGCCGATCTCCCGAGCGGGCAAGCTCGGCGAGGGCAACGACCGCATAGCGCGACTTTGAGGTGATCGATATCACGTGCCCTTTCTACCGCACGATTCCGCGCTGGGCTAGGATCGAAGATGACGGGGCGACGGGAAGCAGACGTCGCCTGGACCGCAAACGAGTGATCGGAGGCAGCCCTGAGCGAGCGCCCAAACTGCCTTGTGATCGATGATCACCCAATTGTCCGGCTCGGAGTTCGTGGAGTGCTCGAGGACAGCTTCGAGGTGCACGAGTCCACCAGCCGCGAGGAAGGCGTGGACCTGGTCCGCGACATCGGCGACTTCGACGTCGCGATAGTCGACATGCGCTGGCGGCAGAACGGCATCGTCGCCTCGATCAGCGGCACCGAGACGATCCGGATCCTGCATCGTTCAGCCCCCGCGCTTGGCATCGTCGCGCACGGCGAGCGCCCCGAGCGCCACACCGCCAACGCCGCCATGCAGGCCGGCGCCTGCGCCTACGTGGCCCGGACGACGCCGGCCGAGGCGCTGCGCAAAGCCGTCGATGCCGCCGCCGCACAGGAGAGCTTCGTCGACCCGGCGGTGCCGCCGAAAGGCAGCCGCGGCAAGCTGACCCGGCGCCAGCGTCAGATCTTGCAGCTGCTGGCGAACGGCGAATCGACGACCGTCGCCGCGCGCGAACTCGACCTCAGCGAAGAGACGGTGAAGACCCACATCAAGACTGCGATCGCCCGGCTCGGCGCCCGCAACCGGACTCACGCGGTCTCGATCGCCCTGCGCGAATCCCTGATCGATTAGCGCTTAGATCCAGCCGCGATCGCGAGCGGTGAGGACTGCCTGGGCGCGGTCGACGGCGCCGATCTTGCCGTAGACGTTGTGCAGATGGGTGCGGATGGTCGAAACCGAGAGCTGCATTTCGCCGGCGATCTGCTTGTAGACCATTCCCTCTGAGAGGTGGCGGAGGACGTCCAGCTCGCGGGCCGAGAGCGGGCAGGGCTCGCTGATCCGGGAAGAGTCCTGGCGCGGCATCGGCATCTCGTAGAGGAGATCCCGCAGCCCGTCGGGGCCGAGACCGCAGCGCTCGGCGCTGGCGCGCAGCCGTTCCGGTGAGATCGACTCGCCCTGGGAGTAGTGAGCCACCATGTCGGCGGTCGCAACCATCGCCGCCAGGCCATCGGCGTCTTCGGCGTGATGGCGCTCGATCGCCACGGCGATCCGCTGCGGCAGGTTCCAGCGCCGCGCCAAGACGCCGCCGACCAGCGTGTGGTCGATGCCGAGTTGCTCGCGTTCGTCCCGCAGGCGCTGCTCGGGGGTGCGCGAGACAGCGTCGAAGTAGACCTTGTAGCCGGGGTGAAGTCGGGAAATCACGAGGCGGCCGACGTCGTGCAGCAGCGCCGCCACGGCCAACTCGTCGCGTTCGATCCAGCCGACGACGCGGCCGATGTGGTCGGCGGCGCGTTGGGTGGCGAGGGCGTGAACGCGGAAGCGCTCCGGTTTCAGCTCCCAACCGCCGTTGGACTCGAAGAAGTCGAAGCTCGGGGCGGTGCCGGCGATCGCCAGCACCCCCGACGGTTTCAGGACCTCGACGGCCTCGGGGATGCCGCCGACGCCGCCGGAGACGACGCCGCTGCGGTTGGCGAAGCGAAGGACGGAGATCGAGAGGGCGACGTCGGACTCGACCGCTTCGACGAGTTCGCCGATGCGCGCCGTGTCGGCGGTCGCCGCGCGGATCACCCGCTCGCGGGACTCGATCAGGACCGGAAAGCGCTCGACCGCCTCAAAGGCTTCGGCGAGGCGGCTGCCGGGGGCGGCTGAACCGCGCGATCCGCTCCTGCCATTGGCGCTAGCAGGAGCGTCGTGGCCAGCGACCTTGCCGTTGGCCTGCCTGGAGGAATGCGTGGTGGAGGCTGCCATTGGCCTCCCCATCGGCAGATGAAGACGTTTGGTTTAGCCGAACGTATTCGTACATCCTGGCCAATAGTCGATCATCCGTCCGTTTTCCCGATCGAAAGCCGCTCTACAGCCATTTTTAGGCGGTCCAAGGTCTGTTCGCGACCCAGAGCGGCAAGTGACTCGAAGATCCCAGGCGAGACGGAGCTGCCGGTGATTGCCACCCTGATCGGCTGATAGAGCCTGCCCGGTTTGACGTCGAAGCGGTCCAGGAGCGGCGCCAAGCCCGTCTCGATCTGGGCAGGCGCGAAGGGCTCCACTCCCTCCAGCGCCTCGGCGGCCGCCTGCAGCAGCGCGCCGCTGTCCCCCTTCATCACCTTCGCCCATGCCTTCGGATCGTCGACCGGGGCCTCGAAGAGGAAGCGGATCAGCGGCCAGACCTCATCCAGCGTCTGCGCTTTCTCCTGGGCGATCTCGCAGGCGACGCGCAGCTGCTCGTCGGGCTCGCGACCAAGATGGCGGCCGACCGCCTCCGTATAGGCGTCAAGCGGCATCTCCCGCATGAAGCGCCCGTTCAGCCAGCGCAGCTTCCTCTCGTCGAAGATCGCCGCCGACTTGCCGACGTCGGCAACCTCGAAGCGGCGCACCAGCTCCTCGGTCGACATCAGCGTCGTGTCGTCGTCGGTCCCCCAGCCCAGCAGGGCCAGATAGTTGCGGACCGCCGCCGGCAGGTAGCCGGAGTCGCGCAGCTCCTGCACCGAGGCGGCGCCGTGGCGCTTGGAGAGCTTCTTGCCGTCGGGACCGTGCAGCAGCGGCAGGTGGGCGTAGCGCGGCGGCTGGTGGCCGAGAGCGGCGAGGACGAGCAGTTGCTTCGGCGTGTTGGAGAGATGGTCGTCGCCGCGGACCACCTCGGTGATCCCCATCTCGGCGTCGTCGACGGCGACCGCGAAGTTGTAGAGGACCGAGCCGTCGCCGCGGGCGATGACGAAATCGTCGTAGCTGACGTTGGGGAAGGCGACGGGCCCGCGAATCAGGTCCTCGACCACCGTCTCTCCCGCGTCCGGGACACGCAGGCGCACGGCGGCACCAGGCTCCTCGCTGGGCGTGCCGCGATAGCCGCGACCGGCGCCGTGCTCGGCCTTCCAGGCCTCGACGTCCTTTGCCGTCGCCGCATCGCGATAGGCGGCGCCGGACTCCAGCAACTGCCCCAGCGCGACCGCGTGACGCTCAGCCCGCTCCGCCTGGGAGATCGGGCCCTCGTCCCAGTCCAGCTCCAGCCAGCGCATCGCGTCGAGGATCTGCTCGACGTTCTCAGTCGTGGAGCGCTCGCGGTCGGTGTCCTCGATCCGCAGCACCAGGGCGCCACCGTCGTGGCGGGCGGCGAGCCAGTTGTAGAGTGCCGTCCTCGCTCCACCGATGTGCAGCGCACCGGTCGGCGAAGGAGCAAATCTCAATCGGGAGTTATCGCTAGTCATGTTGATCGGAGCGCACGTCTCCACCGCCGGTGGCCTCACCAAAGCAATCGAGCGTGGCGAAGAGCGCGGTTGCGAATCTATCCAGATCTTCAACCAGAGCCCGCGCATGTGGCGGCCGACGAAATACGGCGAGGAGGACTTCGCCGCCTTCCGCGAGGCTATGGACGCCTCGAAGGTCGAAGCGGTGATCATCCACGCCGTCTACCTGATCAACTGCGCCAGCAAGGACAAAGAGCTGCGCAAGAAGTCAAAGGAATCCCTTACGCACGCCCTGCGGACCGGCGACGCGATCGGCGCCGCGGGGGTTGTCCTCCATCCAGGCTCACAGAAAGACGAGCCGCTCGCACCCTCGATCAAGCGCGCCGCCAAAACGATCGCAAGCGCCCTCAAAGACACCGACTCCTGCCGGCTCCTGCTCGAGCAGACCGCCGGCCACAAAGGACTGCTGGCTCGCGATTTCGACCAGATCGCCGACCTGATCGACGGTGCCGGCGGCGACAAGCGCCTCGGCCTCTGCCTCGACTCCTGTCACATGTTCGCGCAGGGATATGAGATCACCGACGAGGCCCACCTTGCCAAGGTCCTCGACGAAGCCGACGCCAAGGTCGGCATCGACCGCCTCGGCGCCGTTCACGTCAACGACGCCGCGGCTCCCCTCGGCTCCTGCCGCGACCGCCACGCCAACCTCGGCAAAGGCGAGATGGGCCGCAAAGGCCTCGCCACCTTCCTCTCCGACCCCCGCTTCGAGGGCCTCCCGGCCACCCTGGAGACCCCAGGGCCGGAGAAGAAAGGCCCCAGCAAGCAGGAAGTGACGCTGGCCAAGCGCCTGCGCCGCGAAGGGCTCAAGCGCCGTTCCTAGGCAGGCGACAAGGACCGGCTCACGGCCGGCCCTTGCTCTCCCGCCGTAAGTTCGTTATTTGACGTGGACGCCGGAGATCGCGCGGGAGATGACCAGGCGCTGGATCTCTGAGGTGCCCTCGAAGATCGTGTAGATCTTCGAGTCGCGGTGCATCCGCTCGACCGGGTACTCGCGGGTGTAGCCGTTGCCGCCAAGGATCTGGATCGCCCGCTCGGTTGCCCAGACGGCGACCTCGCCGGCCTTCAGCTTCGACATCGAGCCCTCGGCGTTTTCGAATTTCTGCCCGGTGCGGCCCATCCAGGCGGCGCGCCAGACCAACAGCCGGGCGGCGTCGATCTCCAGCTTCATGTCGGCCAGGGCGAAGGCGATCGACTGGTTCTCGATGATCTTCTTGCCGAACTGTTCGCGCTCTTTGGCGTACTCGAGCGCGTACTCGTAGGCGGCGCGGGCAATGCCGAGCGCCTGGGCGCCGACGGTCGGCCGGCTCGCCTCGAAGGTCTGCATCGCCGCCTGCGATTTGGCTTTCTTGCCCTCGCGGACACGCGCCAGGCGTTCGTCGAGCTTCTCTTTGCCACCCAGCAGACAAGCGCCGGGGATACGGCAGTCGTCGAGGTGAACGTCGGAGGTGTGCGAGGCGCGCAGGCCGTGCTTCTTCACCTTGGCGCCCTGCTCGCAGCCCTTCGTGCCGGGCGGGATCACGAAGGCGGCGTGGCCGCGTGAGCCGAGCTCACGGTCGACCGAGGCGATGACGACGTGGATGTTGGCGATGCCGCCGTTGGTCGCCCAGGCCTTCTGGCCGTTGATCACCCACTCATCGCTGGCCTCGTCGTACTTGGCCGTGGTGCGGATCGCCGAGACGTCGGACCCGGCGTCCGGCTCGGAAGCGCAGAAGGCACCCAGCTTGACGTCGTCCGGGGTGCCAAAGCACTGGGGAATCCACTCGCCCATCTGCTCCGGCGTCCCCTGTCCAAAGATCGCGGCGACGGCGAGCGAGGTGCCCATGATCGCCATGCCGATGCCGGCGTCGCCCCAGAACAGCTCCTCGTTGGCGATCGGCAGCGTCAGGCCGGTCTCGTCAGCCCAGAACTGACCCAACGCTTCAAAGCTGTAGAGGCCGATGTTGACGGCCTCCTGGATCACCGGCCAGGGCGTTTCCTCGCGCTCGTCCCATTCCTCGGCGGCGGGCCTGACGACGCCCTCGGCGAAGCCGTGCACCCACTCTTTGATGTCCTTCTGGTCCTGGTTGAGCTCGAGCGTGAACTTCGGCCCGTCTCCCCCGGCGTCGGAGCCACTGGCGCCTGTCACCTCGGCGAGGGCCTGGTCTGCGTCGGTCGGTGCGATCTCTGCCGTCTCAGTCATGACGGCGAATATTACATGGAACGGTGTCCCATTAGATGTCGCGAAGGTCGAAGGCGCGCAGTCCCTCAGCGCCCTCGTCGGTGCAGTCGAAAAAGCGCCTGTTCACGCAGTCGTAGGACTCGCCGGAGCCCTCGTATGCGCGCTCGACCGAGAACTGGCAGTGCGGCAGCGGCTCTCCGGTCATCTTGACGCCGCCAAAGCCACCCGGCTCCAGCACCGCCGAGAGCTCCACCTCGGCGCCGAATACTTTCTGCATGCAGCCGACGTACTGCTCGCCGTTGAGGCCGTCGACGTAGCTGTAGAGATAGCGGCACCCGAGCTCGATACAGCCACGCGGCTCGACCATTTTGTCGCAGAACGATCGGCACTGGCGACACTCGCCGACCTGGGTGCGCGTAGCGGTCATGCGGAAAGTCTAGGGAGCCGAGACCGCGGAACAAAGCGGTCTCGGCGAATCAAGCGGCCAGTGCTGCTTGCCCTAGGACGTGGTCTATCTCGGCCAGCAGGCTGCTCGAGGGGCGCACGCGGTATTCGTTGCCAAGCTTGAGGCTGCGGGGGCCGGCGCTGGTCTCCATCACCAGGTGCACGTCGGCGTCGCCCTTGTGGTGTTCGAGCACCGCCTTCAGCTCGTCGACCAGAGCCGGATTGAGCTGGCTCGGATCGACCTCGACTTTGAACGGGCCCGACGGGACCGGCGTGGCGTTCTTGTTGCCGCGGGCGATCTCGTCGTTGTCGGGTTCGAAGCGCTGGGCCTCCTGCACGACCAGCTTGGTCTCACCCCGGTCCTTGTGGTCGAGCCGGCCGCGCACGAGGACGATCGCGTCGGGGGCGATCACGGCGGCGTTCTCGGACTCATCGGCCTTGAAGACCAGCATCTCGACCTGCCCTTCGACGTCGTCGAGGGTGGCGAACATCATCTGACTGCCGCTCTTGGTGCGGATCTTCTTGCACTCGACGACGATGCCGCCGACGGTGACCCAGGAGCCGTCGGCCTTGCCGCCCAACTCGGCCAGGCTGCAGTCGACCCGCGCCCGCAGTGCCCCCTTCACCTCGGCCAGAGGATGCGAGGAGAGATACGTGCCGAGCGTCTCCTTCTCCAGGGCCAGCAGCTCAGCCCGGTCGAACTCGACGGCGGAGATCGGCGGCCGGTGGTGCGCCTGCCCCGGCGAGGAGCCGCCGGCAGCGGCGTCGTCGCCGAAGTCGAAGATCGAGCCCTGGCCCATCTGCGCGTCCTCCTGCGCCTTCTGACCCGCCGACTGGGCTGCCGGCAGCGTTTCCAGCATCCCTTTGCGGGTCGCCCCGGTCGAGTCGAGGGCGCCGCACTTGATCAGGCATTCGATCGCGCGTTTGTTCACGGCGCGGGAGTCGACCCGCTCGCAGAAGTCCCAGATCGAAGCGATCCCGGCGTCCTCGCGGGCGCGCAGGATCGCCTCCACCGCCGAGTGGCCGACGTTCTTGACCGCGTCGAGCCCGAAGCGGATCGCGTTCTCGCTGACGACGAAGCTGTGGTCGGAGGAGTTGACGTCGGGGGGCAGCACCTCGATCCCCATCTCCTCGCAGCGATTGACGAAGAAGGGGACCTTGTCTTTGGTGTTCATCACCGAGGAGATCACCGCCGCCATGTACTCGGCGGGGTAGTTGGCCTTGAGGTAGGCGGTGCGATAGGAGATCAGCCCGTAGCAAGCGGCGTGGGACTTGTTGAACGAGTAGTCGGCGGCGGCTTCGTTCAGCTTCCAGAGATCCTTGGCGACGCCGGGCGCGGTGCTGGATTCCGCCAGCCCCTGCATGAATTTGTCCTTCATCGTCGCCATCAGCTCGCGCTTCTTCTTGCCGATCGCCTTGCGCAGATCGTCCGCCTCGGCACCGGTGAAGCCGGCCATCGAGCGCGAGATCTCCATCAACTGCTCCTGATAGATGACGCAGCCGTGGGTCTCCTCGGTGATCGCGCGCAGGCGCGGGTCCGGGTAGCGGACCGTCGTCGGGTCCTTCTTGCCTTTCGCATAGGCGGGGATGTATGCCATCGCGCCGGGTCGGTAGAGGGCGCCGAGCGCAACCAGGTCGGCGAACTCGGTCGGTTTGACCTTGCGCAGCGCGTCGCGCATGCCCTCCGACTCGAACTGGAAGACCCCGGTCGAGTCGCCGCCGGCCAGCATCGCGTAGGTCTTGGCATCGTCGATCGGGATCTGCTCCATCTCGATCTCCTCGCCGCGCGAGCGACGGATGATGTCGATCGCGTCCTCGATCACGTCGAGGTTTCGCAGGCCGAGGAAGTCCATCTTCAGCAGCCCGATCTCCTCGATCGGGCCCATCGAGTACTGGGTCACGATCTTGTACTGGCGCTCGGCTTTGCCGGACCCGTTGCCGTTCGGAGCGGCCGGAGCGCTGCGATCCTCCGCCAGCTGCAGCGGCACCACCTCCTGCAGCGGCCGGTCGGCGATCACCACGGCGGCGGCGTGGATCGAGTTGTTGCGGATGATCCCCTCGAGCCCCTGGGCGACGTCGATGATCTTCTTCGCGTCCGGCTCGGCGTCGTAGGTCTGTTTCAGTTCCTGCCCTGACTTCAGGCATTCGGCGAAGGACGGGCTGCGGCCCATGATCGGCTCCGGGATCTGCTTCGCCAGGCGATCGCCGGTCCCGTAGTCGTAGCCGAGCACGCGGGCTGCGTCACGCGTCGCCGCGCGGGGCGCCATCTTGCCGAAGGTGATGATCTGGGCGACCGATTCGCGGCCGTATTTCTCGCCCACGTAGCGGATCATCCGCTCGCGGCCGCGGACGGAGAAATCGATGTCGATATCCGGCATCGATTTGCGGCCCGGGTTGAGAAAGCGCTCGAAGATCAGGCCCTCGGAGATCGGGTCGAGGTCGGTGATCCGGAGCACGTAGGAGACGATCGAGCCCGCCGCGGAGCCGCGCCCCGGTCCCACCGCGATGCCGTTTTCCTTCGCGTAGCGGACGAAGTCCCAGACGATCAGGAAGTAGGAGGAGAAGCCCATCTCCTCGATCACCCCGAGCTCGAAGTCAAGCCGCTCGACCGCCTCGGCCGGCGGCGGGTCGCCGTAGCGGGCGCGCAACCCCTCGGCGGCGACGCGGCGCAGCATCGCCTCCGGCTCCTCGCCTTCCTCGGTCGGGTAGCGCGGCAGCAGCAGCTTGCCGAGCTCGATGTCGAGCGAGCAGCGCTCGGCGATCTCGAGCGAGGTCGGAACGGCCTCCGGCCACTCGGCGAAGGACTCGATCATTTCCTCCGAGCTCTTGATGTAGAACTCGTTGGTGTCGAAGCTGAGCTTCGGCAGCTCCAGAGTCGACTTGGTCTGCACGCAGAGCAGCGCCGCGTGGTTGTCGAAGTCCTCGCGCCGTAGGTAGTGGACGTCGGCGGTGCCGACCACGGGCCGGTTCAGCTCGCGGGCGTAGCGGACGATCCCCTCGTTCGCCTTGTCCTGCTCTTCGATCCCATTCTTCTGCACCTCGAAATAGACCTGGTCGGCGCCGAAGGCCTGAATCAGGTCGTCGAGGTGAGCGCGGGCGTCGTCGGCGCGCTCTTCGACCAGGCGCCGGCAGAAGCGCGACTGCAGGCAGCCGGTGAGCACGATCACGCCCTCGGAGTGGCGCGCCAGCAGCTCCATGTCGACGTTGGCCTTGCCGCGCGAGAAGCCCTCGAGGAAGCCGGCCGAGGTGAGCTGGACGAGGTTGGCGTAGCCCTTGTCGCTTTCCGCCAGCAGGGTGATGTGGTTGCGCTCGTAGCGCGTCTGCTCCTTGATCGTCTTGCGATCGTCGACCAGGTAGGCCTCGAGCCCGACGAGCGGCTTGATCCCGTGCTTACCGCAGGCCTGGGAGAGGGCGACCGCGCCGTTCATCACGCCGTGGTCGGTGAGG
>DASSFS010000108.1:0-5919 GCA_035694165.1 Solirubrobacterales bacterium | reverse complement strand
AACTGGAACCTGCTGATCAGCTGCTTCGCCTTCATGCTCGGCGCCGTGCAGCTGGTCTTCCTCTACAACATGATCGTCAGCTGGCGCTTCGGGCCCAGGGCCAGCGCCAATCCGTGGCGCGCCAACTCGATCGAGTGGCAGGTCTCCTCGCCGCCGCCGATCTACAACTTCCCCGAGATTCCCCGCGTCGTCGGCGGCCCCTACGAGTTCGGCGTGCCCGGTGCCAAACACGCGATCATGCCCGGCGAAGGCGCCGAGGTGCCGGCCAAAGAGCCGAGTGTGGTGGGCTCATCATGAGCGCCGTGGACGATGGCCGCACACTGCTGGTCTTCCTCAACGAGGTCGCCGGCGGCCGCAAGCTGCTGCAGGCCGTGCGCGACCGCCACGACAAGGTTTCCGGCGTGGTTGTCGCGGCGCCGCAGAACGAGCCTGCCGTTGGTCAGCTGATCGACGCCGGCGAGCTGCGCGAGGCGGCTCGGGCCCGGGTCGAGGTGACGATGGCGGTACTGGCCGAGTTCGGCATCGACTCGATCGGTGAGGTGCTGGACCCGGAGCCGTGGCTGGCGCTCGACGATGGCGTTCGCGCCCACGACCCCGGTGAGGTGCTGCTGTCCTGTCTCTATGACACCCGCTTCGGCTTGACCCGAAAAGACCTGGTCGAGTGGGCGAAGGCGCAATTCGAGCCGGACACCAAGGTCACCCACATCCCGGTCCGGATCGAAGACGACGCGATTGCCTGGGACGTGATCCACACCCTCGTCGTCGCGACCCAGACCGTGGCGACCCCCGACCTCATCAACCGGCTCAAAGAGCGGGCGGGCGCCAGCCCTCATCGCTACACGATCATCTGTCCCCGCACCGATGACGTCAGCGAGGCCGAGATCGTCCGTGACCTCGCTTCCACCCTTGCCGAGCTCTACCGCGCCGAGGTCGACGCGACCGGCCAGCCGATGAGCCCCGATCCCTTCCGCGCTGTCAAGAACGCGATCGAGCACTACCGGATCGACGAGGTGCTGATCTCGACCTTTGCCGGCGAGGGCTCGCGCTGGCTCGAGGAGGACCTGATCGGGCGCGTCCGCGAGATCACTGACAAGCAGGTCGAGCACATCGAGGTGGGCCGGCCGGCCGCTGCCGTCGCTGCCGCCGTCGCTGAAGGAGGAGAGGCCTGATGGAGAGCGCAACCGTCGCCCTCGGGCACGCCCATGACGAGCATCACGGCCCGCCCGAGGCCAACGAGAGTTCGCGGATCGACAAACAGACGCTCGGGATCCTCCTCTTCATCGTCTCCGAGATCATGCTGTTCGGGGCCTTTTTCGCCTCCTACTTCTTCCTCCGCGTCGTCGTCGCCCCTGAGAGCTGGCCGCCGGACCCCTACGAACTACCGGTCGCGGTAGCCGGCATCAACACGGCGATTCTCGTCTCCTCCAGCTTCACGATCCACTACGCGCTGGAGTCGATTCGTCGCGGCAACCACACCGGGCTCAAAATCGGCCTGTTCCTGACCTGGCTGCTGGGTGCGACGTTCCTCTTCATCCAGGTCAACGAGTACGTGCACATCGGCTTCAGCGCCCGCGACCTCGCCTTCGGCTCGATCTTCTACAGCCTCACCGGCCTGCATGGCGCTCACGTCTTCGTCGGCCTGATGCTGCTCACCTTCGCCACGATCCGCGCCTTCCGCGGCCACTTCGGCCCCGCCGCCAAGGACCACCTCGGTGTCGAGGTGCCAGGGATTTACTGGCATTTCGTGGACATCATGTGGATCGTGGTCTACGTGACCGTCTACATCCTCTGAAGCTCTCCGAGGCAGCGGTCTTTCGGTGGGTCGTGATCGTCATGATCGCGGGCGCTTCGATCGTGGCCTTGACCCTGTTGACGCGGCCCTTGGTCGGGGCGCTCTGGGGGTTGGTGCTCGTCTGCGCGGGTGTCTGGCATGGTTCTCGCTGGGTCGCGCGTAAGCGGCGCGAGAGTTGAGACGAAGCTTTTACGTTCCGCAGACAACTCCTTACATCTCTCCGGCTAGTCTGCAAATATGGAGGCCGTGAGACAGAGCTGGACCGACGAGCGCCTGGACGAGTTCGGAAAGCGGATCGACGAACGCTTCGACCGCGTCGACGAACGCTTTGACGACGTGGATCGCAGGTTCGAGCAAGTGGACCGCCGGTTCGAGCAAGTGGATCTCAAATTCGCGCAAGTGGACAAGCGCTTTGAACGGATTGAGGGCAAGCTCGATCGAATCGATCAGCGGATGGAGACTGAGTTCGGCCGCATCGAGGGGCGCCTCGACGCTGAGTTTGGCCGGATCGACACTCGCCTCGACTCGATCGGCAGGGCGATCATCTTTGGCGCGATCGCGTTTTCCTCAACTGTGATCGCTGGCTTCGTCGCCCTCGCGACCCAGCTCTGACGCGGTCGGGGATTCGCAGTTCCAGCGCCACCAGCGTCAGCGCGATCGGCACCGTCGCCGGCAGCGTGTCGAGGGCGAAGAAGAGGAAGTCGAAGCTGAGGCAGAAGACGGCGGCGAGTGCGGCGCCGGTCAGCTGGAGGCGTCGGTCGGAGGCCAGCAGGGCGCCAAGGACGGCGGCGATGAAGATGTCACCGAAGCCCATCACCGCCGAGCCGAAGGAAACGAATTGGAGCTGGGGGAGACCGCCCGGTGCGGCGGCGTTGAGGACGGCATTGGGTCCCTGCAGGAGATCGGAGCCGACCAGCCAGGCGTCGATGATCGCCATCGCACAGACCCCGATCTTCACCCAGAGGCCGGGGACGACGCAGACGAGCAGCCAGCCGAGGCTGACGCAGGCAAGGGCGGAGAGGATCAGCGCTGCGGTCTCTCCGCTCAGCGAGTCGCGACCCGCCCAGGCGATTGCGAACAGGGGCACGGTCAGGAGCGCGAGCGGGGGGCGCCCGCCGCGCACGATCGCCGCCAGCGCCAGGGCGGCGAGGGGCGGAACGGCGAACAGGGCCAGGTAGGTGAGGAAGTCGGCGACGGCCTCCTCGAGGGCGATCGCCGAGACGACGACGACGATCGAGAGCGGCAGCACCAGCGCCCAGGAGCTGTTGCGCAGCCCCGCCAGAAATGGAGCGATAGCCGGACGTGGGGCGGCTACCAAGGCTGCCTGAACGAGGCTGAGGGCACCGATCGAGAGCCAGAAGGGGAGCAACTAGACGGCGCCAGCGGTAGCCGACTCGGCGTGTCTCGGCTCGCCACCGGCCGAGGCTGACTCGTCGCGCGGCTCCAGCCGGCCGGCCGCCGCGACCGTCCACAGCATCGCCAGCCAGTTCAGGGTGGCGAGGGAGACATGCAGCCAGACGATCTCGCTGGGGAGCTCCAGGGCCCACTGGACGCCGCCTATGACGCCCTGCAGGGCGAGGAGGCCCAGGACCACTGTGAGAGGCTTTACGGCCCGCCTGTCGCCTCCAGGGCGGCGCAGAAGGAACCAGACTGCGATCGCCGCGAAGCCGTAGATGGCGGCAATCGCCGCGTGGCGTTGGACCACCCATTCCAGCGTCTCGCCGCCTTGGAAGTCGAAGCGGTGGACGAGTTCGCCCTCATGGGCACCGGCATGAGGCCCTGAGGCCGTGGCGATCGTCCCCGCCAGGATCGTCAGCTGTCCGAGCGGGATCAGCGCCCGCACCGACCAGACGCCAAGGCGATCGTTCGAGCGCCGGCGCTCCCAGGGCTCATAGCGGGAGCACCAGGCGAGGGCAAAGGCCGCATCGAGCAGCATCATCGAGAGGATGAAATGCGACATCACCAGGCCGGGAGCGAGGTGGTACTTGACGACGAGGGCGCCGAGGATCGCCTGTCCCAGAACTCCCAGGGGCAGCAGGGCGCCGAACAGCGCCAGGTGCCAGCGGTAGGGGACGCGGAAGAAGGCGAGGGCGCAGGCGGCGATCACGGCGAGGCCGACGAAGCCGGTCAGCAGCCGGTTGCCGTACTCGATCACCGCGTGCGTGTCGAGCGGCGGCACGGTGCCGCCGTGGCATTTGGGCCAGTCGGGACAGCCAAGGCCGGAGCCGGTCAGGCGCACGGCGGCGCCGGTGAGGACGATCAGGGCCAGGGCGGCGAGGGCCACGGCGGTGACCTGCGCGTAGCGCCGGGGGGAGATCTCGAGGCGGGCTCTGAGGCGTTGCCGCATCGTGGCAATGATCGCAGCGGCGGAACCGCTGCCGGTCTCAGCCTTTGGAGCTGGACCCGGCGGATTTGCCGCCGGAGGTGCTTTCGATCAGATACTGGACGAGGTCGTCGAGTTCTTTCGGCGAAAGCGTGTCCGCGTAGTTCGCCGGCATCACGTTGGGCGGATAGCCCTTCGCGATCACTTTGTTGGGGTCGGCGATGTCCTCGTGGATCGTCGCCGCGCTCTGGCCAGGCAGGACTTCGTCGAGGTTGGGGCCGGTCACGCCACCGGATTTGGCGGCGGCGAGCGTGTGGCAGCCGCCGCAGCCGTTATTTGCGAAGACCTGGGCACCGGGGCCGCCGGGAACTTTCGGCGGCGCCGCTCCGGGCACACCCGCGTACATGCCGAGGTAGGCGGCGACGTCGTCGAGATCCTGCCCGGTGACGATTTCCGCCGGCATCGAGACGGCGGGGTTGTCGGTGCTGGGACGGGGCAGCTCGACCTGGGCCTTGACGATCCCTTCGACCGTGTCGTCGGTCTGACCCGATTCGCGGGCGGCGGCGAAGGCGTCGTCGAGGTCGGGGCCGATCTGGGCGGTGGTGCCGGCCTGGGCGAGCGTGTGGCAGGTGCCGCACTTCTGGACGAAGAGGACGCGCCCGCGGGTCTCGTCGGCAGTCGTCGTCCCGCAGCCCGAGACGGCCACGAGGACGCCTGCCAGGGCGGCGAGAGCGAGCAGCGGGCGGATGAGTTGCGAAGTGCTTGGCATACGGCTGGCGGCGGGCCGGAGTCTATATGTCGAGCACGCGTAAAAGCGTCCTGTCGCGCCCCACGATTGGGAGTAGTCTTGCGGCGATCCGCACTATCTCCAGAGACTGCCGAGAAGGAGGGACCGATGCAGGTGAGAGACGGGATGTCAGAGGTGTCGCTGACTGTCGGCCCATCGCACACGCTGCGGGAGGCGGCGGCGAAGATGGTCGAGAAGGGGACCGGAGCGGCGCTGGTCAGCGACGCCGAGTCGCCGACTCCGGGCATCGTCACCGAGCGCGATCTGCTGGTCTCGGTCGGCGCCGGTGAGGATCCCGACGTCGAGCTGGTGGCCGAGCACATGAGCGAGGGCGTGATCGCCGCCGCCCCGGACTGGAGCCTCGAGCGCGCCGCCGCCGAGATGTCGCGCCGCGGTGTCCGCCACCTGGTCGTCTTCGATGGCCCCCACCCAGTCGGCGTGCTCTCGATGCGCGACATCGTCCGCGTCTGGACCAGCGACGGCGCGACGTCCGGAATGACGCCCGACTGAGCTGAGCCGCTTAGGGCTTTGGTGGGATGCTGATCGTCTCGACCGGCAGGGCGGCGCTACGGACGCGCTGCTTACGCGGCAGGCGGTAGTAGTCGCTGATGGCGCCGCGGACGAGGCTGCGGAAGGCGCCGAGGGCGATGACCGCACCGACGATCGCGTAGAGGTAGGGCGCGAAGATGAAGCCGGAGGCGAAGGTGCCGGCGACCAAGCCGAGGACGCCGAGTCCAAAGAAGGCTGGTGCCCAGGACGGCTTGGACAGGTAGATCAGCTCGCCGGGCTCGGGGATGTGTCGGTGCTCGGCCATCGGCTACTGGGCGATGTAGAGGAAGGCGGCGACGAAGCAGAGGGCGAAGATCGCCGCGGAGAGGCCGCCGGCGACAAGCCCGGCGCTCATATTCTTCCTTGCGGTCTCGCGATCCATGAGACCGGATTTCTATCAGGCGACGGGGAGGGTGCGCAGGGGAGCGCCGTGTGCCACTCCCCCGGAAGCCGTTGCGCAGCTGAGCC